>NZ_JBEXLS010000002.1:236764-686660 GCF_040610055.1 Streptomyces sp. NPDC004539 | reverse complement strand
GAAGTCGGGCCTCAGGACGTCCTGGCGGCGGCTCGGCGGCTCGGCGGCTCGGCGGCTCGGCGGCTCGGCGGCTCGGCGGCTCGGCGGCAAGCATTCCCCAGCCCCCGCCTCAGCACCAATCTCGCACCGCCACCTCTACCCGCCGCCCCCGCACCACTCCCCCGCCCGTCGCCCCAACATCCAACCGGCACCCCAAGCACCCCCACAGCTCACCCCCACCCCACCCTCACCCCCGCCAAGCCGACTCCCGCAGCAACCGCAACCCGTTCAACCCCACCAGCACGGTCGACCCCTCATGCCCCGCCACCCCCAACGGCAGCGGCAGATGACCGACCAGGTCCCACAGGACGAGCCCGGTGATGAACACCCCGGCGATCACGAGGTTCTGCCGGACGAGGCGGCGGGCGGAGCGGGAGAGGTGGACGGCGGCGGGGACGGCGTTGAGGTCGTCGCGGACGAGCACCGCGTCGGCGGTCTCCAGGGCGAGATCGGAACCGGCCTTCCCCATCGCGACCCCCGCGTGGGCGACGGCGAGGGCAGGAGCGTCGTTGACCCCGTCGCCGACGAAGAGGACCCTCGCGCCGAGGCTGCGGACCGCGTCCACCTTCTCCTCCGGCAGCAGACCGGCGCGGACGTCCGTGATGCCGGTCGCCTCGGCCACCCGGGCGGCGGCCCCCTCCTGGTCCCCGGTGAGCAGGACGGGCGACGCCCCGGTGAGCGCGGTCAGCGCGGCGACGGCGGCCGGCGCCTCGGGACGGAGGCGGTCGACGAGGGTGAGGGTCCCGACGGGGACCCCGTCACGGGTGACGAGGACGGTTGTGCAACCGCTTTCGCCGTCTTCGGGAGCGGGCCCGGGAACCTCCGTACGAGTCCCGGCCGGCCCCTCACCCCACGCCCCGCCGACGCCGTCACCCCACTCACCCCGCACCTCACCCCGCACACCGCCGACACCGTCACCCCACTCGACCCCCTGCTCACCCCACGCCCCGCCGACACCCCCACCCCGCACACCAACGCCCCCCACCCGCACCACAGCCCCCTCCACCACAGCCTCGACCCCCACCCCGGGCCGCGCCACGAACCCCTCAGCCCGCGCCACCCCCACACCCCGCACCCCGGCCTCCCGCACGATCGCCCGCGCCAGCGGATGCTCGCTCGCGTACTCCACGGCGGCGGCCAGCGCCAGCAACCCCCTCTCGTCGAGCCCCGACCCGGCGGCCGGCCGCACCGCGCCCACCTCCGGCGCACCCTCGGTCAGCGTCCCCGTCTTGTCGAGGGCGACGACGTCCACCGCCCCCAACTGCTCCATCGCGACGGCCGACTTGACGAGGACGCCGTGGCGCCCGGCGTTGGCGACGGCCGACAGGAGCGGCGGCATCGTCGCGAGGACGACCGCGCAGGGAGACGCGACGATCATGAACGTCATCGCCCGCAGCAACGCGCTCGTGAGGTCCGCCCCGAACGCGAGCGGCACGGCGAACACGGCGAGCGTCGCGACGACGACCCCCACGGCGTACCGCTGCTCGACCTTCTCGATGAGCACCTGGGTCGGCGCCTTGGTCCGGGACGCCTCCTCGACGAGGCCGGCGATCCGGGCGATCACCGAGTCGGAGGGGTCCCGCTCGACGCGGACGCGCAGCGCGCCGGTGCCGTTGAGGGTCCCGGCGTAGACCTCGTCGCCGGGCCGCTTCACCACGGGAAAGGACTCCCCCGTGACGGTCGCCTGGTCGGCCTCGCTGACGCCGTCGAGAACCCGGCCGTCCCCGGCGATCCGCTCGCCGGGCCGCACCAACAGCGTGTCGCCGACGGCGAGTTCGGCGGCCGGGACGGTCTCCTCGCCGGTGTCGGTGACCCTGGTCGCCGTGTCGGGCGCGAGGTCGAGCAGGCCGCGTACGGAGTCGGCGGTCCGGGCGGTGGCGAACGCTTCGAGCGCGCCGGAGGTCGCGAAGATGACGATCAGCAGGGCCCCGTCGAGGACCTGGCCGATTGCGGCGGCGCCGAGTGCCGCGACGATCATCAGGAGGTCGACGTCGAGGGTCTTCGCCCGCAGCGCGCGCAGCCCTTCCAGGGCGGGTTCCCAGCCGCCGCAGGCGTAGGAGAGCGCGTAGAGGGGGCCGTACAGCCAGGCCGGACCGCCGCCGAGGTCGGCCGTCAGAGCAATGGCGAAGAAAACGGTTGCTGCAAGCGCCCAGCGCGCTTCGGGCAGGGCGAGCAGGCGGGTGCGGCGGCGCGGGAGGGTTGCGGGGCGCACGGGGGCGGGGGCGAGGGTCGCTGACACCCGCGCCACCATACAGGAACACATGAAGACTCATTCATTCGTTCATGTGTGATGGGTAGACTGCTCCCATGGGTCATGGAGTCGTCACCACCGAAACCGCGGAGCGGGTGCGTCTCGACGCGGACAACGTCGCGAAGGTGGCGACCACCCTCCAGGCCCTCTCCACCCCGTCCCGGCTGCTGATCCTGGCGAGGCTGCGCGAAGGCCCCCTGCCCGCGACGGAGTTGGCGGCCGAGGTCGGCATGGAGCAGTCGGCGTGCTCGCACCAGCTGCGGCTCCTGCGCAACCTCGGCCTGGTGGTCGGCGAGCGGCGCGGACGGTCCGTCGTCTACGCGCTGCACGACCACCATGTCGCCGAGTTGCTGGACCAGGCGGTGTACCACGTGGAGCATCTGCGGCTGGGGCTCAGCGACACCGACACCGACACTGCCGAGCCCGAGTAGCGATCCCCTCGCGCGTCACATGTTGATCATGTGACCGGCGAGCCCGTGGACCGCTTCCTTGACGGCCTCGCCGAGCGTCGGGTGGGCGTGCACGTTGCGGGCGACCTCGTGGACGGTGAGGTCCCACTGCTGTGCGAGGGTCAGCTCCGGGAGCAGTTCGGTGACATCGGGTCCGATGAGGTGGCCGCCGATCAGCTCGCCGTGCGTGGCGTCGCTGATGAGCTTGACGAATCCGGTGGTGTCGCCGAGGCCGTGGGACTTGCCGTTGGCGGTGAAGGGGAACTTGGCGACCTTCACGTCGTAACCCTTTTCTCGCGCTTGCTGCTCGGTGTAGCCGAAGCTGGCGATCTGGGGCTGGCAGTAGGTGGCGCGGGGGATCATCGCGTAGTCGAGTTCCATGGTCTCGGCGTCCGCGAGGGTCTCGGCGGCGATGACGCCCATGGCCTCGGCGGTGTGCGCGAGCATGAGCTTCGCGGTGACGTCGCCGATGGCGTAGATGTGGGGCACGGAGGTGCGGCAGCGGCCGTCGACGTCGATCGCGCCGCGTTCGGTGAGCCGTACGCCGGTCGCCTCCAGGCCGTAGCCGGTGACGTTCGGGGCGAAGCCGATCGCCTGGAGGACCTTGTCGGTCTCGATGACCTGCTGGGCGCCGTCCTTGCCGGTGACGGTGACGCGGACCCGCTCGCCGGACTCGTCGATGGACTCGACGCGGGTGGAGGTGAGCACGTCGATGCCCAGCTTGCGGTACTGGCGGGCGAGTTCGGCGGAGACCTCGGCGTCCTCCAGCGGGGCGACGCGGTCGAGGAACTCGACGATCGTGACCTTCACGCCGTAGTTGTGCAGGACGTACGCGAACTCGATGCCGATGGCCCCGGCGCCCGCGATGACGATCGAGCCGGGGAGGCCGTCGGCGAGGATCTGCTCCTCGTAGGTGACGACGCGCTCGCTCTTGCGCGTGCCGGGCAGCAGGCGGGGCGTGGCGCCGGTCGCGATGATGCAGTCACTGAAACCGATTGCTTTCGTTGCTCCGTCGCGGCCGGTCACCTGGAGCGTGTTCGCGTCGAGGAAGGTGCCCCGGCCGTCGAACTCGGTGATCTTGTTCTTCTTCATCAGGTAGTGGACGCCCTTGACGCGGCCGTCGGCGACGCGACGGCTGCGGGCGTACGCCTCGGTGTAGTCGAAGGTGACCTGGCCCTCGACCTTGATGCCGAAGGTCTTGGCCTCGCGGGTGAAGATGTGGGCGAGTTCGGCGTTGCGCAGGAGGGCCTTGGTGGGGATGCAGCCGACGTTGAGACAGACGCCGCCCCAGTACTTCTCCTCGACGACCGCGACGCTCCTGCCCAGTTGGGCGGCGCGGACGGCGGCGACGTAACCGCCGGGGCCCGCTCCGAGTACGACGACGTCGAATCGCTCGTCCAGCTCGACCATGGTGGGGGCTTCCTCTTCCCTCGGCTGCCGTGACCGCCGGAAACCGTTCACGACACGGTTTCCGGCGACCGATTCCGAGGTCGATTCTGCTACTCCGTCGAGGTGGGGCGGCGGGACACGGCTGTCGCTTCCGTCACGTCCTTGATCGGCCGCAGCCGGTAGGTGTAGGAGTGGTCGCGGTTCGCGAAGAGCTTGAACTCGTCGTGGGTGTGGGCTCCCCAGCTGTTGTCGCCGCCGATGCCCATCTGCCGGTGGTTGACGCGCAGGACGACCTCCGGGCGCGGGGTGAGCTGGTAGTCGTGGCGCACGCCGGCCGAGAGGTCCTCGGGGGTGAAGTGCGAGGCGTTGATCTCCAACAGGGGTTCACCGCAGACCAGCAGTCCCCTCCCCCGGGCGTCGGTGAGCGCGGCCCACCGTACGTCGGTCTTGTTGCCGTTCTCCTGGGGCCGGATGTATGGCGTCCACTGCCCGGCGACGCTCCCGCTCCAACGCCCCACGTCCGTACCGTCCTTGCGGTCCCAGTGGTTCTCCTCGGGGCCGCGCCCGTACCAGTGCAGCCGGTCCAGCCGCGCCGGCAGGAACAGCAGGTTCCCGACCTCGGGGATGTACGGCAGGCTCGCCGCGCCCGGGTGCAGGGTGTGGTCGACCTTGATCTCGGCGTTGCCGAAGACGGTGTAGACGGTGGTGTACGACGACGGCGTGGTCGTCGGCAGGGTGCCGCCGACGGTGATCTCGACGGCCCTGCCCGCGAGTTGGCGTACGGCGACGCTCGTCACCGCACGCCGGGCGCCGGCGTCCCGCCAGGTCTGGTTGCGGGTGTGCTGTCCGTTGCCCTTGTCGTTGTCGGTGGGCGCCCGCCAGAAGTTGGGGGTGCCGCCGGAGACGAGGAGGGGCGAACCGCCCGCGGTGTACGAGGTGATGAGGCCGCTCGCCTTGTCGACGACGACCGTGAAGTCCTTGCCGGTGACGGTGATCCTCGCGGCGTCCTCGGTGTGGCTCAGCGCCGGAACGCCCTTGAGGGGTACGGGATTCACCGCCGGGCTGCCCGCGTCGAGCGGGAGCTGCACCCGGGCGACCTCGTGGCCGGACTTCGCCCAGGGGGTGGACTCCTTGAGGGTGAAGGCGAGTTGGAGGAAGTACTCGGCGCCGGGGGCCGGTTTCGCGGGGAGCTGCACCGGGACGGTGATCGCCTTGCTGGCGAGGGGCGCCACGTCGAGCTGGGCGCGGCTCAGCTTGCCCTTCCGGACGGTCTCGCCGTCCCGGACGAGCGTCCAACTGCCGTCGAACTCACGGAGGTTGGTGAAGAGGAACTCGTTGACGAGGGTGACCGCGCCGGGGGTCGTGCCCGCGGTGGCGTTGATCTCCTGGTAGACGCGTTTGACCTCGGCGGCCTTGCCGGTGTGGCGCCGGTCGGCCATGACGATGCCGTCGGCGACGAACGCGCCGTCGTTGGGGAAGTCGCCCCAGTCGCCGCCGTACGCGAAGTACGTCTTCTCCTTCGGCGTGACCTCGGTGTGGCCGACGGTGTCGGCGTCGAACCAGAGGCGGACGTCCTTGTCGTCCGACTGCCGTGCGGTGGAGGCGAGTTCGGTGGCGGTGAGGGCGCGGGCGTAGACGTGGGCGCGGCGGATGGTGCCGTTGAACTCGCGGGTGTGGTTGTCGGTGTCGTTGGCGAGGGCGAGGGGCGCGGTGTTGCTGCTGGGGCGGCGGGTCGTCGTCCGCGTGGCGCGGGCGACGCCGTCGACGTAGAGGGTGACGGTGCCCGCGTCGGCGTCGAAGACTCCCGCGACGTGGTGCTCGCGGCCGGTCCAGTCGGTGGGGAGGGACCAGCTCGCGCTGACCCACTGGCCGCCGCCGTAGATGAAGAACTCCACTGATTCGTTGGACTGTTTGAGCGCGTACTGGGTGTCGCCCTTGGCGATGATCGGCTGGTGGTAGCCGGTGACGCGGGGGGTGATCCAGGCTTCGAGGGTGAGGGAGCCGGTGAGGTCGAGGCCGGGGTCGCGGGGGAAGACGGTGGCGCCGGAGACGCCGTTCTTCCGGTCGAACGTCCCGGCGGACGACATGAGTTCGGCGCGCAGCTTCAACGGGCCGGTCTCGGTGAGGAGTTGGCGGACCGGGGTGCGCTCGGTGAGGGACTGGTCGACGAAGTCCCAGATCCAGCCGCCCTGGAGGACGTCGTGGCGGCGCACGAGGTCCCAGTACTTGGTGAAGTTCCCGGTCGAGTTGCCCATGGAGTGGGCGTACTCGATCATCACGTACGGGCGGGTGTCGGCGGTGTCCTTGGCGCGGGCCTCGACGCGGGAGGGCGAGTCGTACATCTCGGAGCGGATGTCGCTGATGCCGGGGCGGTCGTCACCCTCGTACTGGACGACGCGCGTCGTGTCGTAGGACTTGATCCAGTCGTGCATGTTCACGAACGTCCTGCCGCCGCCCGCCTCGTTGCCGAGGGACCAGATGACGACGGAGGCGTGGTTCTTGTCGCGGTGGACCATGTTCTGGGCGCGGGCGACGCAGACGGCGGACCAGTCGGGGTGGTCGCCGGGGTACTGGTCGCGGATGCCGTGGGTTTCGAGGTTGGTCTCGTCGACGAGGTAGAGGCCGTACTCGTCGGCGAGTTCGTACCACTGCGGGTTGTTCGGGTAGTGCGAGGTGCGGACGGAGTTGATGTTGAGCTGTTTGATCAGCTTCATGTCCTTGACGAGGTCCGCGCGGGTGAGGGCGGTACCCCGGTCGGGGTGCATCTCGTGGCGGTTGGTGCCCCGGAAGGAGACGGGCTTGCCGTTGATGCGCATCAGCCCGTCCTTGAGGGCGAACTCGCGCAGGCCGACGCGGTGGGAGACGGTTTCTACGACTTTTCCGGCCGGGTTCCGGAGCTGGAGGACGGCCGTGTACAGGTAGGGGTCCTCGGCGGACCACAGGCGCGGTTTCGGCACGGCTCGGGAGGCGGTCACGGTGACGTCCGTGCCGGTGGCCGTGACATCGGCGCGCTGGCTGAGGGGGCGCGGCCAGACCGGATGCCCCCGGTCGTCGTACAGCATCGTGTCGACGGTGTACGCGCCCTTGGTGGCGTCGTAGGCGCGGACGCTCGCGGTGACGGCGAGGTCGGCCGTTGTGTAACCGTTTGCGAGAGGGGTGTCCAGTTTGAAGTCGCGCAGGTGGACCGGTGGGGTGGAGTAGAGGTAGACCGAGCGGAAGATGCCGCTCAGCCGGATCATGTCCTGGTCCTCCAGCCAGTCGCCGTCGGAGTAGCGGTAGACCTCGACGGCGATCTGGTTGGTGCCCGGTCTGAGGTGCGGGGTGATGTCGTACTCGGCGGGGGTGTAGGAGTCCTCGCTGTAGCCGACGAGTTCGCCGTTGATCCACACGTAGTGCGCGGACTTGACGCCCTCGAAGTGCAGGAAGGTGCGCCGGCCGGACCAGTCGCGGGGGACGGTGAAGGTGCGGCGGTACTGGCCGACGGGGTTGTAGCGGGTGGGGGCGGCGGGCGGCTGCGGGTTCTCGCCGAGGCCGTTGGGGCCCCAGTAGGGGTAGGTGATGTTGATGTAGATGGGGAAGTCGTGGCCGTGCCGCTGCCAGACCGAGGGGACCGGGATCGTCTCCCAGCCCCGGTCGTCGAGGTCGGTGCGGTGGAAGTCCTCGTCGCGGTCCTCGGGGCGGTCCGCGTAGGCGAACTTCCACTTGCCGTCGAGGCTGAGGCGGTACGGGGAGCGGGTGCGGTCGGCGGTGAGCGCCGGGGCGAGGCCGTCGTAGGGCATCAGGGTGGTGTGCGGGGGCTCGGTGCCGACGCGGAAGAGGTCGATGTGACCGTTCCACTCGGGTTGTGCAACCGCTTCCCCCGCGTTTTCACCCGCCTTCCCGCCGACCGCCCGGGCCTGTGAGGAGGTGGACAGGGCGAGCGCGCCCAGGGTGGCGGCGGAGCCCTCCAGGAGTCGGCGGCGGCTGACCGCCGGCCGCCGGGAGTCCGTCGGGAGCGGTGGTTGCGGGTGCGGGTGCGGCATTGACCGTGACCTTCCTCGGTTCCTCAGGATGAACAGTCCTGTCGGATGCTGTTGACGAACCGAACAGCGGCACGTTTCGCTGACGATCCGTCAACTCATCCCGACTCCGTCCGCTCTACCGCACGGACGTGGGAGTACTGCTGGTGAAACGGTGACTTCCGAGCCAGCCACACCCTAGGTCCCGAGTACAGTCGAGGCAATCACCATGTAAGACTCTGTGCAATTCTGATTGACCGGATGATTACCCTCGGAGCGCCGCCACGCGCCCGCGGGCCTCCCCGATGCACGTGTCGAGGATGCCGATCGCCGCGTCGAGGTCCGCCCGCGTGTGCTCCGCCATCACCTGGAGCCGGAACCTCGCCGCGTCCGACGCGACGGCGGGCTGCTCGACGAGATGCGCGATCAGTCCCGCCCGCGCGATGAGCCCGGACGCCGTACGGCCCGTCGGGGTGTCCCCGATCAGGACGGGTACGACCGGGCAGACCACGTCTCCCATCACCTCCAGGCCGCGCCCCGTGAGCCCCTCCCGCAGGTGAACGGCGTTGTCCCGCACCGCCGTTCGGCGCCTGGCGCCGTCCGGGGAGGTGACGACCCCCAGCGCCGCGAGGGCGACCGCCGTCTGTACGGGGGTGATGGCGCTGGAGAAGGTCTGGGGGCCGCCGAACATGCGGACGTACTCGCGGGCGGAGGCAGACGGGGTGGCCAGGAAGCCGCCGGTCGTCGCGAACGTCTTGGAGAACGCGCCCACCACGAAGTCGACTTCGCCGAGGATGCCGTGCACTTCCGGCTGGCCGCCGCCCGTCTCGCCCATCGCGCCGAAGTCGTGGGCCACGTCCACCATCAACTGGGCGTCGAACTCACGGCAGATGCCGAGGAGTTCGGCCAGATCGGGGGTGTCGGAGTCCATCGAGAAGACGCCCTCGGTGACGACCAGGACCGCGTTCGCGGTGTCCGTCGCCCGGATCTTCGCGAGATGGCGGCGGACCGCCGTGTTGTCGAGGTGCCGGAAGAACTCGACCGTCGCGCCGCTGGCCGCCGCGCCCTGCCTCAGCGAGTCGTGCGAGAGCTTGTCCAACAGGATGTGGTCGTTCTTGTGCATCAGCGCGCGGATCGTCCCGAAGCCCGAGGCCCAGCCGGTGGGGAAGAGCATGACGTGCTCGGTCCGCAGCGCCTGTGCGAGACCGGCCTCCAGCGCCTTGCTCAGCGGGTTCGCGCCGCCCAGCGCGGGTGAACCCGCCGTCAGGGGGCCGTAGTTGTACAGCGCCTTGTGGGCGGCCTCCAGGATCTCCGGGTGTCCGCTCAGCGAAAGGTAGTCCTGGCTGCCGAAGTTGGGGCCGGTCGTCGTGACACCGGCGTCCGAGATCGCCGTCGCCCGAGGGGTGAGCGCGGTGTCGTAGCGCCGGAAGTACGGCCACAGGTCCGCCTGTTCACGGGTCCGCTGCCACGCGAGGTAGGGGTCGTTGCGCGTGGTGAGGTCGGGGCCGGACGCGAGGCGGAAACGCATGATGTCCTTGTGGAGGGCGTCGGCCTGCGTGGGGAGCGTCATGGGGGGTCTCTCTCGAAAGGGCCCTGGTGGGGCCGGGTGAGATCGACGCTACGTCCGGGAATTCGGGGGTCGGGGGGTCCTGACGGGTCCTTGATCCCGCGTGAGCGGTTTCCGTACGCGGGCCCGGTCAGTACACGTCCCGCATGTACCGCTTCTCCGCGGCGAGTTGCTTCAGGTACGCCGCCGACTCGGCCTCGGTCATGCCGCCGTGGAGCATCGCGATGTCGCGCAGGGCGCGGTCGACGTCCTTGGCCATGCGGGAGGCGTCGCCGCAGACGTAGAAGCGGGCGCCGTCGCGGAGCCAGGACCAGAGCTGGGGGCCGTGTTCGCGCATGCGGTCCTGGACGTAGACCTTGGCGCGCTGGTCGCGGGAGAAGGCGGTGTCGAGGCGGGTGAGGGTGCCGTCGGCGAGGAGGGCGGTGAGGTCGTCCTCGTAGTAGAAGTCGGTGGAGCGGCGCTGTTCGCCGAAGAAGAGCCAGTTGGGGGCGTGGTGGCCGCGGGCGCGGCGTTCGTGGAGGAAGCCGAGGAAGGGGGCGACGCCGGTGCCGGGGCCGATCATGATCGCGGGGGCGCCGGGTTCGGCGGGCGGGCGGAAGTGCGGGGAGCGCTGGACGTGGAGGGGGACCTCGGTGCCGGGTTCGGCGTCGGCGAGGAAGGGGGAGCAGACGCCCTGCCGGGACC
Organism: Streptomyces sp. NPDC004539; assembly: GCF_040610055.1. NCBI lineage: Bacteria > Bacillati > Actinomycetota > Actinomycetes > Kitasatosporales > Streptomycetaceae > Streptomyces > Streptomyces sp. NPDC004539. Next base: position 676,283 of record NZ_JBEXLS010000002.1, on the reverse strand, counting down.
GGCCCTCGCGGTTCTCGTAGCGGACGACGGAGACGGTGAGGGAGACGAGGTGGGGGTCGGTGAGGGGGCTGGACGATATGGAGTACAGGCGGGGGCGCAGCCGGCCCAGGACGTCGGCCCAGTCCTGGGCGTCCGCCTCGATCCCGAACTCGGCGGCCACGTCCACGGCTTGCCGCCCCCAGGACCACTTCGCGAGCTCGTCCTTGTTGTCGGGCCGCAGCAGTTTGCGCAACTCGCGCGGGTCACGGGTGCGTTCGGCGGCGAACCGGAGCAGGGAGGAGCTGACGCGGGTGATGTCGAGGTACCGGGAGAGTGCCTCGTCGAACGGCACCTGGCCCCCTTCGACGCCGACCGGGGTGTCCGCGTCCGCCCCGGTGACGGTCAGCCACTCCTTCACCAGCTCGGGGGAGTTGAGGGGACGGACGCCGAGCGCGTCGCCGGCCTCGTACACGAGGGGCAGCTCGCTGTCGCGGGTGTCGAACGTGAACCGGCGGACCTCCTTGCCCGAACCGGCCCCGCTGAGCAGGACGTTGCCGACGAGACGGCCCGTCGCGGAGGCCGGGCGGCTCGGGCGGGCCGGGGCAACGGGCCCCGCCGGTGCGGGAGTCGGGGGTGTCTCGGTGACGGTGAGCGCGCCCAGCACCTGGTCCAGCCACTCCCCCGCCCGGGTCTCGTAGTCCGGCTCGCAGTCGATGCGCGGAGCGAGCCGGACGGCGCCGAGTTCCCCGAGCCGGTCGTCGAGCCGGCGTCCGTGCCCGCAGAAGTCGTCGTACGACGAGTCGCCGAAGGCGAGGACCGCGTACCGGCGGCCCTCCAGGCGGCCCGCGTCGGGAGCGGTGAGGCCGGCCCAGAAGCCGGCGCCGTTGTCGGGGGCGTCGCCGTCGCCGAACGTGCTGGTGATGAGGAGGAGGTCGGCGTCGGTGGGGAGGGCGGCCGGGTCGGCCTGGTCCATCTCGACGAGGGACGCGGCGTGTCCGCCGTCGGTGAGGCGCGCGGCGGTCGCGGTGGCGAACTCCTCGGCGTTGCCCGTCTGGGAGGCCCACAGGATGACGACCTGCCGCAGCGCGGCGGGAGTCGGGGCGGGCGCCGGGGCGGCTGTCCTCGAATACAGGCCCGCGAGCGTGCCGTTGACCCACAGGGCGTGCTCGGGGGTGAACGGCGCGTCCGGCGGCAGCACGGGGACGCCGGGGCCGCCCGCCGGGATCGCGGCGAGGAACCCGAGCAGGTAGAGCCGTTCGCGTTCGCCGAGGACGGGCGGCGGGGTGGGTTCGAGGCCGAAGAGGGCCGCGGGGACGGCGGGTTGAGCGGTGGGCGAGGTGAGGACGGCGGACGGCACGAGCGCCGGGGTACCCGAAGTCCCGCCCGGTGCCGGTGTGTTCGCCGCCCGCGCCTTCGTGCCTTGCTCCGCCCCGCCCGGCATCCGGACGCTCACCGCGGTCGCCGTCTTCGTCAACGACACGGCGCACACCTTGAGTTCGGGCTGGAACGACAGCGGGTCGACGGCGTCGCTGCTGACCGCGTTGACGCTGAGGTACTCCCCGAAGAGGTCGTTCCAGTGGAAGGGCGCGAAGCAATTCCCTTGCTGCACACGGTCGGTGACGACGGCGGGCAGGACGGCTCGCCCGCGCCGGGACGCCACCTCCACCGAGTCCCCGTCGGCGAGCCCGAGCCGTTCGGCGTCGGCGGGGTGGACCTCGACGAACGGCCCGGGGTTCAGCTTGTTGAGTTTGGCGACGCGCCCCGTCTTCGTCAGCGTGTGCCACTGATGTTGCAGGCGCCCGGTGTTGAGGACGAACGGGTAGTCGTCGTCGGGCAGTTCGGCGGGCGGCAGGTGCGGCCGGGCGTGGAAGACGGCCCGCCCGGAGGGGGTGGCGAACCGGAGGGAGCCGTCGGGGCGGACGTACCGGACGGGGTTGCGGTCGGGCCCGTCGGGGGCGGCCGGCCACTGCACCGGCGTCCGGCGCAGCCGCTCGTAGGTGACCCCGCGCAGGTCGTAGCCGGTGGCCGGGTTGTACGCGCCCTTGATCTCCTCGAAGATCTCCTCCGCGTCCGTGTAGGTGAACCCGCTCGCGTACCCCATCGCGCAGGCGATGTCGGCGATGAGCCGCCAGTCGGCGACGGCCTCGCCGGGCGGGTCGGCGGCGGGGCGGGCCAGCGTGAGGGTGCGCTCGCTGTTGATGAGGACGCCCTCGGTCTCCGTCCACAGCGCGCCGGGCAGCAGGACGTCGGCGTAGGCGGCGGTCTCGGTCTCCGCGAACACGTCCTGGACGACGACGAGTTCGGCCGCTTCGAGGCCCTCGATGACGGTCCTGCGGTTGCCGACGGAGGCGACGGGGTTGGTGCAGATGATCCAGCACGCCTTGATCTCGCCGTCGGCCATCCTGCGGAACATCTCGACGGTGCCCTTGCCGACGCCGTCGGCGCGGATCGTGCCGGGTTCGAGTCCCCAGAGTTCCTCGGTGAACGCGCGGTCGGCGTCGACGAGCACGGACCGCTGGCCGGGCAGCCCCGGTCCCATGTAGCCCATCTCGCGTCCGCCCATGGCGTTGGGCTGGCCGGTGAGGGAGAACGGGCCGCTGCCGGGGCGGCAGATGGCGCCGGTCGCGAGGTGGAGGTTGACCAGCGCGTTGGTGTTCCAGGTGCCGTGCGTGGACTGGTTGAGGCCCATCGTCCAGCAGCTGGTCCACTCCCCCGCCTCGCCGATCAGCCGGGCGGCCTCACGGAGGTCGGCCTCGGGGATGCCGGTCGTTTCAGCAACCGTTTGCGGCGGGTAGTCGGCGAGGAATCCGGGCATCGCCTCCCAGCCCTCGGTGTTCGCGGCGATGAAGTCCGGATCGGTGTAACCGCCTTCTACCAGTAGGTGCAGGAGGCCGTTGAGGAGGGCGAGGTCCGTACCGGGCTCGACCTGGAGGAACAGGTCGGCCTTCTCGGCGGTGGCGGTGCGGCGCGGGTCGACGACGATCAGTTTCGCGCCGGACGACTTGATCCGGTCCATCATCCGCAGGAACAGGATGGGGTGGCAGTCGGCCATGTTGGAGCCGATGACGAGGAAGACGTCCGCGTTGTCGAGGTCGTCGTACGAGCCGGGCGGGCCGTCGGCGCCCAGGGACAGCTTGTAACCGGTTCCCGCGCTGGCCATGCACAGCCGGGAGTTCGACTCGATCTGGTTGGACCGCAGATAGCCCTTGACCAGCTTGTTCGCGAGGTACTGGGCCTCCAGGCTCATCTGCCCGGAGACGTAGAGGGCGACGGAGTCGGGGCCGTGCTCGTCGACGATCGCCCGCAGTCGGCGCGCTGTTTCCGCAACCGCTTCCCGTACCTCCGTGGGGTGCGGTTCCTCGCCGCGGTCCGTGCGGACGAGGGCGGTGGTGAGGCGGCCGGGCGCGGAGAGCATGTCGGCCGTGGTGGCGCCCTTCGTGCAGAGCCGGCCCAGGTTCGCGGGGTGCTCCTTGTCGCCGGACGCCTTCAGGACCGTACGCCGTCCGTCGGGGCCCTTGCCGATGTCGAGGACCATGCCGCAGCCGACACCGCAGTACGAGCAGACCGTGCGCACCTTCGTCGCGCTGTCGGTCCGCGGGTCCGGCACGGCTGCCACGGGCGCCCCCTTCTGTCTGACGATCGGCCTGGTGAGAGCCTCAGTGACGGTACGAAGTGCTGATTACGCCGGTGTCTCCCTCGCAGGTCATCGGGGGTTAACCTCGCCGCACAGGACCGGTGGACGGCATGTGAGCGGCCGGGAACGCGCGGATCACGGGGCAGCCCCCGCACGGACACGGCACGGGCCACGTACGGCCCTGCCGTCGAGTATCGCCGGTCCCCCCGGGCGCGATTGTGACTCCGGACACATGGAGGGAGTCCGTCGGGTATGACATACGGCATACGCCGGAGGGAGCCGCCGGATACGACCTGAGAGGGACGCCGCGCAGCCGGGCAGAGGCGCGCTGCTCCGTCGTACCCGGGTTCAGCTCAGAGCGACGCTCGCCGCCCCCGCGTAGTCGCGTGCGAACGCCGTCGCGTACGGCCCCGGCCTCGCCAGTGCCCGGATGCGTTCGCGCCGCAGTTCCAGGGCGAACCGGCGCTCCTCGGGGTCGCCGGAGGGCAGGTGGAGGAGGTCGAGGAGGCGGTCGGAGAAGTCCTGGGCCCACCAGGCGGCGGCCAGCCGGCGGGCCTCGTACCCGGCGAGCGCGGTGTCGTCGCCGTGCCGGACACGGCGGATCAGACCGTCCGCGAGATCGACGGCGTCGGCGACCGCGAGGTTGAGGCCCTTCGCGCCGGACGGGGTGAGCAGGTGCCCGGCGTCGCCCGCGAGGAACACACCGCCGGCGCGGAGCCGGCGCCGGACCCGGCCGCGCATCCGGAGCATGCCGGTCTCCCGCAGCCGCAGGGGCCTCGGACCGTCCTCGCCGGCGCCGAGCCGCAGCGCGAGGTGGTCCCGGAGGCGGTCCTCGGGCCAGTCGGCCGGGGTGTGGTCGGCGGGGACCTGGAGGTAGAGCCGGGCGAGGTTCCCGGCGCGCGGCATCATCCCCGCGAACCCGGTCTCGTGGACGGCGTAGAGGACGCCCTCGACGGGGTGCGTCATGTCGGCGAGGACGGTCAGCCAGTCGTAGGGGTAACGCCGTTCCAGGGCGAGGGAGTCGGGGAGGCCGTCGGCGACGACACCTCGCGCGCCGTCGCAGCCGACGACGAACTCGGCGCGTACGAGGCCCCGTTCGAACCGCAGCGCCGTCCCTTCCAACTCCCTTACCGGGGCGTCGAAATGGACCGGGCAGCCCGCCCGGTCCAGCAGGGCCAGGAGGTCGCGGACGAGCAACTGCTGCGGATACACCCAGTGCCGGTATCCCCCGGACAGCTCCCCGTAGTCGACACGGGTCCGCTCCCCGAGGCACAGGAACTCGCACCAGCCGTGCCGCGCCCCCTCCTTGAGCAGCCGCTCGGCGAGGCCGTGCGCGGCCAGCAGTTCGACCACCCGGTGCTCCAACAGGCCCGCGCGGGCCCGCCGTTCGACGTACTCCCGGCTGCCGCGCTCCCACACCTCGACGTCGATCCCGGCGCGGTGCAGCAGCGCGGCGAGGACGAGCCCGGCGGGCCCGGCGCCGACGACCGCGACCCGGCCGGCGCTCATCGCACGGCCGCCGGGACGATCGCCGGGTTGAACAGCTCGGAGATCGCGGCGAACGGCCGTTCCCCGTGCCACAGGAGGTACGCCTTGTACGCGGCCGGCTCCCCGCACGGCCCCCAGGGCCGCCGCCCGGCGTCCAGCAGAGAACGCCGGAAACCGGTTCCCGCCCGTTGCAGCATCGGTCCCAGCGGCGCCGAGGTGTCGGCGAGGCACAGCTCCGCCGACGGGCACAGCTCCGGCCGGGCCACCACGACGTTCCGCGACAGATCGCTCCCGTCCGGCCCGCCGAGCACGGAGTGCCGGACGACGGTCTCGCCGCCCTCGGCACCGAGCAACTCCCCCGCGCCCCACGGGGTTTCGGCGGCCGGGACCCGGCGCTGCGCGGCTCGCAGGACGGTCACGTCGGTGCGGGTCCAGGCCCGCAGCAGGGTGGTCGTGAGGCCGTCGGCGCTCAGCAGCAGCCGGGTGGCGGGGTCGGTGAAGCGGCCGACGCGGGCGGCGATCTCCTCGGCGGTCCTGGCGACGAAGTCGACCCGCTCCTCCGTCCGCTCCTCGACGCGCGATTCCTCGGTCCAGATTGGTGATTGCACCGGCACGCTTCCTCGGACGATCTTGACGACAACGCCGCCGAAGCTAACAGCAGAACGTTTCTGCCATTCCGGAAGAAACGTTCCGGCGACCAGAGTCACTCGACCGGATGAACCGGGGCGATCCGGATACGACGATCAGACCGCGGCGTACGCCGTGAACGTGTCGTACGCGTCCTCGTCGAACAGCACGAACCGCACCTCCTCGACCCGGGTCGGGGTCCCCCGTACGGTCCGGATCGCGATCCGGGCGGCGTCGGCCATGGGCCAGCCGTAGATGCCGGCGGAGATCGCGGGGAACGCGACGGTGCGGGCGCCGAGTTCGTCGGCGACCTTGAGGGATTCGCGGTAGCAGGAGGCGAGGAGGGCGGAGCGGTCGTCGGTGGTGCTGTGGACGGGGCCGACGGTGTGGATCACCCAACGGGCGTGCAGATCACCGGCGGTTGTGGCGACCGCCTGGCCCGTCGGGAGGCCCTTGCCGTAGTGCGAGGCGCGGAGTCTGCGGCAGTCCTCCAGGATCGCCGGGCCACCCCGGCGGTGGATGGCGCCGTCGACGCCACCGCCGCCGAGCAGCGAGGAGTTCGCCGCGTTGACGATGGCGTCGACGGACTCGTCGGTGATGTCGCCCTGGATGAAGGTGAGGGTGGTCATGAGGGAGTTTCTACCAACTCCGGTGCCGTGTTCACCCGCCTTTTCGGGCCAGGTCCAGCAGCAGCTCCTTGATCTCGGTCGCCGCGTACGCCTCGCGGGTCAACACCGGTTCCGAGCACAGGAGTACGGGCCCGTGCTGGGGGTCGTCGGGGAGGCGGCCGTGGCTGCCGCGCACGCCGGAGGGGTCGAGGGGGACCGTGCGGATGCGGTAGCGGAAGCCGAGCTTCTTGCGGATCACCGAGCCGATGGCCCGCGCTTTGACGGCGGGGACGGTGTCGTCGTAGAGCAACTCGGCGGGGTCGTAGCCGGGTTTGCGGTGGATCTCGACCTGGCGGGCGAAGTCGGGGGCGCGGGCGTCGTCGAGCCAGTAGTAGTACGTGAACCAGGCGTCCGGCGCGGCGACGGCTACGAGTTCGCCTGAGCGTTCGTGGTCGAGGCCGTGCTCCTTCTTGCCCGCCGCATCCAACACCGCGTCCACGCCGTCGAGTTCGGCGACGATATCCGCGACCCGGTCGAGGTCGGCGGGGTCGCGGACGTAGACGTGGGCGAGCTGGTGGTCGGCGACCGCGAAGGCGCGGGAGGTCCAGGGGTCGAGGTACTCCATGCCGTCCTGGGTGTGGACTTCGAGGAGACCGGCGCTCCGCAGCGCGCGGTTGATGTCGACGGGGCGGGACGCGGGGGCGATGCCGTACTCGCTGAGGACGACGACCGTCGCGCCCTCCTTCTCGAAGTGGGCTATCAACGGGCCCAGGGCGTCGTCGAGTTGGCGGGCGGCTGCGGCCGTCTGCGGGGAGTCGGGGCCGGTGCGCTGGGGTTCGTAGTCGAGGTGGGGGAGGTAGACGAGGGTGAGGTCGGGCTGTTTGTCGTCGAAGATCTGCCGGGCGGCGGCCATGATCCACTGGGTGGAGGGGAGGCCGGCGTTCGGGCCCCAGTAGGTGAACAGGGGGAACGGGCCGAGCCGTTCGGTGAGTTCGTCGTGCAGGGCGGGCGGCCAGGTGTAACAGTCCGGCTCCTTGCGGCCGTCGGAGTAGTAGACGGGGCGCGGGGTGACCGTCCAGTCGACGTCGGCGCCCATCGCGTACCACCAACAGACGTTCGCCACCGTGTAGTCGGGGTTCTCCCGGCGGGCCGTCTCCCAGATCTTCTCGCCGCCGACGAGGGCGTTGTGCTGCCGCCAGAGCAGGACCTCACCGAGGTCGCGGAAGTACCAGCCGTTCGCCACCGCCCCGTGCACGGACGGGAGTTCACCGGTGAGGAGAGTCGACTGGACGGTGCAGGTGACGGCGGGCAGGACGGTGTCGAGGCGGGCCCGGGAGCCACGTTCACCGAGAGCGGTGACCGAGGGCATGTGGCGGAGCAGGTTGGGGGTGAGGCCGACGATGTCGAGGACGACGAGGCGCTTCTTCATGGGCGTTCCTCTGGGGTCGATGTCCTTGAGGCGTACGGGAGTTCACTCTCCGCCGCGTTTGATCGAGTTGCCCTCATGGAGCGCGGTGTCGTCGGGCTTGATCTCGTCCAGTTCGAGCCGCCCGCTCTGCCCGTAGAACGCGACAGGATTACGCCACATCACCCGGTCCACCGTGTCCTCGTCGAACCCGCCGGCCAGCATCGCGTCCGCCGTCCTCCGCGTCTTCAACGGGTCCGAACTCCCCCAGTCAGCCGCCGAATTGACCAGCACCCGCTCCGTGCCATGCTGCCTGAGGATCTCGACCATGCGGTCCTCGCTCATCTTCGTCTTGGGGTAGATCGAGAACCCGGCCCAGCAGCCACTGTCGAGAACCATGCCGACCGTCAGCTCGTTGAGGTGGTCCAGGACGACCAGCTCCGGCGCGATCCCCGACTCCCGCACCACGTCCAGCGTCCGCCGCGTCCCCGCCGCCTTGTCCCGGTGCGGCGTGTGCACCAGCGCCGGAAGCCCGTGCTCCACCGCCAGTTGCAACTGCCGCGCCAGCACCTCGTCCTCCGCCGCGGTCATCGAGTCGTACCCAATCTCCCCCACCGCCACCACCCGGTCCTTCGCCAGAAAACGGTCCAACTGGTCCAGCACCGGCAGACACCGCGGATCGTTCGCCTCCTTCGGGTTCAACGCGATCGTGCAGAAATGCTGGATACCGAACTGCGCCGCCCGATACGGCTCCCACCCCAGCAGAGCGTCGAAATAGTCGTAGAAACTCTCCGGCGACGTACGCGGCTGCCCCAGCCAGAACGCCGGCTCCACCAACGCCCGCACCCCCGCCGCATACATCGCCTCGTAGTCGTCCGTCGTCCGCGAAGTCATGTGAATGTGAGGGTCGAAGATACGCATGGTCAGGGCCTCCTGTAGGGCTCACCTGCGGAAAGTGTCGTGGCGACGGTCTTCGTGGCCGGCGGTGCGGCCTCCTCCTCCGTGCCCGCCAGGGCGGCCAGCGCACGGGCCGCCGCCTCCGGGCGGGTGTCGGCGAGGTCGCGGGCGCGGGCGGCGAGGGACTTGGCGAGGGCGGTGTGCGCGCGGACCAGGGGCCAGACATCGGCCGGGACGGTACGGCCCGCGGCGATGCGTTCGTGCGCGAAGTCGGCCAGCATCCGGGCGAGTTCACGGTCCGCGCGGGCGTCCAGGCCGTACAGCCGGTCCAGCGGGATGTCGGAGAACACGCACTTCAGTACCGCCTGCCGGTACTCCGCGTCCGGCAGCCGCGCCGCCGCGTACGCGCCGAGTGCCGCCTCGATCACGCTGTTGTCGTTGCCGCGCAGGGCCTCGCGGACCAGGTCGAGCGCGAGGTCGCCGAGGCGGTCATCGGGGGTGGGGGCGAAGAGGGTGCGGTGGACGCCGGGGACGCCGATGGGGGCGGCGCGGCGGGGAGAGGGTGCCGGGGTGGCCGGGGCGGCGGAACTGCCTTGGTTGCGAGGCGAGTCGGGTTCACCCGAACCGAGCGGGTCGGCTTCGCCCGAACCAGACGAATCCGAACCAGAGGAATCCACGCCGGACGAATCCGGGCCGGACCAGTCCGCGCCGGACGAACCCGCGCCGCCTGAACCAGCACCCCCTGAGCCCGGCGAATCCACATCGCCCGAACCGGGCGAACCCGCGCCGCCCTCCCCGTCCACCTCCCCGTCCGCCTCCGCGTTGACCTCCTCCAACAGCGGCAACGCCCGCAGCACAGCCCGCTGTTCGGCCGGATCGCCGTGCCGGTACAGCTCCGCGACCGCGTCCGCGAGGGCCGCGCCGCGCAGGGGCAGAGCCGTGAGGAGGGCCGCGCGGACCGCGTCGTCGGTGTGCCAGTGGTCGGTGAGGCGGGCGTGACCGCACTGGCGGCGGGCGGCGGGGAACAGCGCGCGGATCGCGGCGGGATCGGCCGCGACACGGGCGGTGGCGGTGTCGAGCCAGCTCCGCGCCCGGTCGGGGAGCGGTGCGCCGGCGAGGGCGGGCCGGGGGTCCGGCGCCGCCTGCGGGATCGGTCGGGCGGTAGCCATACCTGCGGGATCTCCTGGAGGGGTGGTGAGGAGAACGGGGGGAACAGGGGTGAGCGGTTATCCGGCCGCGCGCAGGAACTCCAGCGAGCGGCGGGCGAGTTCGGGGGCGTCGAGGGCGCCGCCCTGGATCTCGACGGAGACCAGTCCAGTGTGTCCGAGGTCGCGCAGGGCGGCCAGTACGGGCGGGAAGTCGATCTCGCCGGTGCCGAGTTCGAGATGCTGGTGGACTCCGCGCCGCATGTCCTCGACCTGGACGTTCAGCAGCCGGGGCGCCGCGCGGCGGAGACAGTCGAGGACCGGGGCGTCCTCGACGCAGTGGGCGTGTCCGATGTCCAGGGTGATGCCGAACAGCTCGTGTCCGCCGGTGAGTTCGGCGATGCGCAGGCAGCGGTCGACGGTGTCGACGAACATGTACGGCTCGGGTTCGAAGGCGAGGGAGACGCCGTAGAACTCGGCGGTCTCCAGCACCCGTCCGACCCCGTCGGCGAGCCGCTTGAAGGCGTCGGCCTCGGGTATGTCGTCCGGGGCCGGACCGCTGCACAACTGGACGGTGGGCGAGCCGAGTTCGGAGGCGATCCGGACGGCCCGGCGCAGCAGGTCGACTCGTTGGTCGACGCCGTCTCCCATCAGCGTCGGCTGGTGCTTGCCGTACGCGTCGAGGAGGTAGGGGGCGCCGGTCTCGACGGTGACGGTCAGCCCGTGCCGCTCCAACTGCCGCCGTACGCCGTCGACTCTGCGGGGCAGGTCGTCGGCGTAGGGGTCGAGGTGGACGTGGTCGAGGGTGAGGGCCACGCCGTCGTAGCCGAGGTCGGCGAGGACACCGAGGACGTGATCCAGGCGGTGGTGCGTGAATCCGTTGGTGCCGTAGCCGAATCTGAGGGGGGAGGCCATACCGGGGTTCCTCACGCAGGGGTCAAGTGGGGGAGATGCGCCGGGCCAGTCGGCGGGCGACGGGGTGCACGGCGCCGAGGAGCGCCGCCGCGACCGGGGAGCCCGCGCGGGCGGTCAGCGCCGCCTGGAGCGGTACGAGAGCGGTGATCCCGGCGCCGACGGCTCCCCGCACGTTCTCCCCCGAGGGCGCCGCCACCGCCTTGACCTGCGCGGCCCCGTAGGACCCGAGGTAGGCGAGCGCGGCACCGCCGACGAGGAGCGCGGTGGCGGCGGCACGCCGGTCCCGGGGGCGGCCGTCGAGAAGAGCGGAGGCGGAGGCGGTACGACGGCCCTGGGGCCGTTTCCCGAGGAGCGCGGCGGCGCGGACGGCGACGCGGGCGCCGGCCGGCGTGCTGGAGACCGGGAGGCTCGCGTGGACGGCCGTCGACGTCACGGGGGTCAGCCGGGCCGCCGTACCTGCTCCGGCCCTCGGTTCCCGGGCCTCCGCACCGATCCCGGCCCTCGACTCCCGGGCCACCGTACCGATCCGGGCCTCCGTACCGATCCCGGCCCACAGCCCCCGGCCCCCCGTACCACCGCCCCCCGTGCCGCCACCCCGCTCCCGCAGCCCCCGCGCCACCGGCCCCGCCGCTGTCAACAGTGCGGCGGTCGTGGAGGCGGCCAGGGTCCGGGCCGGGACGCCGGCCGGGGCGCCGGAGATCTCGTGGCGGCTGAGGGCGGTGAGGGTGTAGGTGTGGGCGCCGACGAGGGCCGCCGGGAGGGCGCCCCGGCGCAGGGCGGTGGCGCCGGCGCCGGGCGGGGCGACCGCGAGGGCGCCGGTGAGGACGTCCGCCGCGCGGGCGCCCGCCATGACGGCGGGGCCGGCCGGGGTGGACTTGAGGCCGAGGTCGTAGGCCCAGACGAGGCCCGTGAGGGGAAGCGCTCCCAGCAGCCCCCGGCGGCCTCCGGTGGCGGCGGCGAGGCCGAGGCTCGCGGCGGTCAGGCCGGTCGCGACGGCCAGGGCGGTGCGGCGGGGGACGCGTCCCGAGGGGATCGGCCGGTCGGGGCGCTCCACGGCGTCGGTCGTCGCGTCGGCGTAGTCGTTGAGCGCCATGCCCGCCCAGTACATGCAGACGGAGGAGGCGGTGGCGCCGAGGACGCGCGGGTGCCAGGGGGTCCGGGCCGCCGCCGCTCCGGCGAGCACATCGCCCGGGACGCTCAGCGCAGCGGGCGCCCTGACGAGTCGCACGAGGTCGGAAGTGCGCCGGTCAGTGGGTGGGTTGGAGCGGAATACGGGTTTCCGATCATCCATCCCCAAACCTTACTCACACTATTTTCACTTTCAAAAGTGTCCCGCCACAGGCAAAGCAGTGGTGAAGGCAACACCTGGCTTCCTTTGCGGAATCCGGGGCGTCGGGGGTATGGACAGGTCAACTCACCGTGTGGAACGCAGTTTTCGCCAGACGGCCTTGGCGGCGTTGTGCCCCGACATGCCGTGCACCCCGGGGCCCGGCGGGGTGGCCGAGGAGCAGATGAAGATCGCCGGGTGCGGGGTGGTGTACGGCGACAGGGACAGCTTGGGGCGCAGCAGGGTCTGGAGGCCGGAGAAGGCGCCGGTGCCGATGTCGCCGCCGACGTAGTTGGCGTTGCGGACGGCGAGTTGGGGCGGGCCGAAGGTGGCGCGGGCGAGGACGCGGTCGCGGAACCCCGGGGCGAAGCGCTCCAGTTGGCGTTCGATCGGGTCCGTGAGGTCGCCGGTCCAGCCGCTCGGGACGTGGCCGTAGGCCCAGAAGACCTGCTTGCCCTCGGGGGCGCGGGTGGGGTCGACGACGCTCGGCTGGACGGTGATCATGAACGGGCGGTCGGGGGCGCGGTTCTCCCGGGAGGCGGCCCTGAGGGCGGCACCGATCTCCGCGCTGTCGGCGCCGATCTGGACGGTCGTCGCGGAGCGGGGTTCCTCGGCGGTCCACGGGACCGGGCCGTCGAGCGCGTAGTCGACCTTGAACACGCCCGCGCCGTAGCGGTAGTTGTCGTAGTAGCCGCCGAAGCCGGCGATGCGCGCGAGGGCGGTCGGGGAGGTGTCGAAGACGTAGGCGCGGGCCGGGGGGAGGTCATCGAGGCGCTTGACCTCGTAGTCCGTGTGGATCTCGCCGCCGAGGTCCTTGAGGTAGCCGGCCAGGGCGTCGGAGATCGCCTGGGAGCCGCCGCGGGCGACGGGCCAGCCTCGCGCGTGGGCGGCGAGGGCGAAGACGAGGCCGATGGCGCCGGTGGCGAGGCCGGAGAGCGGTGCCATGACGTGGGCGACGAGGCCGGCGAAGACCGTCTTCGCGGGTTCGTCGCGGAAGCGGCGGGTCAGCCATGTCGACGGGGGGAGGCCGGCGAGGCCGAAGCGGGCCAGGGTGACGGGGTCGCGGGGCAGGGCGGTCAGTGGCAGGGACATGAAGTCCCGTACCAGCGTGTCCCAGTGGGGCAGGAACGGCTCGACCAGGCGCCGGTACGCGCCCGCGTCGCGCGGGCCGAAGGAGGCGGCCGTCTCGGCGACGGAGCGGGCGAGGACGGCCGCCGAGCCGTCCGGGAAGGGGTGGGCCATCGGGAGGTCGGAGTGCAGCCACTCCAGGCCGTACCGCTCCAGCGGCAGGGCGCGGAAGGCGGGTGAGTTGATCCCGAGGGGGTGTGCCGCCGAACACGGGTCGTGCAGGAAGCCCGGCAGCGTCAGCTCCTCGGTCCGCGCGCCCCCTCCGACGGTCTCCTTCGCCTCGAACAGCGCGACCGAGAACCCTCTGCGCGCCAACTCCACGGCGGCGGTCAGTCCGTTGGGCCCCGCCCCCACCACCACCGCATCGAACACCGCCGCCACTTCGGACCCCTTCGTCAGCCGCTCGGCCACCTGGGGCCAGGATATGCCGGGGGTACGACAACGGGTCGGGGGCGGGGTACCGGGAGTGACCGAGGGGACTTGTGGAGCCACCGCGCGGGAGCGGGCACCGAGGGCCGAGGGAGCGCACGCGCAAGGCGACGGCACTCACGGGGGCACCCGCCGCCCCGTACCGGAGCCGGACGCGTACGACTCGACGTCACCACGCCCCACGCCCGGAACCGGTCGCCACAAGCCTCGGCGCACCGCTCCTCAGCCGGGCCGACCCCAGCCCGGCAGAGACCGCGGCCCCTCCGGCGCCCCCGCCCCTCTAGCCCTGCACCGCCCCTCCGCTGCCCCGCCCCCCCCAACCGCCCTACGCCACCCCTCCCCCACCCGCCAACAACCCCGACACCCTCCGCGCCGTCTCCGCGTCCCGCGCGGTCGTGAACGGCAGTGCGTTGCCCCCGGTGATACGGAACGGCTCCCCGGTGACCGTGAGATGCGCGCCGCCCGCCTCCTGGACCAGGAGGAGGCCCGCCGCGTGGTCCCAGGCGGCCTCCCAGGAGAAGGCGGTGGCGTCGGACTCGCCCCGGGCGACGGCGAGGTACTCCAGGCCGGCGGCGCCGCACGGCCGGGGGGCGACGCCGTCCGTCCACAGGCGGCGCAGGACGGTCTTCTGGCCGTCGTCCGTGTAGTCGGGGTGCGAGCAGGCGACACGCAGATCCGCCCCGGCGGCCGGGCTGCCCGCGTGCAGGCGCTCGCCGTCCAGATAGGCACCGCCGCCGCGTACGGCCGTGGCGAGCTGGTCCCGCGCGGGGGCGTACGTCCAGGACGCGAGGAGGACGCCGTGCCGGGCGAGCGCGACCAGCGTGCAGAAGCCGTCCTCGCCGCGCACGAACTGGCGCGTGCCGTCGACCGGGTCGACGATCCACACCGGGGCGTCGCCGCGTATCGCGTCGTACACCGCGGGGTCCGCGTGGACCGCCTCCTCGCCGACCACAAGCGAGCCCGGCAGGAGCTTGCCGAGGGTTTCGGTGAGGTATTTCTCGGCGAGCCGGTCGGCGTCGGTCACCAGGTCGTGCGGTCCCGCCTTCTGGTCGACCTCGTCAGCCCCGAGCTGCCGGAACCGGGGCATGATCTCGGTCGCGGCGGCCGTCCGGACCGCCTCCTCCACGTCGGCCGCGCGCCGGGCGAGAAACTCCTCGATGGTTTCCATGTCTTCGATCATGTCTCCATGAGAGCACGCCCCACTGACAATCCCCGCCCGCCCGCTGCACAGCGGGTGGAATCGGGATGAAAAACCGGTTCTCCTAGGTCAGCGCCCGACCGCGTACCCCTGCATCCCGCGCGGGTTCGCGGCGGCCGACAGCACCCCGGTCCCGGGGTCGCGCGCGACGGCGCACAACCGCCCCTCCGACCAGGGCCCGCCGACGGTCACGTCGTGCCCGCGCCGCCGCAGCTCCTCGACGACCCCGGCCGGCATCCGGGCCTCCACGGTGACGCTGCCCGGCCGGGTCCCGCGCGGGTAGAACGAGCTGGGGAAGGAGTCGTTGTGCCAGTTCGGCTCGTCGATCGCCCCCTGGAGGTCGAGTCCGCCACGCGCGTGCGCGCGCAGGACGACGGCGAGGAAGAAGTGCACCTGCCACTGGTCCTGCTGGTCGCCCCCGGGGGTGCCGAACGCGAGAACCGGTTCGCCGTCGCGCAGCGCGATCGACGGCGAGAGGGTCGTCCGGGGGCGCCGTCCGGGCGTCAGGGAGTCGGTCAGCCCCTCCTCCAGGCGCGTCATCTGGAGCCGGGTGCCGAGCGGGAAGCCGAGTTCCGGAACGACCGGGTTCGACTGGAGCCAGCCGCCGCTGGGCGTGGCCGCGACCATGTTGCCCCAGCGGTCGACGACGTCCAGGTGGCAGGTGTCGCCCCGGGTGGTCCCGTCGGTGGCGACGGTCGGCTCCCCGACGCCCGCGGCGCCGGGACCGACGTCCACGCGCGCGTGCGCGGCGATCCGCGCCTCCCGCCCGCCCGGGGCACCGGGACGCAGCTCGTACGACGCCTTGTCGCCGATCAGTGCCCGCCGCCCGGCGTTGTAGGCGGGCGACAGCAGCTCGGCGAGGGGTACCTCACCGGCGTCGCCGTACCACGCCTCCCGGTCGGCCATGGCGAGCTTGCAGCCCTCGATCAGCAGGTGGACGTAGTCGGCGCTCCCGTGGGGCGGCAGGTCGGGCGGGAGCAGGGCGAGCTGCTGGAGAAAGGCGGGGCCCTGGCTCCAGGGGCCCGCCTTGCAGACGGTCCAGCCGTTCCAGTCGTACGTCGCGGGCGTCTCGTAGGACGCGGACCAGGCGGCGAGGTCGGCGGCGGTGAGGGTGCCGGTGTGGTGGGCGCCGCTGCTGTCGAGGGTGGGGCGCGCGGACTGCCGCAGGAGGGCCTCGGCGATGAATCCGGTGCGCCACACGTCCCGGGCGGCGTCGATCTGCGCCTCCCTGCCGGCCGTCCCGGAGACCTCGTCCAGGAGGCGGCGCCAGGTGGCGGCGAGGGCGGGGTTGCGCAGGAGGACGCCGGGGCGGGGCGGACGGCCGTCCGGGAGGTAGACCGCCGCGGAGGACGTCCACTCGGTCTCGAAGAGGCGCTGGACGGAGGCGACGGTCGTCCCGACGTTCTCCACGGGCGCGTGTCCGTGTTCGGCGTATCCGACGGCGTACCGCAGGACGTCGGCGAGGGTCTTGGTGCCGTGGTCGCGCAGGAGGAGCAGCCAGGCGTCGAACGCGCCGGGGACGGCCGCGGCGAGCGGGCCGGTGCCGGGGACGAGGTCGAGGCCGAGCGCCCGGTAGTGCGGGATCGTCGCTCCGGCGGGGGCGACGCCCTGTCCGCACAGGACGCTCACCTCGCCGCCGGCGGGGGCGAGGAGGATCGGTACCTCACCGGCGGGGCCGTTCAGGTGCGGTTCGACGACGTGCAGGACGAACGCCCCGGCCACCGCCGCGTCGTAGGCGTTGCCGCCGTTCTCCAGGACGGCCATCGCCGACTGCGAGGCGAGCCAGTGCGTCGACGACACCATGCCGAAGGTGCCCTGGAGGGTCGGCCGGGTGGTGAACTGCATCGGGCACCTCGCTGTGTCACGCGCGCCGCGGGGTGCTCCCCGGGCGGCCGTTCCGGATCGTCGGTACGACCATCAGACTGCCCCTCGCACCACAGGCGCACGCCCCCCACCACCCGCTGACACCCACCGCACGCTCCACCGCCCTGCGGGCACCCGCACTCCTACCGCCCCGTGACAGCCGCCCCGGCCCCCCGCCCCCGGGTCGCCGCCCGGTACACCGCCCCGATCACCGCGGCCTGCACCACGGCGCCCACCGCTATCCCCACGGCCGGCAGCGGCTGCGGCAGCAGCAGGAAGATCCACGACACCGGCGCGGTGACCACGAACGCCCACACCCCGGCGAAGCTCGCGTCCTGGTGCTCGACGAACAGGGTGTCCACCGCGACCCAGCCGAGGACGGCGAGCACCAGGGCGAGATAGCCCAGCGCGGCCGGGTTCACCAGGTTCGAGCGGAGCCGGGCGGTGAGCTGCGAGCTGTTCATCAGGAGCCTCCAAGGGGTTCGCGCGACCGTCCCGCCGCCTGCCCCAAGCCTCCCGGACCCGCCGCGCCGGGACCTGAGTACGGATACTCAGACCGGCGTGCGCGGCTACCCAGCGCGCCCCAGATCCTCCAGGCTCTCCTCCCCCAGCGGCAGCTCGGCCCGGACCGAGAAGCCGCCCTCCGCGCGCGGGGCCGCGTGCAGGGTGCCGCACAGGGCCGCGACCCGTTCCCGCATGCCGGTGAGGCCGGTACCGGGCCGGGGCGGGCGGGAGGGGTCGGCGAGGCCGTCGTCGTCGACACGTATCACCAGGGCCCGTTCCCCGTAGTCGAGCCGGACCTGGACGGTGGCCTCGCCCGCGTGCCGGGCGGCGTTGGTGAGGGCCTCCTGGACGACGCGGTACGCCACGCGCTCCACGGGCGCGGCGAGGGCGCGTTCCTCACCGGTGACCGTCAGGCACGTCGCGAGACCGGCCGCGCGGGCGCGCTCGACGAGGAGCGCCGGGGTGCCGGTGGGCTCGTCGGTGCGCAGGACGCCCAGGGTGGCGCGCAGATCGCGCAGGGCCTGCCCGCCGGCCTCCTGGATGGCGAGGAGGGCGGGCGGCACCTCCTCGCCGCGCTTGCGGGCGAGGTGGGCGGCGACGCCCGCCTGGAGCCTGACGACGGAGACGCTGTGGGTCAGCGACTCGTGCAGCTCGCGGGCGACGCGCAGCCGGTCCTCGGCGGCCCGGCGCAGCGCGGCCTCGTCGCGGGTGCGTTCCGCGTCGAGCGCGCGCTGTTCGGTCTGGCGCAGGTAGGCCCGCCGGCTGCGGTCGGCGAGGCCGGTGAGGGCCGCGCACAGCACCCAGCCGGTGAGCAGGAGGGCTTCCTGCGGGCGCTGGAGGGCGTACGCGCCGAGGAACACCGCGCCCGCGCCGGCCGCGAGGGCGCGGTACCCCGCGCGGGCGGCGGCGTGGACCGCGCCCACCACCGGGAGGGCCGCCCAGGCGCCGGGGGCGGCGCGCAGGACGTACACGGTCATGGTCGCGGTGGTGACGGCGAGGACCGCGCGCGGGGCGCCGCGGTGGACGGCGAGGGCGAACGATCCGGCGGCGAGCAGGGGCGGGTCGACGGCCCGGGTGCCGGGGTCGAGGGCGGCGGCCGTCAGGACGACGGCGCCGATCGCCGCCGCCACTGCCGTGTCCACGAGCCGGGTGCGCACCGGCGGTCCCCCGTCCATGTCCCGCACCCTAGACCCCGGCACCGACAACGGCGTCAGACCTGTGGACGGCACCGGTACTACTCCCGCCGCAGTACGGCGGCCCTTTCTCACCTCCCAGGGGCGTGCGGTCGATCCGCTACACCGGGACGACGCTTTCGCGCGCTCCCGGCGCCAGGCTGCTGTGCATGCCGACTCCCTTCCGTCACACCGTCCCGCCGTCGCCCAGGGCCGCCGAGGGCCGCGTCGCCGAGGCGTACGCGCAGATCGCCCGCGACCTCGGGACGGCCGCCCCGGCGGCCTTCGTGGTCCTGTCGTCCGCGCCCGAGGTGATGCTCCCGGCGTGGGCGCTGCTGCGGGAGTCGCTGATCGCGGGACCGGGCGACCGCACCGGCAAGGAGGTCGCCGCGTACGGGGTGGCGCTCGCCGACGAGTGCCGGTTCACCGCGGACGCGCACGCCGTCCTCCTGCACGCGACGGGCGACCACGCCCTGGCGGAACGCCTCGCCCGGGGCGAGCACCCGGAGAACGAGCTCCACGCGCGCGTGCTCGACTGGGCGGGCCGTACCCGCGTCCCCGGAGCGGCCCTCGGCCCCCTCCCGTTCCCGGACGACGCGCTCCCGGGCTATCTCGGCACCGTCCTCGCCTCCCACTTCGCCGACCGCGTGGTGTCGGCGCTCCTCACCGAGCACCTCCTCCCGGCCGGCGCCCAGCGGCTGCGCCCGGTGCGCTCCCTGACGGGCCGCACGCTGTCCCGCGCGGTCCTCCGGGGCGCCGCCGTCCCGGGCGCCTCCCTGCCGCTGCTCCAGCACCCCGGTGAGGGCCCCGCGTGGGCCGCGGGCACCCCGGTGGGCCCCGCGTACGACGCGCTGCGCACAGCGGCGCTGGAGGGCGGCGCGCTGCTCGACGAGGGCGAGCGGTGCCTCGTACGGGACCGGGTCGCGGCCTGGGACGGGGCGCGTCCGCCGGTCATCCTGCGGGGCTATCCGCACCGCCGGGAGCTGCCCGGCGCCCGGCTGGCCCTGCTGGCGGCGCTCGCGCCGCACCGGATCACCGAGGAGGACGTCGAGGTCTGGCGGGCGGACGGCCGCACGGACCGCTCGCTGGTGCGTCTCGTGGCGTACGGCGCGTTCCTCGTGGTGGAGCGGATCGCGTCCGCGCTGCATCCCTCACCCCCGGCCGCGCGGCACATTTAGGGACGTTCGCCTCGTCAACGCGGAGCCGCTGTCACCACTCAGGCACACAGCGAGTTCACGCTTCCGCACCACAGGCAGTCGTGTGACACTGGCGTCCCGTCGTCCGCGGTGCGGACTGGTCTCCGTGCCCTCCCCCACAAAAGAAGTGCGCCTGTGCGTTCTCTTCCTCTGCCGCTCGCCCTCGCGGCCCGGCTGTCCCCGGTGGTCGTCCTCGCCTGCGCGGGCTGGGCCATGTCGTCGTCCCCCGCCGCCCCCGAGGACGCGGGGACGGCCCAGGACGGCACCCCGCGGCAGACGCAGTCGGAGAACGGGGACTCCTCCGCCTCCCCGACCGCGGCGAAGACGTACGCCGCCGCGCCCGCGCCCTGCGGCAGCGTCTCCGCGAAGACGGTCACCTCGCTGGTGCCGGGCGCGAAGACGGCCGGCAAGGAGATCCCGTCCACGGACACGAAGATCCGCCGGACCTGCTCCTGGAACGCGCTCAAGGGGTTCGACTACCGCTGGCTGGACGTGTCCTTCGAGATCATGGACACCCAGGACGCCGCGGTGAAGTCGTACAAGGCGCGCACCGGTGAGAAGAGCGGCGGCGGGGCGGTGCCCGGGCTCGGGGACGAGGCGTACTCGGTGGTGAACCTCACGACCGAGGACAAGCAGCAGACCCGGGAGGGCGTGGTGTTCGCCCGGGTGGCCAACGCGCTCGTCGTCGTCACGTACAACGGCAGCGACTTCGAGACGAAGAAGGCGCCGGACACGAGCACGATCAACACGGGGGCGATCAAGGCGGCGAAGGAGGCGATGGCGGCGTTGCGGAGTGGTACGGCGGGGTGAGTGGTCCCACCCCGCCCGTGACCTCAGACCTCCGTCTTGTCCTTCCCTCGTAGCGCCATCAACCCCAGGTACAGCACCATCGACGTCCCCAGGCCCACCGCCCAGCCGTAGTCCGCGAGGGATCTGAGCGCCGGGATCGGCCGGCCGTCGATGATCGGCTTGAAGCTCGCGCCGCCCACCGCGAGGACACCGCCGACGAGAAAGGCGACGACGGCCCGCCAGTTCCAGCCGTTCTCGTACCAGTAACGGCCGCCCACGCGGTACAGGTCGACGAGGTCGAGCTTGCCGCGGCGCAGAACCCAGTAGTCGGCGATGAGGATGCCGGCGACGGTGCCGAGGAGCCCGCCGACCAGGCCGAGCCAGGTGAAGATGTAGCCCTGCGGGTCGGAGTACAGCTTCCAGGGGAAGATCAGCACCCCGAGGACGCAGGTCGCGAGGGCGCCGGTGCGGAAACTGATCTTCCGGGGCGCGATGTTGGAGAAGTCGAACGCCGGGGAGACCAGGTTGGCGGCGATGTTGACGGAAAGCGTTGCCACAAGAACCGTCACCAGCGCGAACAGCAGCCCGAAGACGTTGTCGGTCTTCGCGGCGAGCTGTACCGGGTCCCAGATCGTCTCGCCGTAGACGGCCTGCGAGCCGGAGGTGACCATCACGGACAGCAGCGCGAACAGCGTCATCGTGGTCGGCAGACCGAGCGCCTGCCCCCAGGTCTGCGCCTTCTGCGACTTGCCGTAGCGGGTGAAGTCGGGGATGTTCAGCGACAGCGTCGACCAGAAGCCGATCATGCCCATCAGGGACGGCCAGAACAGCTTCCAGAAGTCGCCGCCCCAGCCGAGCTTGGACGGCTGGTCGAGCAGCGGGCCGAAGCCGCCCGCCTTGTTGCTCATCCAGATCAGCATGACGACCGCGCCGACGAGGACGAACGGCGCCGCCCAGTTCTCGAACCGGCGGATCGTCTCCATCCCCCGGTAGATGATGGCCACCTGGATCGCCCAGAAGATCGCGAACGACAGCCACATCGTCCACGCGTACCCGCCGATCTGCCCGGCGTCGCTCCACCCGGAGCCGATCAGCTTCCCGGCGAGGAAGTAGATCGCCTCACCGCCGATCCAGGTCTGGATGCCGAACCAGCCGCACGCCACCAACGCCCGTACGACGGCGGGGAGGTTGGCGCCGCGCACCCCGAACGAGGCACGCGCGAACACGGGGAACGGGATGCCGTACTTGGGCCCGGCGTGCCCGGTCAGCAGCATCGGCACCAGCACGATGACGTTGGCCAGCGCGATGGTGAACACCGCCTGCTTCCAGTCCATGCCGACGGCGATGAGACCCGAGGCGAGCGTCCAGGAGGCGGTGTTGTGGGCCATGCCGACCCACAGCGCGGAGAAGTTGTACGTCGTCCAGGTGCGCTTCTCGACCGGGACCGGGAGGAGGTCCTCGTTGGCGTAGGGGCCGGTGGGCTGCGGAGAGCCGGGGGCGATCTCCACCCGGCCGTCGGCGAGGGTGACTTGGGAGGACGGGGGCGGCGCGGTGGACGCGGTGTCGGTCATGGGCTTGGCCAATCGGGGAGAGGGGAGGGGAGAGAGGCCGTGCGGGCGAATCCTCGGGGTGCGCGTGGGGACGCGGGGTGCGCGTGGGGGTGCGCCCTGCCCCTCCCCCGGTGTGAGGCCGGAGGAGGGAAGACCAACTGACCTGGTGTCGCTCAGCCGTTGACGGCCGGGATCACCTTCGTGCCGTACGCGTCGATGACGGCTTCCTGCGCGTCGTGCATGTCGTAGACCGCGAACTGGTCGACGCCGAGGGCCCGGAGAGCTTCGAGCTTCTCGATGTGCTGCTCAGGGGTGCCGATGACGCAGAAGCGGTCGACGATCTCGTCCGGGACGAACTGGGTGTCGGGGTTGCCGCTGCGTCCGTGGTGGGAGTAGTCGTAACCCTGGCGGGCCTTGATGTACTCGGTGAGTTCTTCCGGGACTTGGGAGGAGTGCTCGCCGTACTTGGAGACGAGGTCGGCGACGTGGTTGCCGACCATCCCGCCGAACCAGCGGCACTGGTCGCGGGCGTGGGCGAGGGCCTCGGGCGAGTCGTCGGCGGTGACGTAGGCGGGCGCGGCGACGCAGATCTTCACGGCGTCGGGGTCGCGTCCGGCGGCTGCGGCGGCCTCCTTGACGGCCTTCACCATGAACTCGGTGAGGTAGAGGTCGGCGAGCTGGAGGATGAACCCGTCGGCCTCCTCGCCGGTCATCTTGAGCGCCTTGGGCCCGTACGCGGCCATCCAGACGGGGAGTTGGGCGTCGTCCTTGATCCAGGGGAACTTGACGACGTTGCCGCCGCCGAGGTCGGCCTCCTGGCCGGAGCCGAGGGCGCGGATGACCTTCATGGCGTCGCTGATCCGCGCGAGGGTGTTGGGCGTGCGGCCCGCGACGCGCATCGCGGAGTCGCCGCGTCCGATGCCGCAGACCGTGCGGTTGCCGAACATGTCGTTGAGGGTGGCGAAGGTGGAGGCGGTGACCTCCCAGGTGCGGGTGCCGGGGTTGGTGACCATCGGTCCGACCGTCAACTTCGAGGTCTGGGACAGGATCTGACTGTAGATCACGAACGGCTCCTGCCACAGCACGGCGGAGTCGAAGGTCCAGCCGTACGTGAAGCCGTTGTCCTCGGCGCGTTTCATCAGCTCGATGACGCGCGAGGCGGGCGGGTCGGTCTGGAGGACAAGTCCGAAGTCCATGGGCGCCATTCCCTAGATGAGGTACTGACAGGTGGAGCGCGGGGTGTAGGCGCCGTGTCCGGCGCGTCCGGTGAACTCCCGCTCGGTGATGACGAGTTCGCCGCGCGAGAGCACCGTCTCGACCCGGCCGGTGAGCCGCTTGCCCTCGTACGCCGAGTAGTCGACGTTCATGTGGTGGGTCTCGGCGGAGACGATCTGCTCGGCGTGCGGGTCGTAGATGACGACGTCGGCGTCGGCGCCGGGGGCGATGGTGCCCTTCTTCGGGTAGAGGCCGAACATCCGGGCCGGGGTGGCGCAGGCGATCTCGATCCAGCGGCGGCGCGAGATGTGGCCGTCCACAACCGCCTGGTGGAGCAGGTCCATTCGGTTCTCGACGCCGGGCAGACCGTTGGGGATCTTCGAGAAGTCGCCGCGCCCCAGCTCTTTTTGGCCGGTGAAGCAGAAGGGGCAGTGGTCGGTGGAGACGACCTGGAGGTCGTTGGTGCGCAGCCCCTGCCACAGCTTCGCCTGGTGCTCGCGGGGCCGAAGCGGCGTGCTGCACACGTACTTCGCGCCCTCGAAGTCGGGTTCGGCGAGGTTGTCCGTCGACAGGAACAGGTACTGCGGGCAGGTCTCGCCGAAGACGTTGAGCCCCTCGTCGCGCGCCCGCGCCAGCTCGGCCACTGCCTCCATGGCCGAGACGTGCACGACGTACAGGGGGGCTCCGGCGACCTGCGCAAGCTTGATCGCGCGGTGAGTGGCCTCTGCTTCGAGGAGCGCCTTGCGGACCTCGCCGTGGTAGCGGGGGTCCGTCTCGCCGCGTTCCAGGGCCTGTTGGACGAGGACGTCGATGGCGATGCCGTTCTCGGCGTGCATCATGATCAGTCCGCCGTTGTCGGCGGAGCGCTGCATGGCGCGCAGGATCTGGCCGTCGTCGCTGTAGAAGACGCCGGGGTAGGCCATGAACTGCTTGAAGGAGGTGACGCCTTCCTCGACGAGGAGGTCCATCTCCTTGAGCGTCTCGTCGTGGACGTCGGAGACGATCATGTGGAAGGCGTAGTCGACCGCGCAGTTACCCTCGGCCTTGGCGTGCCAGGCGTCGAGGCCCTCGCGCAGGGTGTGGCCGACGCTCTGCACCGCGAAGTCGACGATCGTCGTCGTGCCGCCCCAGGCGGCGGCGCGGGTGCCGGTCTCGAAGGTGTCGGAGGCGAAGGTGCCGCCGAACGGCAGCTCCATGTGGGTGTGGGCGTCGACTCCGCCCGGGATGACGTACTTTCCGGTCGCGTCGATGACCCGCTCGGCCGTCCACGCCTCGGCCGCGGGGGTGCCGGTGGCGGCGAGGGCGGCGATCCGGCCGTCCTCGATCAGGACGTCGGCGTGGATCTCGTCGGACGCGGTGACGACGAGACCGCCGCGGATGACGGTACGACTGCTCATTGCTCCCTGCTCCTGTTCTCAAGAACGGTTGGTGCGCCGCCGCTCGCGCGGGCCCGGCCCCCGTGGTACCGGGCCCGCGCGGCGCCGGTCAGGGAGCGGTCAGCGGGCCGTACGCGTCGGTGCGGCGGTCGCGGTAGAACTGCCAGCGGTCGCGGACCTCGCGCAGCTTGGCCAGGTCCAGGTCGCGGACGACGAGTTCGGTCTCCTTGTCGCTCGCCACCTCGCCGACGAACTGGGCCTCCGGGTCCACGAAGTACGAGGTCCCGTAGAAGTCGTTGTCGCCGAGCTCCTCCACGCCGACGCGGTTGATCGCGCCGACGAAGTACTCGTTGGCGACGGCCGCCGCCGGCTGCTCCAACTGCCAGAGGTAGGCGGAGAGTCCGCGCGAGGTCGCCGACGGGTTGAAGACGATCTCGGCGCCCGCGAGCCCGAGCGCCCGCCAGCCTTCCGGGAAGTGGCGGTCGTAGCAGATGTAGACGCCGATCTTCCCGACCTTGGTGTCGAAGATCGGCCAGCCCACGTTGCCGGGGCGGAAGTAGAACTTCTCCCAGAAACCTTGGACTTGGGGGATGTGGTGCTTGCGGTACTTGCCGAGGTACGAGCCGTCCGCGTCGATGACGGCGGCGGTGTTGTAGAGGACGCCGGGCTGTTCCTCCTCGTACATCGGCAGCACGAGGACGATGCCGTGTTCCTTGGCGAGCGCCTGGAACCGCTTGACGATCGGCCCGTCGGGGATCTGCTCGGCGTACTCGTAGAACGCCGGGTCCTGGACCTGGCAGAAGTACGGCCCGTAGAACAGCTCCTGGAAGCACAGGACTTGGGCCCCCTGGGCGGCGGCGTCGCGCACCGCCTGCTCGTGCACCTGGATCATCGACTCCTTGTCGCCCGTCCAGGCGGTCTGGAAGATCGCGGCACGGATCACTCTGCTCATCGGGACCTCCGGTCACTCGGTGTGCGAGGAGCCTAGGAAGCCCTGGAGCCCGGTTTGAGTTGCAGCGTGTCACGTCTGCGGGTGTGCGGCGTGTCACGGTGTCACGCTCTCTTCGGCCCATGTTTCACCGCCGTTTTCGCAGGTGGATCTGTGTTTCAGCGCTGTTGCGCGTCGTGCGCGAGGAGTGCGATGTGGACGGACGCGGCCTGTTCGAAGTCGTCCAGGTCGACGCCGAGGCGGGTCTGTATCGCCTCCAGCCGGCGGTACAGGGCGGGCCGGGAGACGTGGTGGAGCTGGGCGGTGCGCGACTTGTTGCGGCCGGTCGCGAGGTAGGTGCGCAGCACGGCGAGCAGATCCTCGTCGGCCGCGCACAGCAGCCCGTCCAACTCCCGCTCCGCGAACGCCTGGACGTGCGGATCGTCCCTGAGCAGCCGCACCAGCCCCCGCAGATGGACGTCCCTGAGGCGTACGACGCCGGGGAGGTCGAGGGCGTCGCCCGCGCCGTCGACGGCGTCGGCGACGTGCCGTGCCTCGCGCAGCCCCGCCGGGACGTCCTCCCAGTCGGCGCGTGGCCCGGCGGAGGCGACGACGGCCGGTCCGAGGCGGGCCGCGAAGTGCGCGGCGAGCGCGTCGGCGTCCTGGTCGCGGGGGAGGCTGAGCAGGACGGCGGTGATCCCGTCGGCGAGTTCGGCGACGAGTCCGGGCAGCCCCAACAGCCGCAGCGTGCGCTCCAGTTCGCCGGGGTCCCGGTCGCGCACGACGAGCGGCACGAACGTCCTGCGGTTGACCGGCAGCCCGGCGGCCCGCGCCCTGGGCAGGAGCCGGCGGGCCGGTACGACGCCGGAGACGAGGTCGGTCAGCAGGCTCTGCGCGGACTGCTCCTCCCAGGTGGGGGCGGCGCCCAGCATGCGGTGCAGGACGAGCGCCTCGGCGGCCCGGTCGGCGAGGAGCCGGCCGCCCGCGGTGTCACCCCGGTAGCCGCACAGCACGATCTGTCCCCAGCGTTCGCCCCGGCCGCCGAGTTCGGCGCGGACCCAGCCGTCCCCCTCCCGGCCGCCGGCCTGCCGGGCGATGCGCTCCCAGTCGCGCAGCACGTCGTCGACGGCGGGGCGTTCCCCGGCGGTGGCGAGAACGCGGTGGGCGAGGTTGGTGACGACGACGGGACAGCCGCTGTGCTGGGCGACCTCGTCGAGGAGGCGTTGCAGCGGAGCTCCGGCGGTGATGAGCCCGGTGAGGGCGGTGCGCACCGCCTCGGAGAGGCTGACGGCGGCGAACTTCCGGCGGACCAGCCGGGACTGCACCTCCTCCGTCAACTCGGCGAAGGGGAAGGGCCGGTGGAGGACGACGAGGGGCAGTCCGCAGCGTTCGGCGGCCCTGCGCATCGCGTCGGGCGGGGTGGGGAAGGCGCGGCCGAGCCCGAGGACGACGGCCGCGGCCTCCGCGCGGTACAGGGAGTGGATGTACTCGGCCTGGGCGCCGTCGTCGCCGGCGAGCAACACCCCTGTGGTGAGGACCATTTCGCCGCCGCTGAGCATGACGCCGACGTCGGGCGCCTCGGCGACGTGCACCCAGCGCACCGGCCGGTCGAGCTGGCCGGAGCCGGCCACCACCTCGGGCTCCCCGGCCAGCACCCGTTCCAGGGAGAGGACCTGACGGACCGACAGAGCTGGTTCGAAGGTGGTGGTCATGGTGTCGTTCCTTTGTTACCGCGTACTCCTGAGAGCGCTTTCGAGGATCGCGGCGCCTTCTTCGGCCTCCGCGACGGTCAGGGTGAGCGGCGGGGCGACGCGCAGCGCGCTGGTGGCGTGTCCGCCGCCCTTGCCGATGAGCAGGCCGCCCTCGCGGGCCGCCTCCAGGACGGCGGCGGCCCGGTCGGGGTCGGCCTCGTCGGTGCCGGGCCTGACCAGTTCGACGCCGATCATCAGTCCGCGTCCGCGCACCTCGCGGACGCCGGGGTCCTGTGCGGCGGCGGACCTGAGCCGTTCGATGAGGAGGCCGCCGACGCGGCGGGCGTTGCCCTGGAGGTCGTGCTCCAGGAGGTAGGTGAGGTTGGCGAGGGCGGCGGCCATGGTGATCTGGGTGCCGCCGAACGTCGAGATGCTGTTGGAGTCGAGGCAGTTCATGATCTCGGCGCGGGCGATGACCCCGCCGACGGACATGCCGTTGCCGATACCCTTGGCGAAGGTGACGATGTCCGGCGGGCCGCTGCGGGCGTGCGCCTGCCAGCCCCAGAAGTGGTCGCCGGTGCGGCCCCAGCCGGTCTGCACCTCGTCGGCGATCCACAGGATGCCGCGCTCGCGCAGGACTTCGCGGAACGCCGCGTACAGGCCGTCCGGCGGGGAGGTGAAGCCGCCGACGCCCTGGACCGGTTCGGCGATCAGCGCGGCGGGCGGGCGGGTGTGGCCGAGGAGGTCCTTGAGGTCGTCGACGCAGGCCGCGGTGAACGCGTCGTCGTCGAGGTGCGCGTAGGGGCCCCGGGTGCGGACGCCGCCGTGGACGTAGAGGGTCTGGAGCGGGGAGAGGGAGGTCGGGGACCAGCCCTTGTTGCCGGTGATGCCGACCGTGGA
This sequence comes from Streptomyces sp. NPDC004539, assembly GCF_040610055.1. Taxonomy (NCBI): domain Bacteria; kingdom Bacillati; phylum Actinomycetota; class Actinomycetes; order Kitasatosporales; family Streptomycetaceae; genus Streptomyces; species Streptomyces sp. NPDC004539. Next base: position 648,319 of record NZ_JBEXLS010000002.1, on the reverse strand, counting down.
GAAGGAGCGGCCGTGGTAGCTGTTGCGCATCGCCAGCACGGTGTTGGTGCGCCGGTAGGCCGTGGCGAGCAGCAGGGCGGTGTCGTTGGCCTCGGTGCCGGAGGTCGTGAAGAAGACGCGGGCGTCCGGGATGCCGGACAACTGGGCGACGCGCTCGGCGAGTTCGACCATCGGGCGGTTCAGGTACAGGGTGGAGGAGTGGATGATCCGCGCGGCCTGTTCGCTCACCGCCTTGGTGACCTCGGGGAGGGCGTGGGCGGTCATCGTGGTGAGGATGCCGCCGAAGAAGTCCAGGTACCGGGTGCCGTCGGCGCCCCACACGTACCGGCCCTCGCCGTGCGTGATCTCCAGCGGCTCCTCGTAGTACAGCGCGAGCCAGTCGGGCAGGACGTTGCGGTGGCGGGCGTAGAGGTCGCTCACGGCTTCACCAGTCCCTCGTAGGCGTCGGGGCGGCGGTCTCGGTAGAAGGCCCACTGCTGCCGGACCTCGTCGATCAGGTCGAAGTCGAGGTCGCGGACGACGAGTTCCTCGTCCTTGTCGCTCGCCCGCTCGCCGACGAACTGTCCGCGCGGGTCGACGAAGTAGGACGTCCCGTAGAAGTCGTTGTCGCCGTACTCCTCGCGGCCGACCCGGTTGATGGCGGCGACGAAGTACTCGTTGGCGACGGCCGCCGCGGGCTGCTCCAGCTGCCAGAGGTGCGCGGAGAGTCCGCGCGAGGTGGCCGACGGGTTGTAGACCAGCTGGGCTCCGTTGAGACCGAGCTGCCGCCAGCCCTCCGGGAAGTGGCGGTCGTAGCAGATGTATACGCCGACCTTTCCGACGGCCGTGTCGAAGACGGGCCAGCCCGCGTTGCCCGGCCGGAAGTAGTACTTCTCCCAGAAGCCCCTCACCTGCGGGATGTGGTGCTTGCGGTACTTCCCGAGGTAGGTGCCGTCCGCGTCGATCACGGCGGCGGTGTTGTAGTAGAAACCGCTTCCCTCGATCTCGAACACGGGTACGACGATCACCATGCCCGTCTCGCGCGCCAGCTCCCGCATCCGGCTCACCGTCGGCCCGTCCGGCACCGGCTCCGCCCAGCGGTAGTGCTCCGGCTCCTGCACCTGGCAGAAGTACGGCGCGTTGAACACCTCCTGGAAGCCGATCACCCGGGCGCCCTGCCGGGCCGCCTCCCGGGCGTGCTCCTCGTGTTTCGCCACCATGGACTCGGTGTCGCCGGTCCAGGTGGCCTGGACCAGTGCGGCACGTACGACATTGGCCATGAGCTGCTCCTTCGACGGGACGTCAGAGCCTCTACGCCCGTAGAAAGCGGGCCATAGAGGCACGAACGTAAGCCTCCGGGACGCCCTTGCCAAGACCACCGCCGTTAACCCGGGGAGTCGATCGCGTTTCACACTCCGGTGGGGGGTGGGGCGGGGCCGTTCGGAGCAACAGGCTGTGCCGGAAGTACTACGGGTACGACAGGGCCGTACCCGTACTCCCTCAGGCCGAGAACCCCGCCACCCTCAGCGCGTGCACCAGATCCCAGTACCGCTCGTCCGACACCCCCCGCGCGGCCCGGACCAGCAGGGGTACGAGGGTCCGGGGGTCCGGCGCGACGCTGCGGGCGGCCTCCTCGGGGGCCCGTACCCGTACGTACGCGTCGAGCAGCGCCCCGGCCTCCCGTTTGCGGCCCTCCCCGACCAGCCCGAGGACGGCCTCGCCGATCTCCTCGGCGGGCCGCGCGACCCCCTGCCGCAGGATCTGCTCCCCGTCGCCCGCCCGCCCGGCCCCGGCCAGCGCGTCCGCCGCCTCGACGAGCCGCTCGGCGGGCAGCGAGGCCGCCTCCCACAGCAGCGTCGTCCAGTCGGCCCCGAGCCCGGCCCGCTGGAGCTCCCCGGCGACCAGCGGAATCCGCGCGGCGGGCCAGTACGCCAGCTCGACGAGGAGCGCGTGCGCCTCCCCACTGCGCCCCTCGCCCCGCAGCGCGACCAGCCGCCGCACCACCTCGACGGTCTCCCGCCGCGCCTGCGCGTCCGGCGACACGACGGGCTCCGCCTCCGCCTTCACCTCGGCCCCGCGCCGCCCGGCCCCCGCGAACCGCGCCCCGCGCGGCCCCCGCCCGCTGTCGGCCTCCGGCACCGCCGCCACCGCCTCCTCCGGTACGACGACGGCGGCCCCCTCCTCCTCCACGGCCCCGGCGAACCGCGCACTCCCCCGCCGCCGCTTGCGCTGCTTGGGCACGACGGCCGGCTCGTCACCGCCGGACCGGCCGACCTCCTCCCCGGCACCGGAACGCCCGGCGCCGCCCCCCGCACCCCGGCCGTCCGGCACCGCACCCCCACCGAAGCCGTCCGCGCCCCGCGCCGCCCCGGCCGCACCGCCCTCGACGGCGTCCGACCCCCACCCGGCTCCCGCCGCACGCCCCTCGGCGCCACCCGCCGCACCCCACCCGGCCCCCGTCGCAGCCCCCTCGCCCCCGCCGAACTCCCCTTCGCTCCCCCGGAATCCCCGCAGCCGACCGCTCAAGTCCCGTCCGAACGCGCCCTTTTCGCCGACGCCCCCGCCCGCCGAGCCGCCCCGCCCGTCCCCCGCGTCCCTCGCATCCCGCTCCAGCCGGTCCAACTCAGCTATCCGGGACCGGAGTTCGGCACAGCGCGCGGTCGCCCGCTCGTGGTCGTCGTGGGCCCACGCCAGGTCGAGCCGGACCGCCTCCGCCTGCTCACGGGTGACCGCCGAGGCGAGCTGCCGTCCGGCCGCGGCCTGCCGTTCGACGGCGTACCGCTGCTCGCGGAGCATCACGTCGAGCCGGTCGCCGAGGGCGTCACGGGCGCCGGGCCGGGAGTCGTGGGCGCGCAGGGCGGCGGTGTGCAGGGCGCGGACGCGCCGCGCCTCCTTCTCCGCGACGGCGGCGCCGTATGCGGACGCCAGGTCCTGGAGGAGCGCCTCCAGGAGGTCCCAGGGCGGCATCTCGCTGCCGTCCAGGCAGGCCCGCATGCCGTCTGGGTCGCGCTGCCAGAACACGGCGCACCAGCCGCCGCCCTGATCGAGGCGCCCCAGCAGGCCCTCCAGGCAGCTCACGAACTCCCGCACCTGCCCCGGGAGCTGATCCACATTCATCCCCAGACTCCCGCCAGACCGCCACACTCGGACTGGCCAGAAAACACCAGCCGTGTTACAGCACGGCTACGAGGAGTTTGCGAAGGGGCCGCGAAGACGACATGGCGAGATCTTGACCGGTCCGCCGGAGGACGTTCACACCACCCCCGCGAGGACGCAGTGCGCGGCCAGCTCGTCCATGGACAGCCCGAGTACGCCGGCCAGCGCGGCGACCGTGAAGAACGCCGGGGTCGGCGCCCGGCCGGTCTCGATCTTGCGCAGCGTCTCCGCCGAGATCCCGGCCCGCGCCGCGACCTCGGTCATGCTCCGTCCGCCGCGGGCCTCACGGAGCAGCCGGCCGAGCCGCTCGCCGCGTTCACGCTCTTCTTGGGTCAAGGGGGTGCGCACCATGACCCCATTCTAATACCGGTATAGTAATTGGCATGGTGGAGCTGAAGACAGACACGTCGATCGACGAGATGTACCGGGCCGGCCAAGTGGTCGCCCATGCCCTGACGGCCGTGCGGGACGCCGCTGACGTGGGCGTTTCCCTACTGGAACTGGACGAGGTGGCGCGTGGGGTGCTGCGGGGCGCGGGCGCGGACTCGCCCTTCCTGGGGTACCGCCCGTCCTTCGCGCCGACCCCGTTCCCGGCCGTCATCTGCGCCTCGGTGAACGACGCGATCGTGCACGGCATCCCGACCCGGCAGAAGCTGCGCGACGGCGACCTCGTCTCCATCGACTGCGGCGCCCAACTCGACGGCTGGGCGGGCGACTCGGCGATCAGCTTCACCGTCGGCACCCCGCGTCCGGAGGACGTCCGGCTGATCGAGACGGCCGAACGCGCCCTGGCCGCCGGGATCGCCGCCGCGACCGTCGGCAACCGCGTCGGAGACATCGCGCACGCGATCGGCGTGGTCTGCCGGGACGCGGGCTACGGCATCCCGCAGGGCTTCGGCGGGCACGGCATCGGCCGCCGGATGCACGAGGACCCGCCGGTCCCCAACGAGGGCCGCCCGCACCGCGGCATGCTCCTGCGGCGCGGCATGGCCCTGGCGATCGAGCCGATGCTCATCGCGAGCGGCCGTGACGACTACCACGAGGCCCCGGACGGCTGGACGCTGCGCACGAACGACAACTCCCGCGCCGCGCACGCCGAACACACGGTCGCGATCACGGACGAGGGCCCGAGGGTCCTGACGGCACGGGAGCGTTAGAGCAGCCGCGTCTTCGAGCGGCGGCCCGAAGAGCGGCCCACCCGGAGACGGGTGAACCGCCCGACTCCGGTGTCTAGCGCGCCGGACGCACCACCTGCGCCGACCCGCCCCCGCGCCGCACGGTCTCGGCGGCGGCCAGCCACTTCCCACCGGGCAGCCGCTGCACGGCGGTCGCCGCGCCGATCTCGGGGTTCAGCCGGAACCCGTGCCCGATGGCCTCCAGCTTCGTCCGCAACTCACCGTTGTAGAGGGCCGGTTCGAGTTCGGTGGTCGTCTGGTTGCGCTGGCTCGCCCGAGGGGCGGCGATCGCGTCGACCAACGGCAGCTTGCGGTCCACGAATTCGGTCAGCACCTGGAGCACGGTGGTGATGATGGTCGCCCCGCCGGGCGAACCGAGCGCCACCACGGGCGTGTTGTGCCGGTCGAGCACGATGGTCGGCGAGATCGACGACCGGGGCCGCTTGCCGGGGCCGGGCAGGTTCGGGTCGTGCACCGCGGGGCTCGCGGGGGTGAACGAGAAGTCCGTCAGCTCGTTGTTGAGGATGAACCCCCGCCCGGGGACGGTGATCGCGCTGCCGCCGGTCTGCTCGATGGTGAGCGTGTAGGCGACGACGTTGCCCCACTTGTCGGCGACGGTGAGATGCGTGGTGCTGTCGCCCTCGTACGTCGTCGGCGCCGCCGTCCCGCTCGTGTCGCAGGCGGCCGGGTTGCGCGGGTCGCCGGGGGCGACGGGGCTGGTGAGGACGGCGTCGTCCTTGATGAGGCAGGCCCGCGAGTCGGCGTACCGCTGCGAGAGGAGTTCCTTCGTGGGGACGTTCTCGAAGGCCGGGTCGCCGACCCAGCGGCCCCGGTCGGCGAACGCGATCCGGCTGGCCTCGATGTACCGGTGCAGGTACTGGACCTCGCTCGCCTTCGAGAGGTCCGTCTTCTCCAGGATGTTGAGCGCCTCGCCGACGGTCGTGCCGCCCGAGGAGGAGGGGGCGATCGAGTAGACGCCGAGTCCTCGGTACGACGTCTTCGTGGGCGCCTGGAAGTGGGCGCGGTAGGCGGCGAGGTCGGCGGCGGAGAGCTTGCCGGGGCGGGCGTTCCACCCCGAACCCGGGTCCACCGGCGGCTTGTTGACCGTGGCGACGATGTCCTTGCCGATGTCGCCCCGGTAGATCGCGGAGACGCCCTTCTTGCCCAACTCGGCGTAGGTGCGGGCGAGATCGGGGTTCTTGAAGGTCGAGCCGACGACCGGGAGCTGCCCGCCCGGCAGGAACAGCCCGGCCGTGGCGGGGAAGTAGCGGAACCGGGTCTCGTTGGCGGCGGTCTGCGAGCGGAACGTGTCGTCGACGGTGAAGCCGTCGCGGGCGAGCCGCTCGGCGGGCTTCAGGACCGAACTCAGGCTCTTGCTCCCCCACTTGGCGAGCGCGCCCGCCCAGGTGGCCGGGGTGCCGGGGGTGCCGACGCCGAGGCCGCTGCTGACGGCGTCGGCGAAGGCGAGGGGCTGCCCGTTCTCGACGAACAGGTTCGCGTCGGCGGTCAGCGGGGCGGTCTCGCGGCCGTCGATGGTGTGCACCGTACGGGACTTGGCGTCGTAGTAGACGAAGTAGCCGCCCCCTCCGACGCCCGCCGAGTAGGGCTCGGTGACGCCGAGCGCGGCGGCGGTCGCGACGGCCGCGTCGACCGCGTTGCCGCCCTTGCGCAGCACCTCGATGCCGGCGGCGGAGGCGTCCGCGTCGACGCTGGAGACCGCGCCGCCGTACCCGACGGCGACCGGGACCTTCCCGACTTCCTTCTTCTGCACGGCCGTTGACGAGGCGGTCGGCGGCGCGGCGGCCCCCACCGAGACCACGGCGGCCGAGACCGCCAGGACCGTCAGTTTCCGTACCACAGGGCGACGCAGGGCCATCCGCATGTACCTCCAGTCAAGGACCGTCCGCGCACTGTAGCCACCCTGCCCCGTCCTCGACAGCCGCATTCAGGGCACTGTCATACGACCGCCACACCTCGAACACGGGTACGCCCGGGACATGTGGGACCGCTAGCATGCGCGCCCATGAACGACGACGTGCGCAACATCGTCCTCGGCGTGGTGGCAGCCGGTGTCAGCGCGGCCCTCGGCTGGCTGGCGCGGACGTACCTGTGGAGGCGCCGGCTCCGCCGTAAACAGGCGTTCTTCGGGCTGCCGGAGAACTCCGAGTCACTGCTCGTCGTGAACCGCGACCCGGCGACCTCCGAACCCGCCGTGCACCGCTTCGACGTGTTCGCGCTCCTCGAACTGGCCGCGCTCGTCAAGGACTGCGGGGCGAACGTCCAGATGGTGACGCAGGACGGGGTGCAGCAGGGGTTCGGGGAGCGTACGGAGTTCTGCGTGGGCGGGCCGAGCTCCAACCGGCGGATGCTGGCGCACATGTCGGCGATGCTGCCGGGGTTCCGGGTGAACATCGACCCCGAACCCGGCCCGGACCGGGGGGCGTTCCAGATCGGCACCGAGCGCTACCGCATGGACCCCGGGATCACCGAGTTCGTCCTGCTGGCGCGGCTCACCACCGGTGACCGGCACGGCACCCGGCCGGTGTTCCTCTTCTGCGGCCAGCGCGCGATCAACAACCAGGCGGCGACGCGCTATCTGGCCCGCCATCACGAACGCCTCCACCGCAAGTACGGCGCCGACTCGTTCGCCCTGCTCCTGAAGGTCGTCAACTCCCAGGCGTACGGCCCGGATGTGGTGGAGCTGGTGGCGGACGTGACCCGCCCGGCGCGTACGCCCCTGGTGGACCCGGCGCCCTCGACGTCGACATCGCACCGGGCGAGCTGAGCACCGGCCGGGGTACCTGTCGCACGCGTAGTACGCGTAGTACCCGTAGTACCCGTAATGCTCCGGAACCAAGACGAGCGGTCCCCCGCCGCGCCTCCACGGCGGGGGACCGCTCGGTCTCGGCAAGCCGGTCCGGCGATGCGCCGCACACCTACCCGACCCGCTCCGCATCGAGCACAACCCGTCCGGCGCGCGGCTGACCTTCTCCCCGCACAGCGTCCGACCCGTCGTCCGGACCGCCTGCACTGTGCGAGCAGTGATCTCCGGCCGCGCGTCCGGCCGGGTATGGCTCTGGTGAACTTCTGCCCCCTACGGTCCGCCCTGCGGCGGAGTCCCCGGCCCGGTCACCGTCGCTCCGGGGATGAACGATCCATCGTAGTCGAGCCCGGTCACGGTGTGGACGCCCCCCACTAGCACCCGGCGCAGGCGGCCCGGCCGCGCGGGACGCGCGGGTACCGGTCGGGCTCCTCCTTGCGCTTGTCGACGTCACGCAGTCCGATCAACGGATCGACGGCCATGCTCAGCCCTACTCGCTCTCAGCCGTGTGTCGTGGTTGCCGCAAACTATCGAGAGCGGACGGGACTTGACACGCGACACGCACTTTTCGGGCATAAGCCGTATTTAACCTCTCTCTCCGGGGCGGCGTCACCCCGGACACCCCGTCAGACCTCGGCGACCTCCGCGTACCACTGCGACAGCTCCGGCACCCCGCTGACCGCCCACTCCCGGCCGGCCGTCACGACGTCGAACTCCCGCCCGGAGCCCAGCCGTACGACGGGTTCACCGCCCGGCCAGAACGCCCACCCGGCGCCCTCGACGGTCCGCACGATCACCGTGCCGAGGTAGAGCCCCGCGTCGTTGCCGAGCCAGGGCAGCGTCTCCTCGTCGTCGCGCCAGCGCGGCAGCAACTGGTCCAGCGCCGCCAGGGAGTCGGCCGTGTCGTCGAGCCGGACGCCCGCCTCCCCCGCCTGGGAGCGCAGGAGTTCACACTCGGACAGCAGCTCGGCCACGCCCTCGGGGTCGGCGTCGAGCAGCGCACCCGCCGCCCTCTTGTGCCTGTTGCCCAGAAAAGGGATGTTCATACGCCCAGCGTGGCATTCGCACCGGCGTACGCACCACAGGCGCGCGGACACCCTCGCCCGCCGCCCCGGTACGATCATCGGACCGTGCGAGAAGGAGATACGTGCGCCGAGGGGCCTGGGCTTTCCCGCTGATCGCGATCCTGCTGCTGGCGTCCCAGTCGGCGGCACGCGCCGGTGCACGCGCCCCGAGCGCCCCTCCCGTACCCCTGGAGAGCCACTTCGACAACCGGGGCATCAGCGCCGACGACCGTCCGTCCGGCGCGGACCTCGACGGCCGGGGCGCCTCCCTGCCGGCCTCGGCGCTGGCCGCGGCGGGCTGGACCCCCGGCCGCGCCCTCACGGTCCACGGCACCCGTCTGACCTGGCCCGCGACCGCCCCCGGCCACCCGGACAACGTCGTCGCCGACGGCCAGCGGGTCCTCCTGTCCGGCCGGGGCGACGCCCTCACCTTCCTCGTCACGGGCACGGCCGGACGCACCGTGCGGGGCAAGGGGGAGATCACCTACGGGGACGGCACCCGTGCCCCCTACAGCCTCTCGGCCCCCGACTGGCGCCGGGGCTCCCTCGCGACGAAGGCGCTCGCCCTCCCGCACGTCAACACCCCCGCCGGACGCCGCACCGCACGCGCGCGCGTGTACGCCGTGACGGTCCCCCTCTCCCCGGCCCGCACCGTCACCTCCGTACGCCTCCCGGTCGCCTCCGGGCTCCATGTCTTCGCCCTCGGCGTCCGCACGAACCCCCAGGTGTGGACCGGCACTTGGGCCACCGCGCACTCCGGGCTCCCCGCCCAGGGCCCCTGGACCGACCGCACCCTGCGGCTGATCGTCCACACCTCCGTCGGCGGCTCCCGGCTGCGGCTGCGGTTCGACAACACGTTCGCGGGGACGCCGGTGCGCATCGGGGCGGCGACGGTGGCGCTGCGGGCGAGGGCGGTCGCGGGAGCGGTCGCGGGAGCGGGATCGGGGGCGGGTGCGGGATCGGGGGCGGCCGTGGCGGGTGTGCCCGTGCCGGTGGTCTTCGGGGGGTCGGCCGGGGTCGAGATCCCCGCCGGGGCGCAGGCCGTCAGCGCTCCGCTGGACCTCGACGTACCGGCGGGGGCCGACCTGGCCGTGAGCTTCCATCTGCCGGACACGGTGACCGCGCTGCCCACGCACCGGTTCGCCTCGCAGCGGTCGTACGTCAGCGCGCCGGGCGATCACACGGCGGACCGCGCGGGGGCGTCGTACGCCTCGGAGATCACCGGGTGGCCGCTGCTGGCCGGGGTGGACGTGGCGGGCGGGCCCGGGAGCGTGGTCCTGCTGGGGGACTCGATCACCGACGGGTACCTGTCGACGACGGACGCCAACCGGAGATGGCCGGACGCCCTCGCGGCGCGGCTGCGGCGGCAGCGGGCGGTACCGGTGTACGGCGTGCTGAACGCCGGGATCGCGGGGAACCGGGTGGCCGCCGACGGCTACTCCGGGAACGGGGTCTCGCCCGTCGCGTCGGGGGTGTCGGCGCTCGCGCGGCTGGAACGGGACGTGTTCTCGCGGCCGTCGGTGCGGACGCTGGTCGTCTTCGAGGGGATCAACGACCTGCTCCGGGGCGGCTCGGCCGACGACGTGACCGACGGGCTGCGGGAGATCGCCGAGCGGGCCCGGGAGCGTGGGATACGGGTCCTGGGCGCGACGCTGCTGCCGTGCGCGGGGGACCGGAGATGTACCCCGGAGGTACGGGAGGCCCGGGAGGAGGTCAACGAATGGCTCCGGGACGGCGACACCTTCGACGCCGTCCTCGACTTCGACGCGGCCCTGCGCGACCCCGCCGACCCGTCCCGGCTGCTCCCCGCGTACGACAGCGGGGACCGGCTGCATCCGTCGGACGCGGGGTACGCGGCGCTGGCGGCGGCGGTGGACGTGACAAAGCTGCGCGGGGCGGCGGGAGGGTGACGCGGAGGTGAGGGCCGGGAGGGCGTCGGCGTACGTCCCTCCCGAGGCGCGTCCCGGCCGGACACGGCCGCCGGATACAGCCCGGCCGCGTACGTCCCTCCCAGGGCCTACCCCGCTACACCTCCAGGTCGACGACCACCGGCGCGTGGTCCGAGGCGCCCTTGCCCTTGCGCTCGTCGCGGTCCACGTACGCGTCCTTGACGGCCTTCGCGAAGGGTTCGTTGCCGTAGACCAGGTCGATGCGCATGCCGCGGTTCTTGGGGAAGGCGAGCTGGCGGTAGTCCCAGTAGGTGTACGGGTGGTCGTACTTGAGGGGTCGGGGGACGACGTCCGTGAGGCCCGTCCCGCGCAGGGCCGCGAGGGCGGCGCGCTCAGCGGGGGTGACGTGGGTGAGGCCCTCGAAGACCGCCGGGTCGTAGACGTCGTCGTCCGTCGGAGCCACGTTGTAGTCGCCCAGGACGGCGAAGGGACGCCCGCCCGCCGCGTCGCCCGTGACGGCCGCCTTCAGCGCCTCGAACCACTGGAGCTTGTACGCGTAGTGCGCGTGGTCGACCTCGCGCCCGTTGGGCACGTACACCGACCAGACGCGCACCGGCCCGCAGGTCGCCGACAGCGCGCGGGGCTCCTCGGCGCCGTCGTACTCCGGGCCGCCGGGCAGGCCCTTGACGACGTCCTCCAGGCCGACCCGGGAGAGCACCGCCACGCCGTTCCACCGGCCCGTCGCGTTCACCGCGGCCTCGTACCCGGCCTCGCGCAGCGCCTCGAACGGGAACTGCTCCTCGGCGAGCTTGGCCTCCTGGAGGCACAGCACGTCCGTGCCGCTGGACTCCAGCCAGGCCAGGAGCCTCGGCAGGCGGGCGGTGATCGAGTTGACGTTCCAGGTAGCGATGCGCATGCCTCACAACCTACCGGCCGCCACTGACACTCACAGCGAGGTGCTCTCCCCGGGCGCCAGCCTGCCGTGCTCCGCGCCGCCCAGCGCGCCGATCTGGTTGTCGTAGATCGGGCGGGCGAGGTCGGTCAGGAGGGCGTCGTGGATGTCGTACGCGCGCGTGGGCTTCACCTCGCGGACGTAGTCGATCACCTCGGAGATCTTGCTCCAGGGCGCCATCACCGGGAGCATCAGCGTCTCCACTGCGTGGTCGGGGACGGTGAGGGCGTCGCCGGGGTGGAAGACGCGGCCGTCGTCGATGAGGTAGCCGACGTTCGTGATGCGCGGGAGGTCGGGGTGGATGACGGCGTGCAGCTCGCCGTGGACCTGGACGTCGAAACCGGCCGCGGTGAACGTGTCGCCGTGGCCGACGGTGTGCACGCGTCCCGGGAAGGCCGCCGTGAGCTGCTCGGCGACCGCGCGCAGGGTCCAGATCTCCGTCTCCGGGTTCGCCTCCAGGGCGGCCCTCAGACGTTCCTCGCTGAAGTGGTCCGGGTGCTCGTGCGTGATCAGGACCGCGTCCGCGCCGACGGCCGCGTCCGCCTCGCTGAACACGCCCGGGTCCAGGACGAGGGTGCGGCCGTCCTTCTCCAGACGGACACAGGCGTGCGACTTCTTGGTGAGCTGGATGGACTTCGTCATGGGTCCATCCTGCATCGCTCACTCCTGCGGCGTCGTCTCCTCCCGGATGATCTGCTGGGCCACCCGGAACGCGCTGTTGGCCGCCGGCACCCCGCAGTAGACGGCGGCGTGCAGGAGGACCTCCTTGATCTCGTCCGGAGTGAGCCCGTTGCGCAGGGCCGCGCGCGTGTGGAAGGCGAGTTCGTCGAGGTGGCCGCCCGCGACGAGGGCGGTCAGGGTGACGCAGCTGCGGGCGCGCCGGTCGAGGCCGGGACGGTCCCAGACCTCGCCCCACGCGTACCGGGTGATGAACTCCTGGAAGTCCCCGGAGAAGTCGTCGGCCTGGGAGAGCGCGCGGTCGACATGCGCGTCGCCGAGCACCTCGCGGCGGACCTTCAGACCTGAGTCGTACGGGTCCGGGCGGCCCATCACCTGGTCGGTCGCCACGGGCGGCGCCGGGGCGATCTCCGCGATCGGGGCGGGCTGCGGCGGAAGTACTACGGGTATCCCCGGGACGGCCGTCTGCCCGGTCTCGTAGCCGGGCTGCCAGGCCGTCGAGAAGTGCCGCACCAGCAGATCGGTGACGGCGGCCGGCTGCTCGACCGGCACGAGATGCGAGGCGCCGGGTACGACGGCGAGGCGCGCGTCCGGTATCCCGGCGACCAGCGTGCGCGCCTCGGCGGGGCCGGTGACCTGGTCGTCGGAGCCGACGAGGACGAGCGTCGGGACGCCGACCATGCCGAGTTCGTGCCGGACGTCGAAGGAGGCGAGCGCCTCGCAGGAGGCGATGTAGCAGCCGGGGTCGGTGGTGCGGACCATCTGGACGGCCCAGTCGGTGATCGCGGGCTGCGCGGCGGCGAACCCGGCCGTGAACCAGCGGTCCGGGGAGGTGCGGGCGATCGGGTCGAGGCCGTTGGTGCGGACGATGACCCCGCGCTGGCGGAACTCGTCGGCCGTGCCGAACCGGGGCGAGGAGGCGATCAGCGCGAGCGACGCGAGCCGCTCGGGGTGGCGCAGGGCGAGTTCGACGCCGACGGCCCCGGCGAGCGCGCAGCCCGCGAAGCCGAAGCGCTGCACGCCGAGCGCGTCCAGGGTGGCCAGCAGACGGGCGGTCAGATCGGCGACCGAACCGGCCGGGTAGGCGGGGGCGCCGCCGTGGCCGGGCAGGTCGAACCTGAACACCCGCCACTGCTTGGTGAGTTCGGGAATCTGCCGGTCCCACATGTGCCATGTGGTGCCGAGCGAGGGCCCCAGGATGAGCACCGGGGCGTCGTCCGGCCCGTCGAAGCGGTACTGGAGGGTGGGCGTCACCTGTCCGGCCGCCGGCGGGGGCGCGGGCGCGGCGACGGGCAGCGCGTTGACCGCGACGCCGGGCAGCACGGCCGCCGCCAGACCCGGGAGCGCGGTCGCGGGGGTGGGGGTCTTCGTCTCACTCACCGCTCCACGCTAACCGCCCCGCGCACCGTCCGGCCCACGACCCCCTCCAACTCCGCCCGCTCCCTCGCCGGATCACCGCACGACACGGACCGAACCGGCACAGGGTCTTCACGGGGATCGGCGGGGCAGGGGGGTGGGGTACGTCCCGTAATACGCGTAGTACCCGTAGTACGCCGGAGGTACTGGTGGGGGAGACGGAGTCGGCCTCCGGTCACAGGTCTTCCGGTGGGTTCGCCGTCATGAGGGCGTCGATCGGGTCGTAGGCGGGCTCGCCCCGGGGCCACCAGTTCTCGTCGCCCGGTTCGGACTCGTACGCGTACCACAGGCCGTCCTGGCCGTACCGGAGTTGGAGGTGGCCGGCGGGGTGGGTGAGGTGGTTGCGCCAGGGGCGGAAGGCGGGGTGGCCGGTCGACAGGAGGAGGGGGCGGGCCCGGTCGAAGCGGCCGGCGGGCGGGTCCCAGGGGTCCTCCAGGACGGCGAGCCCGTCGATACCGCCCTGGCGCCAGGCGGCGACCGCGCGGGCCAGGTCGCCCGAGGTGCGGCCGGTGGCGGCGGCGAGGGAGGAGTACAGGGCGCGGGTCGTGGCGGTGAGGCCGGAGCCGGGGCGGGCGGCGGCCAGCCGGACGGCGTCCTGCCAGAGCGTCAGCCCGCCGATCGTGTCCTCGCCGGTCGTGAGCAGGGCGTGCGCGCGGGCGGCGGCGTCGGTGGCCAGCTGGTCCAGCGCGAAGGCGTCCGGGCCGTCGGGGACGGACGGGTACGCCGGGGGCTGCTCCGGATGCCGGGGCGGCGGTGACGGGGCGGGCAGGGGCGGGAGCCCGCCGCGGCGCGCGATGGCCTCGGTGGCGCGGACGCCCGGGAGGCCGTCCGTCTCCCGGTCCTGCGCGGTGCGGGCCGCGTGCGCGGCGCTGCGGCGGGCCAGGGTGTCCAGCAGGTCGCGTTCGCCCCGGCCGCGCAGCAGGAGCAGGACGAACGGGTCGGCGTCCAGCAGGCGCGCGGTCTGGTAGCAGAGGGCTGCCGCGTGCTTGCAGGGGTGCCCTCGGTCGGGGCAGCTGCACTGCGGCTCCAGTTCGCCCGCCATCGGCAGCAGGGGCACCCCGCAGTCCGCCGCCAGCGCCGGGGGGACCTCCTTGTCCAGCAGCGCGGCGAGCTGTCCCGGACGTTCCACCGCCGCGTCGAGGAAGCTCTCCCAGTCCGCCGCCTCCCACGTCCGCAGCCGCACCTGCACGCGGTACGGGCGCGGGCGGCTCCCCTGCACGTACGCCAGCACCGAACCCGGGGTCACCGTGATCGCGTCGACCCGGCCGCCCTCCGCGTACCCCTTCCCTCGCAGCAGCCGCCCCGCGTCCAGCGCCCCGCCCTCCAGCGCCGAGACCCACGCCTCACCCCACCACGTCCGCGCGAAGGGGGCGTCCTGGGAGGGGAGCGCGGGGAAGGTACGCCGGAGATCGCCGTCCCGGGAGGGGGAGGCCATGGTTCTGGGGATGTACGGGGTCTGGGGGGTGTGGGGGTCGGAGGGGGGTGGGGGGTCGGTGAGGGGGGTGTGTCGGGGTGGGTGGGCCGGGGGTGAGGGGTGGGGTACTTCGAGGGGCGGGGGCATTTCAGAGGTAGGGGGTACTTGAGAGGTAGGGGACGCCTCCGGGGTGTGGGGTGCTTCAGAGGTATCGGGTACTTCAGGGGTACGGGGGCTGGTCAGGGGTCGGCGCGCTGCCGAGGGCTGGGCCCAGTTCGCGAGCAGGTCCGAGAGCGGGGTCGGGTCCGGGCCCGGCGCGCTCCGCACGGAGTCGGCGGGCGGGTCGGTCACGCCGGTCGCCTCGGCCAGGAAGTCGTCCACCGCAGGCACGGCACGGCCGTCGCCCTCGGGCTCGCCGACGTCGTCCACGTCGGGTACCTCGTACGACGTTCCCGGCGCCCGACCGGTCTCCGGGCCCTCCTCGTCCTCGTCCTCCGGCGGCATCCGGAACGCGCCCGCGAGCCACGTCTTCAGGTCGCGTACCCGCTCGCCCGTGACCGGGTTCCCCGGTACCGGCCCGACCCGCCCCGGCTTGCGCCCACTCTGAGCCGCCGCCTCGCTCTCCTCCCGCATCCTGGCCCGCGCCGCCCGCAACGCCTCCCGGGCACCGTCGGCGGGCCTAGGGGCGGAGACGGCGGGCTTCGCGGAGGGGCCGGGCTCTCCTGGGGAGCCCGCGTCAGGCCCTGTGGAGGGGCCGACATCGACGGTGGGGCCCGCGTCAGGGTTGGCCGAACCCTCGCGCGTCCCGGAGGACTCCCCCGCCCACGAGCTACCCGCACCGACAGCACGGCCCGCGCTCGCGGAAGCCGCCCCCGCCGCAGCACTCCGCACGGCGGCGGCATGTCCCCCAGCGCTGGGGCCGGCCCCACCAGGCAGGCCGTCCGCACCACCGGGGCCACCCCTTCCGCCCAAGCCGTCCGCACTGCCCGTGCCAGCCCCTCCCCCCAAGCCGTCCGCGCCAGCCCCGCCACCCGCAGCAGCCCCACGACCCGGACCATCCGCACCACCGGCGCGGACTCCGTCACCCGAGCGGACCTCGCCACCGGAGCCAACTCCACCGCCGAGACGAATGGCACCGCCCGCACCGGCCGCACCGGCCGAGTCAACCCCACGACGGGAGCCGACCCCACCCCCCGAGCCGACCCCGCCCCTCAAGCCAAGCTCGCCGCCCGCACCAGCCCCGTCGCCGAAACCGTTTCCCCCGGCGAGGCGCGTGGTGCTGTCGGAGTCGGCCCCGTGTCCGGGGTTGCTCCGGTGAGGAGTGGAGGCGTGTCCCGGTGTCCGCTCGGCGGGGCCGGAGTCGTCCGTGTCCGGGGCGTGCCCCGGAGCCCCCCGTCGCGCCGCCAGTGCCTCGCGCAGGGCCGCTCGGGCGGCGTCGCCGGGGCGGGCCGGGCGCGGGGGCGGGTCGGTGGCCTCGGTCTCCCGGCCGGGAGACCCCGCACCGGCCGCCGTCGCCGAGGCCGACGCGGCATCCAGGTCCGCGCCGCCCTCCGCAGCCGCCCGCGCCGGACGCTTCCCCGTCACCTGCTCCCCCTCGTCCACACCCTCGCCCTCCCGCACGCCCCGGGCCTCCCGCAACGCCCGCCGGACGGCCTCCGCGAGGTTCACCGGCTCGCTCATCACCCCTCCCTCCGCAGCGACACGAGGTCGGACAGCTCGCGGTCGGTGAGTTCCGTGAGGGCCGCCTCGCCGGTGCCGAGGATCGAGTCCGCGAGGGCCCGCTTGCTCTCCAGCATCTCGGCGATGCGGTCCTCGACGGTGCCTTCGGTGATGAGCCGGTGGACCTGGACGGGCTGGGTCTGGCCGATGCGGTACGCGCGGTCGGTGGCCTGTTCCTCGACCGCCGGGTTCCACCACCGGTCGACGTGGATCACGTGCCCCGCGCGCGTGAGGTTGAGACCGGTGCCGGCGGCCTTCAACGACAGCACGAGCACGGGCGTGGCGCCGTCCTGGAACCGGTCGACCATGCGCTCGCGCTCGGGGACGGGTGTCCCGCCGTGGAGGAGTTCGACGGGGACCGCGCGGGCGGCGAGATGCTCGGTGACGAGGCGGGCCATGCCGACGTACTGGGTGAAGACGAGGGCGGAGCCGTCCTCGGAGAGGACGGTGTCGAGCAGTTCGTCGAGAAGGGCGAGCTTGCCGGAGCGGCCGGGGGCGCCGGCGTCGCCCTTGAGGTACAGCGCGGGGTGGTCGCAGATCTGCTTGAGCGCGCCGAGGAGCTTGAGGACGAGGCCCCGGCGGGCCATGCCGTCCGACGTCTCGATGGCGAGCATCGACTCCCGGACGACCGCCTCGTACAGCGCGGCCTGTTCGCGGGTGAGCGGCACCGGGTGGTCGGTCTCGGTCTTGGGCGGGAGTTCGGGGACGATCCCGGGGTCGGACTTGCGGCGGCGCAGCAGGAAGGGCCGCACCAGGCGGGCGAGGCGTTCGACGGCCTCGGCGTCCTCGCCGTTCTCCACCGCGCGCGCGTGCCGGGAGCGGAACGCCTTGAGGGGGCCGAGGAGTCCGGGGGTGGTCCAGTCGAGGAGGGCCCACAGTTCGGAGAGGTTGTTCTCGACGGGGGTGCCGGTGAGCGCCACGCGCGCGGGCGCGGGGATCGTCCTGAGGGCTTTGGCGGTCGCGGAGTGGGGGTTCTTCACGTGCTGTGCCTCGTCGGCGACGACCATGCCCCAGGGCTGTGCGGCGAGGGCGGTGGCGGCGGAGCGCAGGGTGCCGTAGGTGGTGAGGACGAATCCGCCGGTGAGGCCGTCCAGCGTGCGTTCCGGGCCGTGGAAGCGGCGGACGGGGGTGCCGGGGGCGAACTTGCCGATCTCGCGCTGCCAGTTGCCGAGGAGGGAGGCGGGGCAGACGACGAGGGTGGGTTCGGGGCGGGCGCGCTTGAGGTGCAGGGCGATGAGGGTGACGGTCTTGCCGAGGCCCATGTCGTCCGCGAGGCAGCCGCCGAGGCCGAGGGAGGTCATGAGGTCGAGCCAGGCGAGGCCCTTGAGCTGGTAGTCGCGCAGGGTGGCCTTGAGGCCGGACGGCGGTTCGGCGGGCCGTACGCCTGCCGTGAGGCGGTCGCGGAGGGTGGCCAGCGCGCCCACGGGGACGGCCTCGACGCGCTCGCCGTCGATCTCGGCGCTGCCGGTGAGGGCGACGGACAGGGCGTCGACCGGGTCGAGGAGGCCGAGTTCGCGCTTGCGGGCCTTGCGGACCAGCTCCGGGTCGACGACGACCCACCGGTCGCGCAGCCGGACGACGGGGCGGTGGGCCTCGGCCAGGGCGTCCATCTCGGCCTCGGTCAGCGGATCGCCGGCCAGCGCCAGCTGCCAGTGGAACTTGAGGAGTTCCTCGCCCTCGAAGAAGCCCGTGCCGTCCGTCGCGGAGCCGGGGGCGGAGCGGACGACGGCGGTGGCGGTGAGGTCCTGGGCGAGGTCGCGGGGCCAGTGGACGGCGACCCCGGCCTGCGCGAGCCGGGCGCCCGCGCGGCCCAGCAGGTCGGTCAGCTCCTCCTCGGAGAGGGCCAGCGCGTCCGGCGCGTCCCGTTCGGTGAGGCGGGCCAGCGGGGGCCAGACGCGCGCGGCGCGGCGTACGGCGAGGGCGGCGTCCACGCGTGCGCGGGGGCCGAACGCGTCCTCGGCGGCGCCCGACCACAGGGCGGCGGCGTCGGTGAGGAGCGTGGGGTCGGCGAGGCTGTGGACCTGGACGATCGCGGCTCCCGCGCGGGAGGCGTCCTCGCTGTCGTCGAAGACGTCGGACGCGGAAAGGTCGAGGCGCAGGGAGATGCGTACGCCCGCGTCCCGCCCGGCGGCGACCTCCGCGGCCCAGTCGCGGGCGCCGGGGAGGCGCTGGGGGCGGTGGTCGGCGAAGGGGCGGCCCACGGTGTGCGGGGCGGCCGGGGTGCGCGGGAGGGTGTCCGCTACGGCGTCCAGGAAGGCCCGGACGAGGGGTTCGGGGTCGGGGAGGCGCAGCGGGCCGGGGCCGGGCAGCGGGACCGCGTGGGCCTCGTACGGCATCGCCGCCGCGATCGCGCGGAGGTGGGCGAGGTCGTCGGGGTCGAGCGGGCCCGCGCGCCAGGCGTCGTCCCCGGCGGGGGTGAGGCCGGGCAGCAGGCGCCCGCGTGCGACGAGGCGCAGGGCGTGGAGCGCGGCGGCGCCCCAGCAGGCCGTGGCGGGGTGGGCGGCGGGGTCTCGGCGGGCGCGCACGAGGACCGGCAGGGCGCGCTCCAGGGGCAGCGACAGCGCCGGGGCCTGCCGGCGGCGGGCGGCGCTCGCGCCGTGCGGCCGGACGACCGTCAGTTCCGCCGCGGCGCCGGGGGGCAGGGGGGCGTCCTGCGGGTCCCAGAAGGCGACGCGGCCCGCGCGGGGCAGGGGCGCGGGCAGGAAGACGGCCGCCAGCCGGGAGGGCACCTCCACCGCCTGCTCGTCCATGCGCTTCGTCCACCTCCGCCCGTGTCTCGGATCAGCTCGTCTCCGACTCTACGGGCGGGGTCTGACAATCGGCCCCGGAGACCGGCCGGGGCGGCTTCCCGCGGGCCTCAGGGGCTGGTGCGCGAGACGACGTACACGATCGGGTTGTCCGTGTTCCAGGTGTTCACGACGACGTCCAGGGTCGGCTTGGGGTTCTTCTGCTCCTTCACCAGACCGAAGGTGTCGCCGGGCCGGGCGCCGGGGCCGGTGAAGGTCCAGCCGGTGATGCCCTGGTCGCGCGCGTTGACGGCGATCCTGCCCTTGACGAGGTCGGTGCGGGTGAGCCCGAGGTCGGCGAGGAACTCGTCCAGGCCGGCGTTCGTCGTCTGGAACTGCACGTACAGGCGGCTGGTGCGCCAGTTGTTGGTCTCGTAGTAGGCGACGTTGACCGAGGGGTGCGGGACGGGCACCTGGTAGAGGCGGCGCTGCACCTTCGACGGCCAGCCCTTGGTGAGGCCGGTCGCCGAGTACTTCGCCTCCTTGTCCTTGCCGCTGTCCCGGCTCTGCGCGGCGGAGATCACCAGGTAGCCGGCGGGCACGCCGATCAGGAGCACGATGATCAGCAGGGTGAGCGCCCTGCGCCGGATGACGTGCCCCCGGTCCTCCGGGGGCCGCGACGGCTCGTCCGGGGGCGCCGCCTGCCGGGGCAGCGCCGCGGTCACGCGGTGTCCTGCGTACGGCGGGTCTCGGCGAACCGTTCGTAGCGCTCGTACCGCTCGACCCGGCGCCGCTTGGCGCGCCGGAACCGGCGGGCCACCAGCCGGGCCAGGTCGGCGGCGCCCACCATGCCGGCTTCGGGGCCGAGCTGGGCGCGCACGATCCGTGCCTCGGGGCGGTAGCCGCGGCCGGTGAGCTGGCGTTTGAACGCGTCCCGCGCGGGGGCGATGAGAAGGTCGTCGGCGGCCGACACGCCGCCGCCGATGACGAAGCAGGACGGGTCGAGGGCGGCGGCGAGGTTGGCGATGCCGACGCCGAGCCACTGGCCGATGTCCTGGAGCAGTTCGACGCACATCGCGTCGCCGTCGCGGGCCAGCTCCGTGATCATCGGACCGGTGATGTCGTCGATCTGGCCCTTGACGTGCTCGATGATCCCGTACGCGACCGGCGAGTCGGCCGCCGCGAGTTCCTTGGCCTCCCGGACGAGCGCGTTGCCGGAGCTGTACTGCTCCCAGCAGCCGCGGTTGCCGCACGGGCAGCGGTGTCCGCCGGGGACGACCTGCATGTGCCCGAACTCGCCGGCCACGCCGTACTTACCGCGCTTGACCTGGCCGTCCTCCAGGATCGCGCCGCCGATGCCGGTGCCCAGCGTGATCATCACGAGGTGGTCCTCGCCGCGGCCCGCGCCGAACCGCCACTCCGCCCAGGCGGCCGTGTTGGCGTCGTTGTCGACCAGGACCGGGACCGAGAGGCGGCCCGAGAGGCGGTCGCGCAGGGGTTCGTTGCGCCAGGACAGGTGGGGGGCGAACAGGACGCGGTTGCGGTCCGCGTCGACCCAGCCGGCCGCGCCGATACCGACGGCGTGGACGTCGTGGCGGTCGGAGAGGTCGAGGACGAGTTCGACGATCGTGTCCTCGACGACCTTCGGGCTCTTCGACTTGTCCGGGGTCTCCGTGCGGAGCTTCTCCAGGATGTTGCCGTCGGCGTCGACCACGCCCGCCATGACCTTGGTGCCGCCGATGTCGATGCCGACCGTCGGCACGCGCGGGGCCGTCAGGTGGGAGCGGCGCTCACGGGTGCCGACGGTGCGCAGGACCGGGGCTCGGCGGGAGCCGATGGGGGCGGTGAAGGTGCCGTAGGTGCTCATCGGGCTTGATTCTGCCGCACGGTGCGTGGTGACGCCGAGCGGGGCAGGGGGTGGGAGGTTCCGTGCATCGCCGTCTGCGGGTGCTTCGTGGTTACTCGCGCAGTTCCCCGCGCCCCTGGGTCCGTCGCAGCTCGTGGCGTAGAGCGTCCAGCTCCGTTCCGCCCGCCATTTGCCTGGTCAGTTCGTCCAGGCTGATGTCGTCGCGAGCATGGTTTCCGACCATTGTTCCGCGCTTCAGCAATACGAATCTGTCGCCCACCATGTACGCGTGATGCGGGTTGTGGGTGATGAAGACCACGCCCAGGCCCTCGTCCCGCGCCGCCGCCACGTACTTCAACACCACGCCCGACTGCTTCACGCCCAGCGCCGCTGTGGGCTCGTCCAGGACCAGGACCTTCGCGCCGAAGTGGACCGCCCTCGCGATGGCCACACACTGACGTTCGCCGCCCGACAACGTGCCGATGGGTTGATCGACGTCGCGGAGGTCGATGCCCATGCGGAGGAGTTCCGCGTGGGTCGTGCGGCGCATCAGGTCGACGTCGAGGCGTTTGAAGGGGCCCCTGCCGACGCGGGGCTCGGAGCCGAGGAAGAAGTTGCGCCAGACCGGCATGAGGCCGACGACGGCGAGGTCCTGGTAGACGGTGGCGATGCCGCGGTCGAGGGCGTCGCGGGGGGAGGTCAGGCGGGTTGATTCGCCGTCAATGTCGAGCGTGCCGCCGTCATGTTGATGCAACCCCGCGATGATCTTGATCAATGTTGACTTGCCGGCGCCGTTGTCGCCGAGGACGCAGGTGATCTCGCCGGCGTTGACGGCGAGGGAGACGCCCTCCAGGGCGCGGATGTTGCCGTAGTGCTTGCTGACGTCGGTCAGTTCGACGAGGGTCACTTGGTCGCCTCCGCGCGCTTGCGGACCCACGTGTTGAGGAGGGTCGCGAGGAGCAGCATCGCTCCGAGGAAGAACTTGAACCAGTCGGGGTTCCACTCGGCGAAGACGATGCCCTTGCTGGTCATGCCGAAGATGAGCGCGCCGACCGCCGAGCCGACGGCGCTGCCGTAGCCGCCGGTGATGAGGCAGCCGCCGATGACGGCCGCGATGATGTAGATCAGCTCGTTGCCGACGCCCTCGCCGGACTGGACGACGTCGTAGCTGAACAGCAGGTGCTGACCGGAGATCCACGCTCCGAGGGCGACGCCCATGTAGAGGCCGATCTTCGTGCGGACGACCGGGACGCCCACCGCGCGGGCCGCGTCCTGGTTGCCGCCGACGGCGAAGATCCAGTTGCCCGCGCGGGTGCGCAGCAGAATCCAGGAGGCGAGGGCGACCAGGGCGAGCCACCACAGGATGGTGACCTTGAAGTCGACGCCGCCGATGGTGAAGGTGGAGGCGAAGAGGTCGTGGGCGGAGGGGAACCCCTCCATGTCCGCGATGCTCTTGGTGGACACCGTGTCGTCGATCAACTTGGTCAAGCCGAGATTCAACCCGGTCAACATGAGGAACGTGCCGAGCGTGACGATGAAGCTCGGCAGGCCGGTGCGGGTGAGGACGTACCCGTTGAAGGCGCCGATCGCCAGCGTCGTCAGCAGGGACACCCCGACGCCGACCCAGACGTTGGCCGTCATCTGGTAGCTGAACATGGACGAGATCAATGCCGACGACGTCACCATGACGCCCGCCGACAGGTCGAACTCGCCGCCGATCATCAGCAGGGCGACGGGGACGGCCATGATGCCGATCGTCGAGGACGCGTACAGGACGGTCGACAGGCTCGCGGCGCGCAGGAAGCTGTCGGCGGTCACCGCGAAGAACAGGAACACGGCGACCGCGCCGACCACGGAGCCCAGTTCGGGGCGGCCGAGGAGCCGGCGCAGCGGAGAGGTCTCCAGCAGGCGTTCGTCGGTCGTGCCGGTCATCGGGTGCCCCGCTCGGTGTACTGGGCGAGCCGGGCCGCCTGGTCCTTGGTGACGATCTGGGGGCCGGTCAGGACGGGCTTGCCACCGCCGAGGACGTCGTCGTTGTACCGGTAGAGCCACAGCAGGTCGACGGCCTCGTAGCCCTGGAGGTAGGGCTGCTGGTCGACGGCGAAGCCCAGGGAGCCGTCCGTGAGGCCCGCGGCGACCTTGGCGTTGAGGTCGAAGGTGTCGATCTCGGCCTTGCTGCCGGCGCCCTGCTTCGCCTTGACGGCGGTGTCGGCGTACGGCGCGCCGAGGGTGACGACGGCGTCGATCGAGGGGTCGGCCTGGAGCTTGGCCTCGATGGAGGACTGCACGTCGGGCATGTTGGTACCGGTGACGTACAGGTTCTGGATGCTCCCGGCGAACGTCTTGGCGACGCCCGCGCAGCGCTGTTCGTGGCCGACGTTGCCCTGTTCGTGCAGGACGCAGACGGCCTTCTTCCTCCCGCGCTTGTTCAGCTCCTCGCCGACGGCCTCGCCGGCGACGGTCTCGTCCTGCCCGATGTGCGTGAGCGCCCCGAACGCCTCGGACTCGGCGGAGCCGGAGTTGACGGTGACGACGGGGATGCCGGCCTTCACCGCGCGCGCGACGGCGGCCTTCATGGCGTCCGGTTTGGCGAGGGTGACGATGATGCCGTCGACCCGCTTGTCGACGGCCGCGTCGACGAGCTGGGCCTGCTGCTGGGCCTCGTCGTCGTGGGAGTACAGGAAGTTGATGTTGTCCTTGACGGCCGCCTGCTTCGCGCCGTTCTGGACGATGTCCCAGAAGGTGTCCCCATCACCGGAGTGGGTGATCATCGCGAACGTCCAGCGGGGTGTGTCCACCGCCGCCCTGCCCTGGGCGGACGCGGCTTTGCGGGCGTCCTCGGCGCGCTTGCCCCCGGTGCTGCTGCATCCCGCGAGGGACACGCAGAGCGCCCCCGCCATCGCGATCCCTGCCCAGGTCCGAAACCGTGCCACGAGGCCGTGCCCTTCTTGCTGTCCTGCCGTGCGTTGTCGTACGTCCGCGCCGGGTGACCGCTCACCGGACGCAAACGCCCCAGTATCGAACACATGGCACACGCGGGGCGCGACCGGGGACCGCGACTCGGTCGCATTGTCCGGACATTGGGACTTTTCGACTCTCCGACACGCGCGCGGGGCGACGCGAAAAGGCCCGCGCGGACCGTCCCGCGCGGGCCTCCCGGATCACGGCCCCCTCAGGGGCGTACGAGGAGCTGGAACTCGAAGGAGTAGCGGGTCGGGCGGTAGATGTGGTCGCCGAACTCGACCGCGCGGCCGGTGTCGTCGAAGGTGGTGCGCTGCATGGTGAGCAGGGGGGCGCCCTCGGGTTCGGCGAGGCGCTCGGCCTCGGGGGCGGTCGCCGCGCGGGCGCCGATGGACTGGCGGGCGCTGTGCAGGGTGATCCCGGCGGCGCGCATCAGCCGGTAGAGGCCGGTGGCCTCCAGCTGGCCGGTGTCGAGGTCGAGGAGCCCTGCGGGCAGGTGGTTGCAGAGGTAGGCCATCGGCTCGCCGTGCGCGAGGCGCAGCCGTTCGACGCGCTGGACCTCGCTGCCCTCGGCGACGGCGAGCGCGGCGGCGATCTCGGCGGTGGCCGGGACGGCCGTGTTGACCAGGACGGTCGTCGCGGGGCGCTGGCCGGCCGACTCCAGGTCGTCGTAGAGGCTGCTCAGTTCGAGGGGCCGCTTGACCTGGCTGTGCACGACCTGGGTGCCGACGCCCCGGCGGCGTACGAGGAGCCCCTTGTCGACGAGGGACTGGATGGCCTGGCGGACGGTCGGGCGGGACAGGCCGAGGCGCCCGGCGAGTTCGATCTCGTTGCCGAGGAGGCTGCCGGGGGTGAGCGAGCCGTGCTCGATGGCCGCCTCCAGCTGCTGGGAGAGCTGGAAGTACAACGGCACCGGGGAGCTTCTGTCCACGCGGAGTTCGAGCTGCACGGTCGGGTCCACTTCTGGTTTCGGCACGGCCCGAGCGTAGCCCCGGGGTCCGTGGACGGAAAGGTGCGCAGTCAGATTGTCCGGACATGCGGATTGACAGGGAACCTCCCGTCACCGCACTTTGTCCTCATGCGTATCGGCGTCATCGGGACGGGCCGCATCGGCACGATTCATGCGAACACACTGAGGCGGCACCGCGAGGTCGGCTCCTTGATCCTGACGGACGCGAACCCCGCGCGGGCGCAGGAGCTGGCGCTGCGCCTCGGGGAGACGGCGGCGCCCGGGGTCGACGAGATCTTCCGCTGGGGCGTGGACGCGGTCGTGATCACCGCGTCCACGGCGGCGCACGCCGAGCTGATCGGCCGGGCGGCGCGGGCCGGGCTGCCGGTCTTCTGCGAGAAGCCGATCGCGCTCGACCTGCCGGGCACGCTGCACGCGCTCGCCGAGGTGGAGGCGGCCGGGACGGTCCTCCAGATGGGATTCCAGCGCCGCTTCGACACCGGCTACCTGGGCGCCCGCGAGGCCGTCCACGCGGGCCGTCTGGGGCGGCTGCACACGGTGCGGACGGTGACGTCCGACCAGACCCCGCCGCCCGCCGACTGGCTGCCGGTGTCCGGCGGGATCTTCCGGGACGACCTGATGCACGACTACGACGCGCTGCGCTGGGTCACCGGGCGGGAGGTGACGCAGGTGTACGCCACGGGCTCGGACGCCGGGCCGCCGATGTTCCGCGCGGCCGGTGACGTCGACACCGCGGCGGCGGTGCTGACCCTGGAGGGCGGCACGCTGGCGACGGCCACGGCGACGCGGATGAACGGCGCCGGGTACGACGTCCGGATGGAGCTGGCGGGCGAGCTGGACCAGATCGTCGTCGGGCTGGACGACCGTACGCCGATCGCGTCCACCGAGCCGACCGGGCCGCCCGCCGCGGACAAGCCGTGGAGCGGCTTCCTGGAGCGTTTCGCGCCCTCCTACGAGGCCGAACTGATCGCGTTCGTCGAGGTGGTCCGGGGCGAGCGCGCGAACCCCTGTGACGGCCGTGAGGCGCTTCAGGCGCTGCGGGTCGCGGAGGCGTGCGATCTGTCGCTGCGCGAGCGCAGACCGGTGCATCTGGCGGAGATCGCGGGGGCGCACGTCTGAGAGGGATCGCCGGGGACGCGCGCGTGAAGGGGACCATCCGGGACGCGCGCGTGAAGGAGACCGTCCGAAGCGCGCGCATAAATGCGAGCAGGCGTCAGCTTTGAAGACCGTCCGACCGGTTTCCCGTCCGGTCCTCCCGGCCCCGCGCACCCCTCACCACCGCACCGGCAGGCTCCGCACCCCCCGGATCAGCATCCCGGGCAGCCACTCCCCCGGCGGGCCGTCGAGGGTGAGGCCGGGGGCTCTGTCCAGGAGGGACGCGATCGCCGTACGGGCCTCCAGACGGGCCAGCGGGGCGCCGAGGCAGTAGTGGATGCCGTGGCCGAAGGCGAGGTGACCCCGGGTGTCGCGGCGGGGGTCGAAGCGGTCGGGGTCGGGGAAGCGCGCGGGGTCGCGGTCGGGCGCGGCGAGGCCGATCACCACCGAGGCGCCCGGTTCGATCGGGACGCCGCCGATCTCCAGGGGGCGCGCGGCGTACCGGAACGTCGCGTTCTCCACCGGGCCCTCCCAGCGCAGCGTCTCCTCGATCACGCCGTCCAGCAGGCCGGGGTCGGCGCGCAGGGCGGCGAGGTGCTCGGGGCGGGTGAGGAGGGTGTGGACCGCGTTGGTGATCAGGTTGACGGTCGTCTCGTGGCCCGCGATGAGCAGCAGGAAGGCCATACCGCGCAGTTCGGCCGGGGAGAGCCGGTCGCCGTCCTCGGCGGTGGTGCGGATCAGGTCGCTCAGCAGGTCGTCGGTGGGGCGGCTGCACCGCTTGTCCTCGATCAGCTCGGTCAGGTACCCGCCGAGGCGGACGATCGCCTGCGGGCCCGCGCCGGGCGCGCTGGGCGCGACGACCTCGGTGGACATCTCGCGGAACGCCGCGCGGTCCAGCTCGGGGACACCGAGGAGTTCGCAGATGACGGTGATGGGCAGCGGGAAGGAGAACGCGTCGACGAGGTCGGCGCGCCCGCGCGGGATCATCGCGTCGAGGAGGCCGTCGGTGATCTCCTGGACCCTCGGGGCGAGGGCCTGCACGCGGCGCGCGGTGAACGCGCGGGTGACGAGGGAGCGCAGGCGGGTGTGCTCCGGCGGGTCGGTGCCGAGGAGATGACGGCCGATCACCGCCTCGTCCCGGTCGCCGTCGAGGCCGCGCTGGTCCTTGGCCAGCCTGCCGTCGGCGAGCGCCGCGCGCGCCTCGTCGTACCCGACGACCAGCCAGGTCTCCCAGGCGCCGTCCGCCCCGCCGAGCCGTACCCGGTGCACCGGACCCCGCTCGCGCAGGCGCGCGTACACCGGGTGCGGGTCGCGCCGGAACTCCTCGCCGAGGTGCGTCAGGTCGACGACACCCCGCTCGCCCGACCCCCACAGATCGACCACGTCACCCATGCGATTCCCCTCCCGTCACCCCGTCACCCCTCCAACGGACGGCGGCGCCGCGAAGTGCCCGCCGGGCTACGCCTCTTCGTCGAGCAGCCCGGCGTCGTAGGCGAGCAGGGCGATCTGGACCCGGTTGTTGAGGCCGAGTCTGGCGAGAATCCGGGAGACGTGGGACTTGACGGTGGCGACGCTCATGAACAGCTCGCCGGCGATCTCGGCGTTGCTCATGCCCCGGCCGAGGCGGACGACGACGTCCCGTTCGCGGTCGCCGAGTGCGGCGAGGCGGGTACGCGCGCGTGCGTGGCGGGTGTCGGCGGCGCTGCCGGCGGCGTGGGCCATCAGCTGGCGGGTGACGACGGGCGACAGGACGGGGTCGCCGGCCGCGACCTTGCGGACGGCGTCGAGGATCTCGGCGGGCGGGGTGTCCTTGAGGACGAATCCGGCGGCGCCCGCGCGCAGGGCGCGCAGGACCTGTTCGTCGGCGTGGAAGGTGGTGAGGACGACGACCTGGGGCGCGTCCGCGCGGGCGCGCAGGCGTTCGGTGGCGGTGAGGCCGTCCACGGCGGGCATCCGGATGTCCATCAGGACGACGTCGGGCCGTGTCCGGTCGACGAGTTCCTCGACCTCGGCGCCGTCGGCCGCCTCGCCGACGATCCGGACGTCGTCGGCGCCGCCCAGCATCAGGGACAGCCCGGCCCGCACCAACGGGTCGTCGTCGACGAGGAGCAGTCTGATCGTCGTAGTCATGGGCTCACGAAATCATGTCCCGGTGCCCTTCCGGTACGTCTCACCGCGCGCTCTCCGTGCGCCACGGCAGCCAGGCGCGGACCTCGAACCCGCCGTCGTCCAGGGGCCCGTGGGTGAGGGTGCCGCCGGCGAGGGCGGCGCGTTCGGTGAGCCCGATGAGGCCCTGGCCGGAGCCGGGGACGTGCGGGACGTCGCCCTCGGGGGCGGGGTTGGCGACGGTGACGGTGAGGCCGTCCCCGGGGGCGCCGGCGACCGTCACGGACACCTCGGTGCCGGGGGCGTGCTTGCGGGCGTTGGTGAGGGCCTCCTGGGCGATGCGGTAGGCGGTGCGGCCGACGGAGGCGGGGACGGACGCGGGGTCGGTGACGCGCTGCCCGAGGGTGACCTTCATGCCGGCCTCCCGGGACTCGGCGGCGAGCGCGTCGAGGCCGCCGAGGGTGGGCTGCGGGCGGCCCTTGTCGTCGGCCTCCCCCGCGCGCAGGACGCCGATGATCTCGCGCAGGTCCTGGAGGGCCTCGTGGGCGCTCTCCCGGATCACCCCGGCCGCGCGGGCGATCTCCTCCCGGGGCGCGTCCGGGCGGAACTCCAGGGCGCCCGCGTGGACGCTCAGGAGGGTCAGCCGGTGGGCGAGGACGTCGTGCATCTCCCGGGCGATGGCCTCGCGCGCGAGGCGCTGCGCCTGTTCCGCGCGCAGGCGCGCCTCGGTCTCCGCGCGGCGGGCGCGGTCGTGCAGGCTGAGCATGAGCTGCCGCTTGGAGCGGACGAACAGACCCCAGCCGATGACGCAGGCGCTGAACACGAGGACGAGCAGCAGGACGCCCAGATAGGGCAGGTCCGGGTCGGGGCGCAGCCAGTAGAACACCGGCATCAGCGCGAGGGAGGAGGCCCACACCCAGGCGGCCTGCTTGAGGGGCCGGTGGACGATCAGGGTGAACAGGATGATCATCCCGGCGCCGCCCGCACTCGCGGAGACCAGGCCGACCGGGACCATCGCGACGGCGATCGCCAGCGGCCAGCGGCGGCGCAGCCACACGGCGGCGCAGGACAGGGCGCCCACGACCTGGTCGAGGACGGCGAGGGAGTGCGGCAGCTGCTCCTTGGGGAGGCTGTCGGCGGCCAGCAGGCCCACCAGGACGGCCAGGAAGAACGCGGTGAAGTCGACGAGCCAGTCGCGCGCGGTGCGCCGGGGCCGCCGGCCCGCCCGCGCGGGGTCGCCGTCCTGGTCGAGTTCGGCGACGACGGCGGACGGCAGCAGCCATCTCGGCCCCGCGAACGCCCGTGTCCCCCGGTCCTGCTTCACGGTCTTCACGGTCGACAAATCTATGCGTCCGGGACGCCCGCCCGCCGCTCCGTCAGGGCGTTCGACTACCTAAGTCGCGCAGGCGTCGACTTTCGGCCCTCCCACGCGCGGGAGAACCGATCTTCCGTAGGGACGACGTCGCCCCGCGGCCGGTGTGCGAGGGGGGTCCGCGGGGCGAGAGTCGCCTGCATGAAGGCGTTGCTGGAGGTTCTCGGTCTCCTCGCCCTGGTCCAGGGCGGGATGGGGCTGCTGCACGAGTTCGCCGGCTGGGACATCGGGTTCGTGCGGCAGATCGGTTTCCTCGACGGGGTGGAGGTGTACGCGAGCATCGCACTCGTCGTGCTCGCGTGCGCCCTGTTCGCCGTCGCGGAGCGCCGGAGGCCCGACTGATCCCGGGCCGGGCCGCCGGCGTCGCACCTGTCCTCAGGGCTGAGCGTGGGGGTGGCTCAGCAGTCGAAGTCGATCAGGTCGAACGTCGCGTAGTGGTCGGAGGTGTAGTAGTCCTCCTGGTACTGCTGACCGGTGACGATGCGACGCGCGCCGCGCGTGGAGGAGCCCGGCGTCTTGACCGTGTACTCGTGGTAGTAGCCGCTGGAGCGGCTGGGCAGGACGCCTTCGCGGTTCTGGAAGACGACCCCGTCCTGCGAGTACGGGAACGGACCTCCCTGGTCGATCAGGTTCAGGGTGGTGTACGCCTGCGACGGCAGATCGCTGTAGCAGATGCTGCCGACCGCCGCCGCGGCGGGGGTCGCGGTGACGGCTCCGCCGACGAGGAGCGCTGACAGGACGGCGCCTGCGGCGGCGACCCGGGTGATGCGTGGGGGGAATCTCATGCGTCCATGATGACGCGCGTAGATGCTGGCATGTCAACGACAACTTCGAAGATTTTCCCGTCGAGTGCGATGAGTTTTCAGGAAGTTAACCTGCGGCTAGGCGTCGGCCGGGAGTTCGAACGAGCCGTACGTCGGACGGCCCGTCAACTCGTAGGTGGAGATGACCACTCCGGTGCTCGTGACGCTGCCTCCGACGTGCTGGAACGCGGTCGGGGCGGTGCCTTCGGGGAAGAGCCTGCGGCCTGCGCCGAGGACCACCGGGAACGTCATGAGGTGAAGGGTGTCGAGGAGGCCGAGGTCGACGAGGGAGCGGACGAGCGCGCCGCTGCCGTGGACCTGGAGCTCGCCCTCGGTGCGCTCCTTGAGGGCGGAGACCTCCTCGGCCAGATCGCCCGTGAGGACCGTCGTACCGGCCCAGGAGGGGTCGGTGAGGGTCGTCGAGGGGACGTACTTCGGGAGGGCGTTCAGCTTGACCGCGACCAGGTTGTCGGGGTCGGTCACCTTCGGCCAGTAGCCCGCGAAGATGTCGTAGGTGCGGCGGCCGAGGAGGAACGCGCCGACGCGGCCGAAGCTGTCCAGCACGAACCGGCCGAAGTCGTCATCGTCGTAGGGGACGCTCCAGCCGCCCTGGGTGAAGCCGTCGGCCGGGTCCTCCGAGGGGCCCCCGGGGGCCTGGTGGACGCCGTCGAGCGAGACGAACACGGTGGAGGTGAGCTTGCCCATGGCGGGGCCTCTTTCCGGAGAGATCCGATGTTCCCCGCCCTCCTGCGCGGCGGGCGGGGTCCGTGGTCATCAGCTCAGACCCCTCCCGCGCGCGCAACTCATCGGTCCGTACGGCAGGTGTCCCCTCAGCCGCCCAGTTCCCGGTGGCGGGCGGCGAGGTCGGCGGCGCCCTGTCCGGTGAGCGCGCCGTGCAGGCGCAGGCGGGAGATGCCGCCGTCCGGATAGATGTCCACGCGCGCGTGCGTGCCGACGGCCGGCTCCGGCAGGACGAAGCGGTGGTTCGTGTCGGGCTGGAGGCGGGTGCGCGGGAGGATCTCGCGCCAGTCGCCGTCCTCGCCGTCGCGCACGGCGACGGACGCCCAGCCGGCGCTGTTGCCCTTCAGGTAGGCGGTGTCGATCTCGACCGCGCGGATCTCGGCCTGCGCGGCGAGCCGGTAGCGAATCCAGTCGTTGCCCCGGTCCCGGCGGCGCCGGGTCTCCCAGCCGTCGTCCATCTGCCGGGAGCGGCCGGGGCGGATGGTGTTGGACGCCGGGGAGTAGAACAGGTTGGAGGCGTCCTCGGCCTGCCCGCCGTTCTCCAGGGCGACGACGTCGTAGGCGCCGAGGACGGCCAGCCAGGCCGGGTCGGGCACGACCTCGCCGTACACGCGCAGGCGCGCGATGCCGCCGTCGGGGTGCTGGTTGAGGCGCAGGTGGGTGAAGCGCTGTTCAATGTCGACGGCGAAACCGTTCGCCGCGTGGCCGCCGACCTCGGTGCGCGGCACGAGGGTCGTCCACTTGACGTCGTCCCCGAGGAGCTCCTCCGGGGAGGGCGAGCCCGGCACCGAGGTGGCCTCCACGGAGACGGCCTTCGGGTAGTTGCCGCGGAAGTGCGCGGTGTCGACGACGACGCCGCGGACGACGCCGGGGGCGCCGAGGCGGATCAGCGCCCAGTCGTGGTCCTCGGCGGTCGGCCAGGGGTGCTCGGCCGAGGCGCCGCGCCTGCGGCGGGTCTCCCAGCCGTCCATGACCTTGCCCTTGTGCCCGAAGTGCTCGGGGTCGAAGACCGCGCGGCCGGGCAGCAGGAGGTTCTCCCGGTGGGCGAAGAACTCGTCGTTGGCGGCGATCACCCCGGCGCCGAGCTGCCGGTCCGCGAGGTCGGCGAGGTGCGTGAAGGGGAGGTCGGCGCTGCGGTGGTCCGCGTACGGATCGCCGCCCTGGTAGGGCTGCGCGTCGCCGGTGAAACGGGGGATCGCCGTCACAGGGGGTGCCTTTCGGAGTCGGCCGGTGCGGGTGCGGGGAATCGGTTCTGCGTCCGTGAGGAGGTGGGGGAAACGGTTCAGCGGGTGCGGGTCAGCAGTTCGCCCTTCGGCTCGGTGAACTCCCCGCGCGCGTACACGCGCGTGCCGCGCAGCCAGGTGGACTTCACGACGCCGTACAGGGTGTGTCCCGCGTACGCGGTGACGCGGTTGCGGTGCTGGAGTGCCGCCGGGTCGACGGTGAACGTCTCGTCGGGGGCGAGGACGGCGAAGTCCGCGTCGTGGCCGGGGGCGATCGCGCCCTTGCGGCCGTCGAGGCCGGCCAGGGCGGCCGTCCGGGCGGACATCCAGCGCACGACGTCCTCCAGGGAGTGGCCACGCGCGCGTGCGGCCGTCCAGACCGCCGGGAGGCTCAGCTGGAGTCCGGAGATGCCGCCCCACGCGGTGGCGAAGTCGGGGGTCTTCAGGTCGGCCGTGGAGGGCGAGTGGTCGGTGACGACGCAGTCGATCGTCCCGTCGGCGAGGGCCTGCCACAGGAGGTCCTGGTTGGCGGCCTCCCGGATGGGCGGGCAGCACTTGAACTCGCTGGCCCCGTCGGGGACCTCCTCCGCGGTGAGCGTCAGGTAGTGCGGGCACGTCTCGACGGTGACGCGGACGCCGTCCGCCCTGGCCTTCGCGATCAGCGGGAGGGCGTCGCCGGAGGACAGGTGCAGGACGTGCACGCGCGCGTGGAGGCGGGCCGCCTGCTCCAGGAGGTGCGCGATCGCCGTGTCCTCGGCGTGGCGCGGGCGGGAGGCGAGGAAGTCGGCGTACTTCGGGCCGCCCTGCTGGGGGGCCGTCTCCAGGTGGTGCGGGTCCTCGGCGTGGACGATGAGGAGGCCGTCGAAGGAGGCGATCTCCGCGAGGGAGCGGCCCAGTCGCTCCTGGTCGAGGTGCGGGAACTCGTCCACCCCGGAGGGCGACAGGAACGCCTTGAAGCCGAAGACCCCGGCGTCGTGCAGGGGGCGCAGGTCGGCGGTGTTGTCGGGGAGGGCGCCGCCCCAGAAGCCGACGTCGATGTGCGCCTTGTCGGCGGCGACCTCGCGCTTCACGTCGAGGTGGGCGACGGTCGTGGTCGGCGGGAGGGAGTTGAGGGGCATGTCGATCAGGGTCGTGATGCCGCCGGCCGCCGCCGCGCGCGTGGCGGTCCAGAAGCCCTCCCAGTGGGTGCGGCCCGGGTCGTTCACGTGCACGTGGGTGTCGACGAGGCCGGGCAGGACGACGTCGTCCCCGACGTCCACCACGCGCGCGCCGGACGGCACGGGTGCGTCGTACGGCAGGACGGCGGTGATCGTGCCGCCGGAGACCGCGATCGTGGCGGCTCGCTCGCCGTCGGGTGCGACCACGCGCGTGGAGCGCAGGACCAGTTCGGCCTCGGACACGCGGGACCCCTCTCTGACCTGGGTTTACATCCCCGTAACGAAATTCAACTTTCTGTTGAAGGAGTCTTCACTCAGCCCCTCCGGAGCGTCAAGAGCCCACCCTCAGCCCACTCCTCGACCCGACTGTTTCCGGATCACGGAATTACTCTTTCACCTGCCAGAACGTAACGACGCGCCACCGTGGAGTCAACACACCGGCGGGTAGGCTGCTGCCTCTTGCACCACCGATGCCTCCCGCACTGCCGATGCCTCCTGACCGCCGAAAGGAACGCGCCGTGCCGCCGTCCAGCGCCAGTACCTCCGAGTCCGCCAAGTCCGCAGGCGGAGGCGTCCAGTCCCTAGAGCGCGCCTTCGACCTCCTGGAGCGGATGGCGGACGCGGGCGGCGAGGTCGGGCTGAGCGAGCTGTCGGCGAGCAGCGGGCTGCCGCTGCCGACGATCCACCGCCTGATGCGCACGCTGGTGGCCTGCGGGTACGTCCGCCAGCAGCCGAACCGGCGCTACGCGCTGGGCCCCCGGCTGATCCGGCTCGGCGAGTCGGCGTCGCGCCTGCTGGGCACCTGGGCGCGGCCCCATCTCGCGCGGCTCGTCGAGGAGACCGGGGAGACCGCGAACATGGCGCTCCTGGACGGCGACGAGATCGTGTACGTCGCGCAGGTGCCGTCCAAGCACTCGATGCGGATGTTCACCGAGGTCGGCCGGCGCGTCCTGCCGCACTCCACCGGCGTCGGCAAGGCGCTCCTCGCCGGCTTCCCCGACGGGGACGTACGCGCCCTCCTGGGCCGCACAGGGATGCCCGCGGCCACCGAGAAGACCATCACCACCCCCGACGCCTTCCTGGCCGCTCTGGAGGCCGTACGCGGCCTCGGCTACGCGGTCGACGACAACGAGCAGGAGATCGGCGTGCGCTGTCTCGCCGTCTCCGTGCCGGACTCCCCCACCGCCGCCGCGATCTCCATCTCCGGGCCCGCCGGGCGTGTCACGGAGGAGGCGACCGAGCGCATCGTCCCGGTGCTCCAGCAGGTCGCCCGGGAGCTGTCGGAGGCGCTGGCCAGCCAGAACCTCGGCTGACGTGCGGTACTGGCCGGGCCACTACACGGACCGGCACGGCCGCGAGCCGGTCGTGTTCGTCTCGGACGGGCGCGCGAGCATCCGGACGACGATCAGGGGTGTCGTCTTCGAGGGCGACTCCATGGACGATCTGGGCGCGGTCTCCGGCGAGCCACCGGAGCTGCCGTTCACGTTCATGGAGGACGGAGCGCTCTGCGCCTGCGTACTGGAGTGGCAGGAACCGCTGCCCGTCACGGTCGACGGCGACGGCACGCGCGCGGGCGCGCTGCACTGCACGTTGCGGATGGGGGACTTGGCCGCCCCCGGGTCGAGGGGCGCGATCGAGTTCCAGACGCTGAGCGTCTTCCTGCGGCTGGACGGACACGACCACCCCGCCCCCGAGGGCCTCCACGACATCGAGAGCGCCCTCCACGAGATACAGCGGCGGCTGCCGCCCGGGACGCGCGTCAGGGCGTGCGTCGCGTGCGCGTGGTCCGACTACAGCCCCGCCGGGAGCGGCCTGATGGGCGGCCTGGCGTGCTTCCGGGACGCGAAGGACGCGTACCGGAGGGTGCGCGGGAAGCACGGGCCGGACGGGATCTTCGCGGTCTGGGACCGGCTGACGGAGTTCGTGCAGGAGACGTGGGTGTGCGGGGAGTTCGAGGAGCGGGTGGGGAACCCGGGGTACCGGGGGGCGTTTCCGTACCCCCGGTGAGCGCGGAAGCCCCTCAGCCCCGGGGCGGCCCTCCGAACAGCTCCACCGCCGCCCGCACCTCCGACAGCCCCCGGGACAGCGCGCTCACCGAGCCGATCGCCGCCGCGACGACGAGCAGGGAGTTGCGCAGCCGGGGGATCTCCGGAGTGCCGTGGGTCGCCATGGCGGCCAGCGCGGCGAGTTCGTCCTCGGCGATCGCCCGGTCGGGGAACTCCACCGGGTGGGCGGCGAGTTCGCGGCGCAGCCGGGACACCGCGGCGCGTAACTCCGCGACTCTGGGATCTCCGCCGTCTCTCGGATCTTCGCCGCTGCCCGTCACTGACCCCTGCCCCACGCTCCGCAGCACCGCTTCTCCCCCCTCGCGCACGCGCGCGTCCCCCGGCAGTGGTTCGGACCACCTCGGGACGCGGGCCAGTAAACGCCACCCACGCGGCGTGGCGCCACACAAAGGACGGAAAATCAGCCCCGTCCGATCACGCGCGCGTGCGCCGGTCCAGGTATGCAGGACGTATGACGCACAACGAAGCCCAGGTAGCCGGTCTGGTGCTCGCCGCCGGCGCCGGGCGGCGGCTCGGCGGACGCCCCAAGGCCCTGCTCGTCCACCGGGGCCGCCCGCTCGTCGAACACGCCGTGACGACACTCCGGGCGGCCGGCGTCGCGCGCGTGCACGTCGTCCTGGGCGCCGCCGCCGACGCCGTCCGGGAGGCCGCCCGGCTGGACGGCTGCGTGCTCGTGGAGAACGCCGGGTGGGCGGAGGGCATGGGGTCGTCGCTGCGGGCCGGTCTGGAGTCCGCCGCCGGGACGGACGCGCGCGCGGTCCTGGTCTCGCTGGTGGACCAGCCGGGGATCGGCCCGGAGGCGGTACGGCGGGTGCTGGGGGCGTACGAGGGGGTGGACACCCTGGCGTCGGCCGCGTACGACGGGGTACGCGGCCATCCCGTGCTGTTCGGCGCGGCGCACTGGGCCGGGATCGCGGAGTCGGCGACGGGGGACCAGGGCGCGCGGACGTACCTCAAGGCGCACGAGGTGCGGTTCGTGGAGTGCGGGGACGTGGCCGAGGCGTACGACATCGACGTGGCGGCGGATCTGGGGCGGCTGGAGTGAGCCGGAAGCCACGAGCGGCTCGGGCCGCGCCTCAACAAACCATTGAAGTTCCACGATGAGGAAACTAGTATCCATTTTTACGATGCGCCCTCCGCCACCGGAGAGCCGCCCTCCGCGAAGGAAGTGACCGCTCATGTCCGCACTGACCCTCGTCGACGCCGAGCCGCTGCCCCGGCAGGAGGAGGTCCTGACGGCTGAGGCACTCGCGTTCGTGGCGGAGTTGCACAAGCGTTTCACCCCGCGCCGCGCCGAACTCCTGGCCCGCCGCGCGGAGCGCCGCGCCGAGATCGCCCGCACCTCCACGCTCGACTTCCTCCCGGAGACCGCCGCGATCCGCGCCGACGACTCCTGGCGCGTCGCCCCCTCCCCGGCCGCCCTGGACGACCGCCGGGTCGAGATCACCGGCCCCACCGACCGCAAGATGACGATCAACGCCCTCAACTCGGGCGCGCGGATCTGGCTCGCGGACTTCGAGGACGCCTCCGCGCCGACCTGGGAGAACGTGGTCCTCGGCCAGCTGAACCTGGCCGACGCGTACACGCGGAACATCGACTTCACGGACGAGCGCACCGGCAAGTCGTACGCCCTGCGCCCGGACGCCGAACTCGCGACGGTCGTCATGCGCCCGCGCGGCTGGCACCTGAACGAACGCCACCTCGTGGACGAGAACGGCGAGCAGGTCCCGGGCGCCTTCGTCGACTTCGGCCTGTACTTCTTCCACAACGCCCAGCGCCTCCTGGACCTCGGCAAGGGCCCGTACTTCTACCTCCCGAAGACCGAGTCGCACCTCGAAGCCCGCCTGTGGAACGAGGTGTTCGTCTTCGCCCAGGACCACCTCGGTATCCCGCAGGGCACGATCCGCGCGACCGTCCTGATCGAGACCATCACCGCGGCCTACGAGATGGAGGAGATCCTCTACGAACTCCGCGACCACGCCTCGGGGTTGAACGCGGGCCGCTGGGACTACCTGTTCTCCATCGTGAAGAACTTCCGTGACGGCGGCGCCAAGTTCATCCTCCCGGACCGCAACCTGGTCACGATGACGGCCCCGTTCATGCGCGCGTACACCGAACTCCTCGTCCGCACCTGCCACAAGCGCGGCGCGCACGCGATCGGCGGCATGGCCGCGTTCATCCCGTCCCGGCGGGACGCGGAGGTCAACAAGGTCGCGTTCGAGAAGGTCCGCGCCGACAAGGACCGTGAGGCGAACGACGGTTTCGACGGCTCCTGGGTCGCCCACCCCGACCTGGTCCCGATCGCCCTGGAGTCCTTCGACAAGGTCCTCGGCGAGAAGCCGAACCAGAAGGAACGCCTCCGCGAGGACGTCCGCGTCGAGGCCGCCGACCTGATCGCGATCGACTCCCTCGACGCGAAGCCGACGTACGACGGACTCGTCAACGCCGTTCAGGTGGGCGTGCGTTACATCGAGGCGTGGCTGCGCGGGCTCGGCGCGGTCGCCATCTTCAACCTCATGGAGGACGCGGCGACCGCCGAGATCTCCCGCTCCCAGATCTGGCAGTGGATCGACGCGGGCGTGGAGTTCGAGAACGGCGAGAAGGCGACCGCGGACCTGGTCCGGAAGATCGCCGCCGACGAACTCGCCGCCCTCAAGGCCGAGTTGGGCGAGGAGACTTTCAACTCCGGTCACTGGCAGCAGGCGCACGACCTGCTGCTCCAGGTCGCCCTGGACGACGACTACGCGGACTTCCTGACGCTGCCCGCGTACGAGCAGCTCAAGGGCTGATCCTCACAAGGGTTTCGAGCGTTCCGAGTGGCCCAGGGTCTTCCCCGGGGCCACTCGGTCGCGTACGGCCTTCTTCACGGCCGTCGGCTCGGGGAAGCCGTTCTCGCGCCGGTCCCACACGACCTCGTCGTTCGCCCGGACGACGAACACCCCGCCCGTGCCCGGCTTCAGCGCGAGTTCCGTCAACTCGCCCTCGAACGTGGTGAGAAGCTCCTGCGCGAGCCAGGCCGCGCGCGGCAGCCAGCGGCACTGGGTGCAGTACTCGATCTCGACACGGCCACGCATGCCGTCGCCGCTCGTGTCATCACCGCTCATCTCATCGCCGCTCATCCGAGGTGCACCGACCAATCCTGTTCGGCCGCGGGCTTGCCGTGCAGGTCGGGGACCTGCTTGAGCCACGCGGGGCGTCCTTGCCGACTGCGCGCCGTCCGCCGGGCGTTCTCGGCGGCGAGTTCCTCCCGGGTGGGGAAGTCGGTGGGGAGCCACCGCGCGGAGGCCCGTACACGGGCGTGCAGATAGGCGACGTACGCCTCGCGGGCCTCGGCGGGGGTGGCGAAGTCCTCGGTGAGCCAGGCGTCGGGGACCTCCGCGACGATCGCGCGGAGCAGTTCTTCCGTGACTTTCGGGGCGAGTTCGGCGTCGGCGGCGCGGACGTCGGGGGCGTACGTGCCGAGGGCGTGGTGGCGGAAGTCGTACGCCTTCTCCGGTTCGGAGGCGTCCCAGCGGTGGTGGAAGACGAGGGCGGCGCCGTGGTCGATGAGCCAGAGGCGGGGCGGGGCGATGCCGAGGGTGGGCCAGACCATCAGGTTGGAGCTGTGGACCGTGCGGTCGACGTTGACGGTGAGGGCGTCGAGCCAGACGATCCGGCCGGCCTCCAGAGAATCGACGGTAAACGCTTGTGCGACGTCCGGTGTGAGGTCCCGGGCGCCCGGCAGATAGTCCATGCCGAGGTTCAGTCCGGCGCTGGCCGCGTGCAGGTCGCGGACCTCCTGGTGCGGTTCGTCGTCCGCGATCAGGGGATCGAAGTGGGCCAGTACCAGTTCCGGGAACCGCAGTCCCAGTGCCCGCGCCAGCTCGCCGACGATCACCTCGGCGACCAGCGCCTTGCGGCCCTGCGCGGAGCCGGTGAACTTCACGACGTACGTACCGAGGTCGTCGGCCTCGACCACCCCGGGCACGGAACCGCCCGACCTGAGGGGGGTCACGTATCGGACGGCAGTCACTTCGCGCAGCACACCGGCCAGCCTACGGCAGGCCCTGGGCAGGTCAGGGGGTCGCGAGCGGGTTGGGGAGGGGGAGGTAGCGGGCGTCCGCGCCGTCCGCGCCCGTCCAGCGCAGGAGGAGGTTCGTCTTGCCGGGGAGTGTCGGTGCCGTCAGGAGCGCGGTCGCCTCGGGGAGGTCGTGGCGCGCGAACTCCCGGCGTACGGCGGGCCAGGGGTCGAAGCCGGGGTGGTGCTCGGTGAGGGCGCCGGCCGTCTCGGTGAGGTGGTTGACGACGAGCGTGTACACGAGCCGCTCCCAGCCCGCCGCCCGGTCCACGCCCGCCTCGCGGTCGACGTCCGTCAGCAGTTTGACGCCCTCCGCGTCCCGGTACAGCGCCTTCACGGGCGTTCCGGCGGCGTCCACGGCGACCAGCGTGTTCTGCGCGTGCGCTTCGAGGACGACGCCTGTTGCGAAAGCCGTTACTGCGGGTTGTACGACGGCCCTGAGGTACGCCTCCCACCAGCCCTCGGGGTCGGTCGTGGCGGCGAGGGGGCTGCCGTCGAACCCCTCCGTGAGGCCCGCCGCGAGGAGCGGGGGCGCGCCGGAGTCACCGAGGTCGCCGAAGCCGTCGCGGACCAGGACGGCGAGCTCCTCGAAGGCGAAGGAGGCGGTGCGGTAGCCGCGGTCGCTGAGCCAGGCGCCGGGCAGGGCGCGGGCGGCGGCCTCGTCGGTGCGGCGGAGTCTGCGCAGGTCGTGGGCCCAGAGACGGCGGATGTCGTTGGTGATGCGGACGTCCAGGCTGAACTTGAGGAAGAGGTCGCGGGCCGGGTCGTAGACCGTGCGGATCGCGGCGGTCGGCCAGGCGTCGGGAGCGGTGGTGCCGAGGTGGACGAGATGCTTCTCTGAGAACGCTTGCTGCAACGCCCCGCCGAGGAGTTCGAGCTGCCAGGGGTGCGCGGGGAGCAGGCGGTAGCCGGGCGGGGCCTCGCCGAGGGCGTCGAGGGCCGAGACGTCGCCCTCCTCGACGACGAGGTCCTCGCGGACACCGAGGAGGGTGAGCGGGAACGCGGCGTACGCCTCGGGGGCGTACGGCAGCCAGGCCGCCGCCGGGCCGCCGCCGCGCGCCTTGGGGGCGGGGTGGAAGGGGTGGCCGGTGACGAGGGACTGCTCGGAGCGGCGGTACGGGTCGTCCGGCGGGGGTGTGTGCGCGCGGGCGGCGAGGATCGCGGCGACGGCCTCGCGGCTGTCCAGCATCTCGGCGGGGAGTCCGGGGTTGTCGAGGCCGGTGTGGAGGCGGAGTTCCTCGGCGACGAGTTTCACCAGGGCGGGGTGGTCGAGGGGGTGGGGGGTGCCGTGCGGATCGGGGGCGGCGGGGTCGAGGCGGCCCACGTCGTCCCGACCGGGCCCGAGGTCGTCGTACAGCTCGGGGCGCGTGGGTCTGCGGGTGCCGTGCACTCTCAGCAGCCGTCCGCCGGGCAGGCGGTGGACGCCGGGTTCGGCCGTCGGCTGCGCGATCTCCCGCAGGAGGCAGTTGAGCAGCGGCGCGGCGGCGTACGCGTCGGCGGACGGGGGGTCGTAAGGCACGCGTTCCACTCGTTCTCTACGGTCCGTTCGGGCAGGGACGATCAGTATCGCCGTCGCCCCAGCCTGCCATGACACCCTCCGTACGCTTCCGTCCGTATCGCCCGCCCCGTCGTCCCGCCGACTCGTCGGCTCGCCCCAAGGAGCCCGTCCGTGCACCGTCCCCCCGCCGCCGAGGCCGAGATCGCGGCCGAACTGGCCGTCCACCGGCCGGATCTCGGCCCCCGGTACACGGCCGGGCTGCCCGGCGTGCGTGCCGCCGTCCTGACCCGGCTGTGGCGCGCGCTCACCCACGAGCCGCTCCCCTGGATCACCGCCCACGAGCCGTCCGCCGACGGTCTCACCCTGCGCCTGTCCGACGGCCGCCGCCTGCACGGCCCGCGCCCCGACCCGTTCGCGACGGACGGGTACGTCACCGTCGTCGACCTGGCGGGGGTCGCGTACGACGATCCCGCACGGCTGATGGCGGACCTCGGGGTGCCGCACTCGGCCGGTTTCGCGGGCGAACTCGCGCACAGCACGGCGTCGTTGGCGCTGTCTCGGGCGAACCAGGCGGAAGCGGACGGGGGTTCGGCGCCCACGCTCCCCCGCGATTCGGCCACCGCGCCCGGCAACTCGCCGCTCCTGAACGGGAGTCCGGCGTCGGAGCCCTCCTGCGTGAACTGGCCCGTCACCGACTGGGAGTGGGAGCAGCGGGTGGTCGACGGTCACCCCTACCACCCCAACTGCCGTTCCCGCCCCGGCTTCTCGGTCGCCGAGCAGCTCGCGTACGGCCCGGAGCACCGCCCGTCCGTGCGGCTGAGCCTCGTCCCCGTACCGGCCGAGGAGTGCCTCGTATCGGGAGAATGGCCGGCGGAAATGCGGGACGGCGCACGGCTGTTGATCCCGGCGCACCCCTGGCAGGCCCGGCACGTCCTGAAGCGCACCACCGACGCGGGCCTGACCGCGCACCCGTTGATGTCCCTGCGCACCCTGGCCCTCCCGGGCGGCGGCCCGCACGTGAAGACGGCGCTCAGCGCCCGGCTGACCTCCTCCGTGCGGGACATCTCGATCGGTTCGGTCCTCGCCTCGGCGACCCTCTCGGCGTTCGCGGAGACGGTCGCCGCCCGCACGGACGGCCTGCTCCACATCACCCGCACCCCGAGCGCGGCGACCGCCAACTCCCCCGATCTCGCGGCCGTCTGGCGTGAGTCGCCGCAGCGGTACGCGGCCCCGGGCGAGCACATCGTCCCGATCGCGGCGCTGGCCACCACCGAACTCCCCTCGCGGCCGGACTGGTCGGCGGAGTTCGCCCGCCTCTGCCTCACCGTGGGCCTGCGACTCCTCGATCTGGGCGTGGCGTTGGAGGCGCACGGCCAGAACCTCCTGGTCGTCCTGTCCGCGCAGGGCGCCCCGCTGCGGCTGGTGTACCGGGACCTCGCGGACATCCGGGTGAGCCCGGCCCGCCTGGCCCGGCACGGGATCGCGCTCCCCGAACTGCCCGAGCGCATCCTCACGGACGACGTGACGGCCCTGCGCAGCAAGCTGTTCGGCTCGCTGGTGGCGGGCGCGCTGGGGTCGACGGCGGGCAGCCGTACGGCACTTGGTGAGGCGCTGGCATCCGCCGTGACCGGTCTGCCGCCCACCCCCGACCTGGTGGCGCTGTGTGAACAGCCGCTGCCCACGAAGGCGTTGACGCTGATGCGGCTGTCGCCCGGCGTGAGCGGCGACCAATGGGCCCTGCTGCCCAACCCGTTGGCGGACTGACCACGCTCACCGGGTGCCCCGTTTTGAAGCGGAGCGCTCCCCCTCAATAAGATCCGTCGATGATCAGAACACAACGGCTGGCGGCAGGAGTCTGCGCTCTGCTCGCCTCGCTCGCGGCCGGGTTGGCGTTCCCGACCGCGGCGGCGGCCGACGAAACCACCGCTCTCTCGCCCAAGGTCGACCTGGTGCTCGACGTCAGCGGCTCCATGCGGACGAAGGACATGGACGGCGGGACGCGGATGGCCGCGGCCAAGCAGGCGTTCAACGAGGTGCTCGACGCGACCCCGGAGACCGTCCTGCTCGGCATCCGGACCCTCGGTGCCAACTACCCCGGCGACGACCAGAAGACGGGCTGCAAGGACACCTCGCAGCTGTACAAGGTCGGTCCGCTGGACCGCACCGAGGCGAAGGCGGCGGTGGCGACGCTCTCCCCGACCGGCTGGACGCCGATCGGCCCCGCGCTGCTCGCGGCGGCCGACGACCTGGAGGGCGGCACCGGTTCGAAGCGGATCGTGCTGATCAGCGACGGCGAGGACACCTGCGCGCCGCTCGACCCCTGCGAGGTGGCCCGGGAGATCGCGGCCAAGGGCATCGGGCTGACCATCGACACGCTGGGCCTGGTGCCCAACACGAAGATGCGCCAGCAGCTCAGCTGTATCGCGGAGGCGACCGGCGGGACGTACACGTCGGTGGAGCGGACCGACGAACTCACCGACAAGGTCAACCAGTTGGTGGACCGGGCGGCGACGCCCGTGGTGACGCCGGTCGCCACCGAGGGTGCCGCGTCCTGTGCGAGCGCGCCGGCGCTGAAGTCCGGTCTGTACACGGACCGTACGGAGTTCGCGCAGCAGCGCTGGTACAAGGTCGAGGTCAAGCCGGGCCAGGAGCTGCGGAGTTCGGTGAGCGTCTCGGCGGACCGGGCCGTGAACCCCAACTACGGTCTGCTGGTGCGGGCGGTGACGAAGAGCGGCCGGGAGATCGTGCGCGGCGAGGCGTCCGGCACGGGGCGAACGGACGTGCTGTCGACGGGACTTCGCTATCCGAAGGCCGACAGTGACGAGGACGACGCGCCGGCCGAGACCGTGTGCATCCAGATCACCAACTCCTTCTCCCCGGCGGCCGGGGTGAAGACGACGCCCGGTCTGCCGCTCGAACTGACCGTCGACGTGGTGGACGCGCCGTCGCAGGCGAGCGACGTCGCGTCGTTCGGTCTGGGCCGGGGCTGGTGGCTGCTCGGCGTGCTGGTGCTCGTCGGTTTCCTGGCGGGTCTGCTCTGGGGCTGGCTGTCGCGCTGGCGCTTCGCTGTGTGGAGGACCAACTGATGCGTGTCACACGAGTGTTGAGCGCGGCCCTGCTGGCGCTGGGCCTGGCCGCCGCCCCGGCGGTCGCCGACTCCACCCCCTCCCCGAGCGCCTCCGGCGACGTGAAGGTGCCGGTCTCGGCGGGCACGTCGTTCCGTACGGCGGCGGAGATCGAGCAGGGGCGGACGGCCACGGCGAGCGGTTCGACCGGTGACTACATGTACTGGTCGTTCCCCGCCGACGCGGGCCAACGCCCCACCGTCAAGACCACGTTGAAGCTCCCGCAGGCCCACACCGGCCAGACCTGGCAGCTCGACGTGTACGACGGCCTGCGCCGTCGCCAGGCGTGCCAGTACGGCGCCCAGACGCGCACCGCCGCTCCCGGCACCGGTTCCCTCGAACTCGCCTGCGTGCTGCGGACGGTGCGGTCCTGGTCGGAGCCGTGGGCCAACGACCCGCTGCCCGGCACGTACTACGTGCGGCTGACGACCGTCGGGGTGAAGACCGCCGACCTCGGTCTGCCGGTCTCGGCCGAACTCCGCGTGGACTCCAAGGAGATCGGCGGCGCGGCGGCGGTCGACGGGTCGCTCTCCGAGCCGCTGGTGCCGGGGATCTCGGTGACCAAGGCCGAGGACGACTCCAAGGCGTCCCTGTTCAGCCTGGAGCCCGAGGACGGGTGGGCGTCCGGCTGGTGGTCGAGCCGCTGGGTGTGGACCGGGATCGGGGCGATGCTGGCCGCGCTCGCGGGGATCTGGGGGTACACGCTGACGCGGGGGTCGGGACGGCCCACGCGGGTGCCGCCGGGCGCCTGACGGATCGTCAACTCT
Source organism: Streptomyces sp. NPDC004539 (assembly GCF_040610055.1). Lineage (NCBI taxonomy): Bacteria > Bacillati > Actinomycetota > Actinomycetes > Kitasatosporales > Streptomycetaceae > Streptomyces > Streptomyces sp. NPDC004539. Next base: position 603,543 of record NZ_JBEXLS010000002.1, on the reverse strand, counting down.
CCGAAGGGGCTCACCGGTACGACCCGGTGGGCCCCTTCCCGTGTCACGCCTCCCGCAGCGCCTTCGCGAGGGCGCCCTCGCCGCTCACCTCGACACGGCCGGCGCGGACGGCGCCGCGGAGGCTCAACTCCCCTTGCGCTATGGCCGTGCACGTCTCCGTGTCGAGGACGAGACCGGCGTCGGCCTCGACGGGGGCGACGCCGTCGCCGTACACCGGGCCCTCAGGATCGCCGACGTACAGGTGGAACTCGCCTTCGTCCAGGCGGACTTGGACGATGCCCTCGCCCTCCAGGGTGCGGGCAAGCGGGAGGGCGAACCAGTGGGCGCGGACCGCGTCCGTGGGGCGGCGCTCGCCCAGTTCACGCTCGCCCCACTCGCCGAGCGCCTGGAGGACGGGCAGCAACTCCCGGCCGCGCGGGGTGAGTTCGTAGACGTACGCCGCGCCGGGCGGGGGGAGCCTGCGGCGGGCCGCGAGGCCGTCGCGTTCCATGTCCTTCAGCCGGGAGGCGAGTACGTCCGTGCTGACGCCGGGGAGGTCGGCGTGCAGGTCGGTGTACCGGCGCGGGCCGGCGAGCAGCTCCCGGACGATCAGCAGGGTCCAGCGGTCGCCGACGACGTCGAGGGCGCGGGCGGCGGAACAGTACTGGTCGTAGCTTCGGCGAGGTGACATGCGACGCAGTCTAGACATGTTGTTGGACTTTCCAAGCTCACACTTGGTAAAACCAAGCAACACGAGTTCCCGGAGGGACGCATGGAGTTCCGGCAGTCGAACAAGCTCAGCGAGGTCTGCTACGAGATCCGCGGGCCGGTGATCGAGCACGCCAACGCGCTGGAGGAGGCGGGGCACAGCGTGCTGCGCCTCAACACCGGCAACCCCGCGCTCTTCGGGTTCGAGGCGCCCGAGGAGATCGTCCAGGACATGATCCGGATGCTCCCCCAGGCGCACGGCTACACCGACTCGCGGGGCATCCTCTCCGCGCGGCGCGCGGTGGCCCAGCGCTACCAGAACCTCGGCCTCGAAGTCGACGTGGACCGCGTCTACTTGGGCAACGGCATCTCCGAGCTGATCTCGATGGCCGTCCAGGCGCTGATCGAGGACGGCGACGAAATCCTCATCCCCGCCCCGGACTTCCCCCTCTGGACGGCCGTCACGACCCTCGCCGGCGGCAAGGCCGTGCACTACGTCTGCGACGAGGAGTCCGACTGGAACCCCGACCTCGCGGACATGGCGTCGAAGATCACCGACCGCACCAAGGCCGTCGTGATCATCAACCCCAACAACCCGACGGGCGCGGTGTATCCGAAGGAAGTCATCGAGGGCATCCTCGATCTCGCCCGCCGCCACGGCCTGATGGTCTTCGCCGACGAGATCTACGACCAGATCCTCTACGACGACGCCGTCCACCACTCCGCCGCCGCCCTCGCCCCCGACCTCGTCGTCCTCACCTTCTGCGGCCTCTCGAAGACCTACCGCGTCGCGGGCTTCCGCTCCGGCTGGCTGGTGGTGACGGGCCCCACCCAGCACGCCAAGAACTACCTGGAGGGCCTGACGATGCTGGCGTCCATGCGCCTGTGCGCCAACGCGCCCGCGCAGTACGCCATCCAGGCCGCCCTCGGCGGACGCCAGTCCATCAACGACCTCACCGCCCCCGGTGGCCGCCTCTACGAGCAACGCGACGTCGCCTGGCGCAAGTTGAACGAGATCCCCGGCGTCTCCTGCGTCCGTCCCAAGGGCTCCCTCTACGCCTTCCCCCGCCTCGACCCCAAGGTCTACCCCATCCACGACGACGAGAAGTTCGTCCTCGACCTCCTGCTCCGCGAGAAGATCCAGGTGGTCCAGGGCACCGGCTTCAACTGGCCCACCCCCGACCACTTCCGCATCCTCACCCTCCCGCACGCGGACGATCTGGAGGCGGCGATCGGGAGGATCGGGAGGTTCCTCAGCGGGTACCGGCAGTAGCGGCGTACGCCTGGAGGGCGGTTGTCAGACTCGCGTCGTAGCCTTCTGAGCAGGAGAGGAGGTGCGATGTGAGACGACCGCCGACGGCCGCGCAGCGGCGGGTGATCGAGGGGGCCGAGCCGGTCACCGGGCGGCTGAAGGGGACGGCCGCGCAGTTGGACGCGTTGGTGAAGCGGGGGCTGGCGTTTCGGCATCCTCGGGCGCCGCACGACTGTTTTCTGACTCCGGCGGGGCATCGGCTGCGGGAGGAGACGCCGGAGGCGGCGGCACCGGCCCCGGCTCCTGCGCCGCAGGCCGCCGACGGTGTCTTCGTCGCGCGGATCGGGGGTGAGGAGGAGGCCGGCGGGCCGTCGCGGACGCGGGAGGTGCACAGTGCGTGGCAGGGGCTGCTGGAGCTGCGGCGGATGACGAATCCGGACGGTGACATCGGGCGGCCGTGCGGGTGGGAGCGTACGCATCTGGTGCGGGCCGCCGCGCTGGCGCTGGAGGCGGCGGGGCAGCGGCCCGCGGGGGTGGATCGGGGCGACACCGGGTATCGGGTCCGCGCGACGCCTCAGCCGGAGGCGGTCGCCGTGTACGGGGCGGAACTCGCGTCCTGTGCGCGGGTGTTGGAGGCGGCCGGGTGGCAGGTGGGCGAGCACACCGAGGCACGGTCCCGGGAGCGGTGTCTGCTGGCATCGCCGAGGAGGAGGTGAGACCCTCCGCACACGAGGCCCAGCGCCACGCACCATGCGACGCCCCTCACCAGGCTCCCGCGCGACGCCCACACCGGGCCCGCGCAACAGCCCACACCCGGCTCCAGCCACAGCCCCTCGGTCAACGCCCTACTCGGGCCCTCCTGAACGCCCCCAGATGATCCCGCGCCCACTCCCGGTACGACCTCGCCGGGCGGCCCAGCAGGCGGGGGATGTCGCCGGTGACGACGGCGTTGCGGCCGTGGCGGACGTAGGCGGAGCCTTCGAGGACGCCTTGCACCACGGAGGGTCCCAGCCTCGGGACAGGAGGTGGGTGCGGGACTCGGCGGGGGTGAGGTCGCGGGTGGGGACGGGGTGGTCCAGGAGGGTGGCGAGGACGGCGGCCTGGTCGGGGATGCTCAGGGCCTGCGGGCCGGTGAGCGTGTAGGTGTGGTTCGTCAGGTGGTCCGCCAGGAGGAAGACGGCCGCCTCCGCCACGTCCTCGGGGGCGACGACGCCCCGGCGGCCGTCGCCCGTCAGGTTCAGGACGGGGTCGCCCGCCGTCCCCCGAGGGACGTCTTCGCGGAGGTGCCCGACCCGGCGACAACGATCCTGGTGCGGACCGAGGAGAGCGGCCGGGGTGACGTGCTCGTCGTCGGCCCACGCACCCACGCGACGTACCACACCGACCCGTACGACCGCCCGGTGTCCTGTCTGCGTCTGAGGCTCGCGCCGGGGACGGCCGCCCGGCCCCTGTTCGGCCTGCCCGCCGCCGAGTTGGTGGGCCGGACCGTCCCGGCGCGGGCCCTCCCGACCCGGCTCGCCCGGCACCTATCCCGCGAACTCGCCGCCGCCGAGCCGCAGGACGCCCCGGCCCGTCTCGCGGAACTCCTGCCACCGCCCCCGGCGGACCCCCGCGCGCGGCGGTCCACGCGCTCTCCTCCGCAGGCACCGTCCACGAGGTCGCCGCCCGTCTGGCCGTCAGCGAACGCCACCTGCGCAACCTCTTCGCCGAGGGCGTCGACCCCTCCCCCGAGCAGTACGGCGCCGGGTCCTGGCCCGCGCCGAGACCGCTCCCTGGGCCGAACTCGCCGTCGCCGGCGGCTACTACGACCAGTGGCACATGACGGCCGACTTCCGCGCGGTGATGGGCGTCCCGCCCGGGAGGTTCGTCATGGGACGGCTGCCGGAGGGGACGCTCTGCCGGGCGGCACCGCGAGGCTGAGGGGCCGAAGTTCGCCGAGGCCGGGGGCCCTCAAGCCGCCCGCGCACCACACCGAGGCCCCCCCGCAGGCGAGCCCCCTCACCCCGCCACGATCCCCGCCAGCCTCCGCGCCTCCTCCCGAGTCGCCCGCGCGATCGCCTCCTCGTCCACCGTCGACAGCCGCCCCTCCTCCACGATCTGACGGCCATTCACGAAGGAGGCCGTCACCGGAGCCGCCGCTCCGAAGACCAGCGCGGTCACCGGATCGGGGATCGAGGCGTGGGCCAGGGTGTCCATGCGCCACAGGACGAGGTCGGCCAGCTTGCCGGGCTCCAGGGAGCCGATCTCCCGGGCGCGGCCGAGGACTTGGGCGCCGCCGTGGGTGCCGAGGCGGAGCGCTTGGCGGGCGTTGAGGGCGGCTTCGCGGTGGGCGCCGAGGCGGTTGATGAGCAGCGCGTTGCGCAACTCCGTGTGGAGTTCGCCGGATTCGTTGGAGGCGGTGCCGTCGACGCCGAGGCCGACGGGGACGCCGGCGGCGAGCATGTCGGGGACTCGGGCGATGCCTGCCGCCAACCTCGCGTTGGAGGAGGGGCAGTGGGCGACGCCCGTCCCGGTGCGGGCGAACGCCGCGATGTCGGAGTCGTTCATGTGGACGCAGTGGGCCATCCAGACGTCCGGCCCCAGCCAGCCCGTGGACTCGAAGTAGTCGGTGGGGCCCATGCCGAACAGCTCGTGGCAGAACTTCTCCTCCTCGACCGTCTCCGAGCCGTGCGTGTGCAGGCGCACGCCGAGGCGGCGGGCCAACTCGGCGCCCTGGCGCATGAGTTCGGTGGAGACCGAGAAGGGGGAGCAGGGCGCGACGGCGACCTGGGTCATCGCGTCGAAGGACGGGTCGTGGTGGCGGCGTACCGTCTCCTCGGTGGCCGCGAGAGCGCCGTCGAGGGTCTCGACCGCGAAGTCCGGGGGGAGGCCGCCGGCGGACTCGCCGCGGTCCATGGAGCCGCGCGCGAGGGTGAAGCGGACGCCCATGTCGCGGGCGGCGCCGATGATCGCGGCGGAGAGGTCGCCGGTGCCGCGCGGGAAGACGTAGTGGTGGTCCATGGCGGTGGTGACACCGCCGCGCGCCATCATCGCGAGGGACCCCTCGGCGGCGGCGCGGACCATCGGCTCGTCGATGCGCGCCCAGGTCGGGTAGAGGGCGACGAGCCAGTCGAAGAGGTTGTGGTCGGTGGCCAGGCCCCGGGTGATCCACTGGTAGAAGTGGTGGTGGGTGTTGACCAGGCCGGGGGTGACCAGATGGCCGGTCGCGTCGATGCGGCGGACGACGTCCGCGAGGCCGTCGGGGGCCCGGCCCGCGCCGAGCGACTCGATGCGGTTGCCGTGCAGGACGACGTGGCCGCTCGCGTACTCGGTGTCGTCGGCGTCCACGGTCGCGATCGCCGCGTTCTCGATGACGATGCGCTGGGACATCGCAAAGTCCTCTCGTAAAAGGTTGCGCCCTAAAAATCAGAGGTTGGTGAGGTCGACCGGGATGCGCGCCTCGGCGCCGTCCCGCAGGATCGTCGCCTCTATCAGGCCGTAGGGGCGGTCGGCGGCGAAGTACACCTCGTTGTCGTTCTTCAGGCCGAACGGCTTCAAGTCCACGAGGAAATGGTGCTTGTTGGGGAGGGAGAAGCGGATCTCGGCTATCTCCGGCCGGTGTTCGACGACGCGGGCGCCCATCGCGTACAGGGTCTGCTGGAGGGAGAGCGAGTACGTCTCGGCGAACGCTTCGAGGATGTGCCGCCGCGTCTGCGCGTACGACTCCTCCCAGTCGGGCATCTCCCCTTCCCCGCCGGACCAGTCGACGCGCCAGCGGGCGGTGACGTCGGTCGCGAGGATGCGGTCGTACGCCTCGGGGAGGGTCGTGTACTGGTCCTTGACGTAGCCCCAGAACTCGGAGTTGGTCGAGTTGAGGACGGTGAGGTCCGTCAGCCCGGAGACCACTTCCCATGACGAGCCGTCGAAAGTGACCTGGGTCAGGCGGGTCTCCTGTCCCTTGCGGACGAAGGAGTGCTCCCCCTCCCCCGCGTTCGCGATCCGCTCCCAGGCGAACTCCTCGATCCGGACCCGGGCTTGGTGGATCGTCTCCTGCGAGGCGACGAAGTGCCGGGCGAGGTCGATGCCGAACTGCTCGGCGGAGTCGATGCCGTGCTCCTTGGCGAACGCGTACACCGTGTTCTTGGTGGTGTCGGTCGGCAGGACGCTGGCGTTGGAGCCGGAGTAGTGGACCTCGGTCATGTCGCCGCTGAGGGAGACGGAGACGTTGAGGTCCCTGATGTGGTGCGTGGCGCCGTCACGGACTATCCGCACGACGCGGGTCTCGGCCTTGCCGTACTGGTTCTGGCCCAGCAGTGCGCGGGTCATGGTCCTAGCTCCCTCGGTAGACGGAGTAGCCGAACGGATTCAGCAGCAGCGGTACGTGGTAGTGCTCGTCCGGCGCGACGGCGAACGCGACGGCCACCTCGGGGAAGAACGCGGTGCCGGTCTCGAAGACGGTGTCGGTCTCGAAGACGAGGCGGGCGTGCGTGGTGCCGGGCGGGAGCGGCGGGAGATCCTTGCAGCGCCCGTCGGCATCGGTGACCGAGGTGCCCGTCTCCCGCCAGTCGGCGTCGTCGGCCGTGCGGGCGGCGAGGCGGACGGGGACGCCGGGGGCCGGGCGGCCGGCGGAGGTGTCCAGGATGTGCGTGGACACGGTGCTGGTCATGCGGGGTCACCTTCGACGAGTCGGGCGAGTCTGATGCGGTTGATCCTGCCGAGTTCCCCGCGCGCGATCTCGCGTTCGCGCTCCGGCGTGTTCCCGATCCGCTCCCGGGCGGCGTCGCGCATCCGGGCGGCGGTGAGGCCGGTCGCGCAGATCAGGAAGACATGGCCGAAACGTTCCTGGTAGGCGAGGTTCAGTTCGAGCATCTCGGCCTTCAGCGCCGGGTCCGCGTCGGCCATCCCGCGCTGCTCGCGCGCGGACGCCGGGTCGCCGGGGCGGGGGCGGCCGATCGGGGGGTGCCCCGCGAACGCCGCGTCCAACCCGCCGTCGTCCAGGGCGAGTACGGCGGCCTCGCCGGCGTCGTACAGCTCCTCGGGGGTCATGTAGGGGCGGGCCGCCAGTACCCGGTCCGCCCAGGCCGGGGCGGCGCAGATCTCCCGGAGGGCGGCGTGGGCGGCCGGTTCGGGGAGGGCGTTGAAGCGGGCCAGGCCCGGGGGTGGGGGCGTCACGGCGTCAGCCAACCCCGTCGCACGAACGTTCGTCAACAGTTTGTTGAAAATTCTGGGTTACGCGCGCCCCCGGCACGCGGGCCGTCGGCGCGCCGGGCCCGGCGCGCCACCCCGGCCCCTTCGGCTCAGGCGCCCTTCTCCCGGTTCAGATAGTTGTAGACCGTGAACCGGCTCACACCGAGCGCGCTCGCGACCGTCTCCACCCCGTGCCGCACGGCGAACGCCCCCCGCGCCTCCAGGGTCCGCACGACCTCCTGCTTGGCCTTGCGATCGAGGTCTGCAAGCGGTTTCCCGAGTTTTCTCTCCATCGCGGCGAGGATGTGATCGAGGGAGTCGGCGAGCTGCGGAAGGCGTACGGCGACGGCGTCGGCGCCCGCCCAGGCGAGGACGACGTCGTCGGGACCGGCCTCGTCGGCCGGGACCAGCTCCCCGCCGATCGCGTCGACCAGGGGTTTCACCGCCGTGATGAAGTCACCGATGGTGGAGTCGGGGTCGCTCACGCCCCCTCCCCGGCGATCTCGCCGAGGACGTTGACCTGGAGCGAGACACGGGTGGCACCGGCCTCCAGCGCCTGGCGCAGTACGGCGTCCACGGCGCCGAGCACGGCGGACGCGTCCCCCTCGGCGGTGTTGCCGAACGGTCCGACGTCGACGGCGTCCAGCTCCGCCGCGTCCAGCGCCCGGCGGGCCGCGAGCGCGTGTCCGGGCACCTCGTCGAGGTCGAAGGGCTCGGTCGTGAACTCCACTCTCAATCGCACGCGCACAACCTAACGCGCCGCGCCGTCCGCGCGGCAGCCCTCACCTCGGCCGTCGGCGCCGGGCGCGCTGTTTCGGGGCCTTCGCGTCCCGGACGACGATGACGGGGGACGGGCCGGTGCGGCGGCCGGAGCAGCGGGGGCACCAGTAGCCCTCGCCGCCCTGGATGAAGATCCAGCCGAGTTCGGTGATGTGCGGGAACGCCGTCGTCGACTCGTGCAGGAGGTGGCCCGTGAAGTCCTTGTCGATGTCCGGGCGGGGCTCCGTGATGACCAGGTCGAAGACGGCGCGGGCGGCGCAGCCTCCTCGGTCGCAGCGGAGGTGGAAGCGGACGGGGCCGGGGGCTCTGCCGTCGGTCGTCAGGCTCATGCGTCCACTGTTCCGGACGGGGGCGGGGGCGCGCAGGGGGTTGCGGAAGCCGTCCGGAAACAGGGGCTCCGCATGCTCGCCGCCGCCGTGTCCCCCGCGCCCTCGGCATCTCCCTCGCTCCGCGTGCCCTCCCCGTCGGCCATGCCAGAATTGCTCTTCCGGCATACGGAACACACATCTGGGAGCGGCGATGGGCTTCGCGGACCGGCGGTACACCGTCAACGTGTCGATCCTCCACACCGACCGCCCCCTCCTCGACCGTCCGGCGGCCGTTGCCGCAAACGGTTTCAGCAACATCGAGATGTGGTGGCCGTGGCCCGACGAACCGACCCCGGCGCGCTCCGAACTGGACGCCCTGCGCGGGGCGATCGAGGACGCGGGCGTCCAGTTGACCGGGCTGAACTTCTACGCCGGACGGCTCCCCGGGCCCGACCGGGGCGCGCTGTCGGTCCCCGGCGCCGAGTCGGAGCGGTTCCGGGCGAACGTGGAGGTCGCCGCCGGGTTCGCGGGGTCGCTGGGGTGCGGGGCGCTCAACGCGGTGTACGGCAACCGGGTCGAGGGGGTGGAGCCCGGCGCGCAGGACGCGCTGGCGCTGGAGAACCTCGCGTACGCGGCGCGGGCCGCCGACCGGGTGGGGGCGGTGCTGCTCGTCGAGGCGCTCAACCGGGTCGAGTCGCCGAGATACCCGCTGCTGAGCGCGGAGGCCGCGGTGGCGGTCGTCGACCGGGTCAACTCCCTCACCGGGCTGGGGAACGCGCGGTTCCTGATGGACCTCTACCACCTCGGCGTCAACGGGGCGGACGTGCCGGCCGTCATCGACCGGTACGCCGGCGTCACCGGCCACGTCCAGATCGCGGACGCGCCGGGGCGGGGCGCTCCGGGAACGGGGACGCTGCCGCTGGGGGCTTGGCTGGATCGGCTCGCGGGGGCGGGGTACGAGGGGCTGGTGGGGCTGGAGTACAAGCGCGGGAAAGAGGCAGGGGAGTTCGGATGGTTGGCACGCTGATCGTGACTCACACCCACTTCAGAGAGCGTTCGGCACTGTCCAACAAGTCTTTATAGGTGAGCACTTCTACACGCGCGAGATGTGTATTGAACGTCCGAAGTGCCTCATTGATCTCTTCCTCGGGCACATCGGGATGAAGCCCGGGATGACCGACGAGCACCATGGCACTGGCACGTCGGGTCTCGATGCCGAATTCCTCGTGAATACGCTGTCGATGCTCGTCCAGTCCGACGAGGTAGTTGATCGCCTGCCCCACAGCGTCGTGCACAGGCGCCGCCGGGACCCACGCGCTGCGATGACGTTTGACTAGGGGTTCTTTAAGACTCATGGAACGCTTCAACTCCACAACGTGCAGGGCTCCATCCGCACGGATGAGAGGAATGTCCATCTCGTCACCTGGCACAAGCCGCCGATGGGCGGCCTCCCCTACATATCTGCCGCCAAAGATCCAATGATTGCCTCCGAGAGCTCGCTGAAGATCGGCTTCCTTGGCCGTACGGTCCTCGATGACAAGACGGAGAGTACGGAGACTAGCGGTGCGGCGCTGCAACTCGGCTGCTTGAAGCACCAGCCGTCCTTCCTTGTCAGCAGCTAGCACAGCAAGCGCCTCCGGAGAGACAGCGATCCGGCGAGCCGCCTCCTCAGGATGTTCGATCTCGATGCGGTCACTCCTCAGCAACCGTTCCATCCACAACGCGATCTCGGCCCTCCCTCTGGGGATCACATACCGGCCGGGCTGGTCCTCAGGCGCTTGGAGAAAGGCAGCATCCTCACCCTGAGCGCGGAAGTTCTCAAGCACTTCCTCGACGCTTGCTTCCGGATGTTCTCTCGCATAGGCGATGCCATGCTCGACGAGCCATCCGTGCATCGCTCGCAGCGAACTGGCCGTAAAATCACGGGACCGCTCGCTGCGCACCCCGTCCTGAAAGAGGCGGTAGCGCTCCGCGAAGTCCGCCTGGAGAATCCTCCCCTCCGCGTAGTCCAGCGAGTCCTGCAGCAATCGAACGACCTGCCATTCCTCCACCTGGGCCGCGACACCTCGGGCCGTCTCCAGTAGCCTCACAAGTTCCTTGCTCTGCCTGCGTCTGCGGCCGCTCCCACTGCGCATGTACGTAAAGACCGATTTCAGGGCTTTCCTCACCTCATCCTCAGCTGTCTCTCCGAGGACCTTCTTCAACTGCCATTCCAACGTCATGTCGCTTCGCGTAGCCATACACGCATAGTGCACGTGCCCACTGACAACCGCTCCAGCTGCCAAGCAGTCTGGATCTGCGAGCACATCAGGAGCCTGATACCAGCGCATAAATGCGTTACCGCACCGGTCGTAGCAGGGGTACGGCAACCTCAAATGTTGCTCTGAAGACCCGTCGGAGTGCTTCAAGTCGGGGTGAGGCAGGGCACATTGAGTGCATGCGGGGCCTGCCGGAACGGGGGCGGCGGGCCCCGTTCGGGGGACGGCTCCGCGGCCGGGGCACACGGGGGAAACCGGCCGCGAGCGCCGTACTCCGGAGCCCCCCCCCCGACGCCGGCTCCCGAGCGCCGCTATCCCCCGTACGTCTCCCGCAGTTCGATCTTCCGGACCTTCCCCGAGACCGTCATCGGGAACGACTCCAGGATCTGGACGCGGCTCGGGATCTTGTAGTGGGCGAGGCGGCCGGCGCAGTAGCCGCGGATGTCGTCCAGAGTCGGCGGGGCGGCGGGGTCTTTGGGGATGACGCAGGCGAGAACCTCCTCGCCGTACTTCTCGTGCGGTACGCCGACCACCTGGACGTCCTGGATCGCGGGGTGGCCGTAGAGGAACTCCTCGATCTCGCGGGGGTAGATGTTCTCGCCGCCCCGGATGATCATGTCCTTGATGCGGCCGACGATCTCGACGTACCCGTCCTCCCGCATGACCGCGAGGTCCCCGGTGTGCATCCAGCGGCCGGCGTCGACGGCATCGCCGGTCTTCTCGGGCTCGTTCCAGTAGCCGAGCATCACGCTGTAGCCCCGGGTGCACAACTCGCCCGCGCGGCCCCGGGGTTGGGTGACTCCCGAGACGGGGTCGACGATCTTCACCTCGATGTGCGGCAGGACCCGGCCGACGGTCGCGGTGCGGTGTTCGAGGTCGTCGTCGCGGCGGGTCTGGAGGGAGACCGGGGACGTCTCGGTCATGCCGTAGCAGATGGAGACCTCGGCCATGTGCATCTCGGTGACGACGCGGCGCATCACCTCGACGGGGCAGGGGGAGCCCGCCATGATGCCGGTGCGCAGGCTCGTGAGGTCGTACGCGGCGAAGTCGGGGAGGTTCAACTCCGCGATGAACATGGTCGGTACGCCGTAGAGGGAGGTGCAGCGTTCGTCCTGGACCGCGCGGAGGGTGGCGGCGGGGTCGAAGGAGCGGGCGGGGATGACGACGCAGGCGCCGTGGGAGGTGGCGGCGAGGTTGCCCATGACCATGCCGAAGCAGTGGTAGAAGGGCACCGGTACGCAGACCCGGTCCTGTTCGTCGTACCCGAGCAACTCGCCCACGAAGTAACCGTTGTTGAGGATGTTGTGGTGCGAGAGGGTGGCGCCCTTGGGGAAGCCCGTCGTGCCGGACGTGTACTGGATGTTGATCGGGTCGTCGCAGGACAACTCGGCCTCGCGGGCGAGGAGTTCGCCACGCGGTACGGCGCCGCCCCGGGCGGTGAAGCCGTCCCAGCCGGGGTCACCGAAGAAGACGGTCTCACGCAGGCCGGGGCAGCGGGGGCTCACCTCGCCGACCATCGCGCGGTAGTCGCTGCTCTTGTGGCTCACCGAGGCGAACAGCAGGGAGACGCCCGCCTGTTCGAGGACGTAGGCGACCTCGTGCGTGCGGTACGCGGGGTTGATGTTCACCATGATCGCGCCGATCCGCGCGGTGGCGTACTGGACGAGGACCCACTCCGGGGTGTTGACCGCCCAGATCCCGACCCGGTCCCCCGCGGCGACCCCGCTCGCGAGCAGCGCGCACGCCAACTGCTCGACGTCCGCCGCGAATTCGGCGTACGTCCAGCGCCGCCCCGACTCCACGTCCACCAGCGCCTCCCGCTCACCCCAACGGGCCACGGCCCGGCCGAGGTCGGCACCGACGGTGTGACCGAGGAGGGGGGTGGAGCCGGTGCCGTGGGTGTAGGAGACGGGGGGCGGGGAGGAGTGGGGGTGCGAGGCAACGGCCTCCGCACTCACGGGACTCGGCGCGACGGCCTCCGTCTCGGAAACACCCCCGGCCCCGGAGACGCCTCCCCCGCCGAAGGCCCCCGCCCTCACCGGAAGTCCTCCTCGCGGTACTCGTTCTCCGACCCCTCCGCCGTCGCCTCGCGAAGCTCTATCCGCCGGATCTTCCCGGACACGGTCTTCGGCAGCGGCGCGAACTCCAGCCGCTTGACGCGCTTGTAGGGGGCGAGGACCTTGCGGGAGTGGGCGAAGAGGGCCTCGGCGGTCTCCGGGCCCGGCTCCCAGCCCGCCGCGAGGACGACGTACGCCTTGGGGACGGCGAGGCGGACCTCGTCGGGTGCCGGGACGACCGCCGCCTCCGCCACCGCCTCGTGCTCCAGCAGCGCGCTCTCCAGCTCGAACGGGGAGATCTTGTAGTCGCTGGCCTTGAAGACGTCGTCGCTGCGCCCGATGTACGTGAGGTAGCCGTCCGCGTCGCGGGAGGCGACGTCGCCGGTGCGGTAGTAGCCGCCCGCCATCGCCTCGGCCGTCCGGTCGGCGTCGCCGTGGTAGCCGGTCATGAGGCCGACGGGACGGCTGGAGAGGTCGAGCGCGATCTCCCCCTCGTCCACGCCGGGCGCGCCGGAGACGGGGTCGAGGAGTTCGACCCGGTAGCCGGGGCTGGGGCGGCCCATGGAGCCCGTCTTGAGCGGCTGGCCGGGGGAGTTGGCGACCTGGACGGCCGTCTCCGTCTGTCCGAACCCGTCCCGGATGGTGAGACCCCAGGCGTGCCGTACCCGCTCTATCACTTCGGGGTTGAGGGGTTCACCGGCTGCGACGGCCTCCCGCGGCGGGGTCGCGAGTCCGCTCAGGTCGGCCTGGATCAGCATGCGCCACACGGTCGGCGGCGCGCAGAACGTCGTCACCCCGGCCCGGTCCATCTCCGCCATCAGCCGACTCGCGTCGAACCGGGCGTAGTTGAAGATGAAGACGGTCGCCTCCGCGTTCCACGGCGCGAACAGGTTGGACCAGGCGTGCTTGGCCCAGCCGGGCGAGGAGATGTTCAGGTGGACGTCGCCGGGCCTGAGGCCGATCCAGTACATCGTCGACAAGTGCCCGATGGGGTACGACGCATGGGTGTGCTCGACCAGTTTGGGGCGGGCGGTCGTCCCGGAGGTGAAGTAGAGCATCAGCGGGTCGTCGGCGAGGGTCTCACCGTCGGGGGTGAACTCGGCGGACGCGGAGTGGACGTCGTCGTACGCGTGCCAGCCATCGACCCGGGCGCCGACCGCGATCCTGGTGTAACGGCCGGGCACCTCCGCGAACTTGGGGGTGTCGGCGGAGCGGACGAGGACGTGCCGGACGCGGCCCCGCTCGACGCGGTCGCGGAGATCGGCGGGGCCCAGCAGGGGGGTCGCCGGGATGACGACCGCGCGCAGCTTCATCGCGGCGAGCGCGATCTCCCACAACTCGGCCTGGTTGCCCAGCATCACGAGCACCCGGTCCTCGGCGCGCACCCCGCGCGCGGCGAGCCAGTTGGCGACCTGGTCGGAGCGCGCGGACAACTCCGCGAAGGACAGCTTCCGTTCGGAGCCGTCCTCCTCGACGATGTGCAGCGCGGTGCGGTCGTTGCCGTCGGCGATCACGTCGAACCAGTCGAGCGCCCAGTTGAAGCGTTCGGGGCGCGGCCACTCGAACCCGGCGTACGCGGCGGCGTAGTCCTCGCGGCGGGCGAGCAGGAAGTCCCGCGCTCTGCGGAACGAATCCGTGACGGAACCGGCAGAAGTATCAGAGGGGTTGGAAGTGGCGGAAACCCGCACGGAATACGAATCCTTCGTCACCATCTGTACTCCTCTTGTCGACGGAGAGTGCCCCTCCGGTCCACTCCCCCTCCGTACCGGTCCATTGCCCGGCGGCACTCTGCCATCGTGTAATCCGTGATGCAGGTCTCACTACCCCCGAACGGGGGTGTGCGCGGCGGCGGAGCCGTAGAAAGAGGCGGGTGCAGGGTGGCAGCGGACGCGTCGGGAACGATGGAGATTCATGGCGCGCTCGCCCGGCTGCGGCGGACCACCGGCTTGCCGGTGGCGTTCGGCGGCCCGGTCGAGCAGGGCGGACGGCGGATGCGGATCACGGAGATGAGCGGCGCGGCGACCGCCTCTCTGCGCGGCCTCGCGGTGACGGCCGGGTACGGCCTCGGCGGCAAGACCCTGGCCCTGGCCCGGCCCATCGCGGTGAGCGACTACTCGGTCTCGCGGCAGATCAGCCACGAGTACGACATCGCGGTCGCCGAGGAGGGGCTGCGCTCGGTGGTGGCGGTCCCGATCGTGGTGCGCCGCCGGGTGCGGGGCGTGCTGTACGGGGCGCTGCGCACCGCGATGCCGCTGGGCGACCGGACGCTGGTCGCGGCGGTGGACGTGGCGCGGGACGTCGAACAGGCGCTGGTCGTGCAGGACGAGGCGCGGGCCCTGCTGGAGGCGGCGCGGCCCCGGCAGGAGCCCGGCCGGGAGGCGGAGACCGCGGGCTGGGAGCAGGTCCGTGAGGCGCACGCCGCGCTGCGCGCGCTGGCCCCCCGGATCACGGACCCACAACTACGGGCCGAACTTCTTGCCGCCTGCGGTCTGTTGACGTTGAGTACGGAGCAGGCGGAAACCGTAGAAAGCGGTACCGCACTCGCCCCGCGCGAGCTGGACGTCCTCGCCTGCGTGGCGGCCGGCGCGACCAACGCGCTGACCGCCGAGCGGCTCGGGCTGATGCCCGAGACGGTCAAGGGCTATCTCCGCTCGGCGATGCGCAAACTGGCGGCCAGGACCCGCGGCGAGGCGGTCGTGGCGGCCAGACGGGCGGGCTTGTTGCCCTGAGTGGGGAAGTCGGTTTCCGGACAGGAAGGGGTGGCCGGTGTGAACCATGGTGGACGGGAGGGTTCGCGCTGGTCAGGACCGCTCCCAGGGCTTGGCGTGGCCGAGAACCATTCAGATCGCCGGTTACTGAATTTCTCCATGCTTCCGGTTGTTATCTCCCTCACCACGCCACTCTTTCGAATTTCAAAGCGACGTTGCCTAGAATTTGCCCCGCACACGACACTCGGAGGGGAGCGGTGACCGTGCGACGGGACTTCAAGGAGTCTGCCCGATGCCGCCCCGACCTGGTCATCGGCAGGGACGAGCTGTGGACGTCGGCCCGCGACCAGCTCGCGCGGGGCGGCAGCGTGCTGCTCCACGGACCGGCCGGAATTGGAAAGTCGACGGTCCTGCGCGCTTTGGCGACGGATTACGGCGAGAGCGCGCGCACCGTCCTGCGCTGCTCGGCGACCGAGTCCGAATCCCACCTCCCGTTCCTGGCACTCGCCGACCTCTTCGGGCTGGTCCTCGACGACGTGGCCGGTACCCTGCCCGCCGCACAGCGCACCGCGCTCGAATCGGCGCTCACCGGCCGCGGCGAGTCGACCCTCCAGCGCGACGGCCTCGCCCTGCGCCTGGCCGTCCTGTCGGCCCTGCGCTCGCTGGCCACGCGCGGCCCGGTCCTGGTCGTCGCCGACGACATGCAGTGGCTGGACCCGGCCAGCGCCGAACTCCTCGGCTTCGCCGCCCGCCGCCTCGGCGACACCCCGGTCCAGCTCCTGTGCGCGGTCCGCACGGAGGGCCAGGAGTACGACCGCCAGTTGCGCTCCTCCCCGCCGGACACCCTGGCGATCCGGCTGAACGCGCTCTCCCGCGCGCACGTCTCGGCGCTCCTCGACCACCGCGGCTACACCGAGCTGCCCCGCTCCACGGTCCGCGACATCCACCGCACCAGCGGCGGGAACCCGCTGTACGCGCTGGAGCTGGGCCGCGCCCTGAGCGAGATGCCGACCCCGCCGCGCCCCGGCGAACCGCTGCCGGTGCCGACCTCGCTGCGCGCCCTCGTCCTCTCCCGCCTCGACATGCTCTCCGCCGAGGCCCGCCGCACCCTGCTCGTCGCCAGCGCGGGCGCCCGCCCGACGCTCGCCCTGCTGCACGCGGCCGGCCGGGAGAACGCCGAGGCGGAGACCGCGCAGGCGGCGGCGCTCGGCCTGCTCGCGACCGAACCCGAGGGCCCCGCCGTCCGCTTCGCGCACCCCCTGATCTCCGCCGCCCTCTACGCGGAGGCCCCCGCCCAGGACCGGCGCGCCGCGCACGCCGCGCTGTCGACGGCCGCGTCCGACCCGATCGAGCGCGCCCGGCATCTGGCGCTGGCCACCACCGGCACCGACCCGGAGGTCGCCGACCGGCTCTCCGAGGCCGCCGCGCTCGCCCGCGACCGGGGCGCCCCCTCGGTCGCCGCCTCCCTCGGGCTGCTGGCCGCCCGGCACACCCCGCCGGACGCCTCGCCCTCCCCGGACGAACGGCGGCTGGAGGCCGGCGAGGACGCGATCACCGCAGGCGAGGCCGACTTCGCCCGGGACATCGCGCACGACGTGCTGACCCGGGCCACCGCGCCCGCCGACCGGGTGCGCGCCTGGATGGTCGTCATCGAGTCGGCGGGGCAGGCCCTCGGCGAGGTCGACGCGGTCTTCCCGAAGGTCCTCGCGGACGCGGGCGACGACCCCCGGCTCCTCGCGCTCGTCCACTACCAGCTCTCCTGGCGGGGCCTGGTCGTGGACGGCGACTTCGCGGAGGCCCGCCGGCAGGCCGCGCACGCCGCCGAGCTCGCCGAACGCGGCGGGGACCGGCGCACCGAGCTGATGGCGCTGTCCCTCCAGGCGTCCACCGAGACCCTGATGGGCCACCCCGACTCGCCCGTGACCATCAAGAAGGCGCTGCGCGAACCCCAGTTCGCGGACGTCGCCTGCCACCACAACGGGCCCGCGATGGCCCGCTTCCGCTGGCTCCTGATGAGCGATCAGCTGCCCGAGGCGCGCACGACGATCACCGCGCTGCTGCGCGAGGTGCAGCGGCGGGGCGTCGTCGAGAGCGAGGTGCACTTCCAGCGCTTCCTGGCCGAGACCGAGCTGCGCTCCGGGCACTGCGGTCGCGCCCTCGACCTGGCCCGCGAGTCCCTGCGGCTGGCCCGCGACTCCGGGATCGGGCTGGGCGCCTCCGCGATGCTGACGTCCATGGCCGAGGCGTCCGGCGGTGACGTCGACCGGGCCCTGGAGCTGGCCCAGGAGGCGGCCGGGCGGGCCGAGGGGGACGGCGACCAGATGTACCTCTCCAAGGCGCTCGCCTCCCTGGGGTACGCGCAGCTCGTCGCCGACGACCCGGCGGGTGCCGTGCACTCGCTGCGCCGCGTCCGGGAGCTGGAGCAGGGGCTCGGGATCACCGACCCGGCGCGCGGGCGCTGGCAGGGCGACCTCGCCGAGGCGCTGGTGCGGATCGGGGAGCCCGCCGAGGCGCAGGACGTCATCGACGTCACCCGCGCGCACGCGCTCAGGCTGGGCCGGGAGAGCATCCTCGCCGTCGTCGACCGCGCCGAGGCGCTCGTCCGGGCCGCTCGTGGCGACCTGGACGCGGCCCTCACCCAACTGACGTCCGTCCAGGACAGGCTGGCCAAGCTCGGGTACGGGCTGGAGGAGGCCCGCGCGGCGTTCGCGCTGGCCCGGCTGCGGACCGGGCGGGGGCCGGTGGCGGGCGTGGCGCAGTGGCGGGAGGCCGGGGGCGGGGACCTCCGGCGGGCGGAGCACGGTCGGGGGCCCGGGTCCGGCGGATCTGCCGGCCTCGGCGGTCCTGGCGGCCCCGGCAGCTCCGGCGGTCCGGGCGGCCCCGGAGGATCTGGCGTCTTCGGCAACCCTGGCCCTGGCGGGCACGGCGGCCCCGGTGGTTCTGGCGGGCTCGGCGGTCCCGGTGGGCTCGGTGGTTCGGAGTCCGTGTGGGAGAACGCGACGTCGTACGACGAGGCCGCGCGGCTGTTCCGGCGGTGCCGGGCCGTGCCGTGGCTGCGGCAGGTCGAGGCGGCGGTCGCGGCGCCGGTCGCGGCCGGGAGCCCGGCCGTGGCGGAGCGTCAGCCCGCCGCCGACGCGCTGGAGGGGCTCGCCTCGATGGAGCGTCAGGTGGCCGCGCTGGTCATGGAGGGCGCCACCAACCGGGAGATCGCCGCCCGGCTGTTCATCAGCGTCAAGACCGTGGAGGCGACGCTGACGCGGGTCTACCGCAAGCTGGGCATCCGCTCTCGGGTGGACATCGTGCGGCTCGCGGCGGGGCGCCGGGCGACCTGACGGGGCGGCGGGTTTACTGCGGGTTCCTGTCCACGTTGCCGTCAGGGGCGTCGTCAGGGGTGCGCCGTAGGGGATTCGCCGTCGGTGACCCGCCGTCAGGGGTTCGCCTCCGGGACACCGAGGGTTTTCCCTGTCCGGGTCCCCTAGGGGGTTCCCTCATTGGGGTGAGGGTGTGACGGGCCGTAGGTT
Source organism: Streptomyces sp. NPDC004539 (assembly GCF_040610055.1). Taxonomy (NCBI): domain Bacteria; kingdom Bacillati; phylum Actinomycetota; class Actinomycetes; order Kitasatosporales; family Streptomycetaceae; genus Streptomyces; species Streptomyces sp. NPDC004539. Next base: position 584,806 of record NZ_JBEXLS010000002.1, on the reverse strand, counting down.
TTGGGACGTGCCGCTCGCCCGGGCACACGGGGGTCGGTCCCGCGACCCCCGTGCACGACCACTCCCCCACAGCACCCGCGCGACACCTCAGGCCCCCTCCCCCACGAGGAGACACTTTGTCCGCGCTCCACCGTGCGAGAAAGGCAGCCGCCGTCCTGGCGGCGACCGCCGCAGCGGCAGCAGGTCTGCTGCTCGGCACCCCGTCGGCCTCGGCAGCACCCCAGCCGATCGTCGGCGGTACGACGACCACCACCTCGTCGTATCCGTTCATGATGCAGATCACGGACGCCTCGCAGAACCAGTTCTGCGGCGGGACCCTCGTCTCCGCGACGAAGGTCGTGACCGCGGCGCACTGCATGGCCGGCGAGACCACGAGCAGTGTGCGGGTGGTCGGCGGCCGGACGTACCTGAACGGCACGAACGGCACCGTGAGCCGGGTCACGGACATCTGGGTCCACCCCGACTTCACGAGTGTCACGGGCGGCGACGACGTCGCCGTCCTGACCCTGGCGACCGCGATGCCGTACACCCCGGTGTCGTACGTCTCCGCCACCCAGACGAACGTGTACGCGGCCGGCACCACCGCGCGCATCCTCGGCTGGGGCACTACGTCAGAGAGCGGCAGCTCCTCCAACCAGCTGCGGACCGCGACCGTCCCGATCGTGTCCGACTCCAGCTGCGGGAGCTCCTACGGTTCGGACTTCGTCCGGTCCGACATGGTTTGCGCCGGATACACGTCCGGCGGCACAGACACCTGCCAGGGCGACAGCGGCGGTCCCCTGATCATCGGGGGCGTCCTGGCAGGGATCACGTCCTGGGGCGAGGGGTGCGCGGAGGCCGGTTACCCGGGTGTCTACACCCGGCTGACCACCTTCTCCACCCTCGTCACCTCCGAGGTCGACTCGTAGAGGTACCCCGGGAGTACGACCAGGGGGCGTTGCGGGCCTCCACGAGCGGCCCGCAACGCCCCCTATCCACGCGCCGGATCACCGTCACGCCGGGATCACCGTGCCGAAGCGGACGTCGTACGGCTCCCCCGGGTGCGTGACGGCCAGCATCCGTACCGCCTCCGCCGTCACCGCCTCCCGCTCCCCCTTCGTGAGCCGGCCGAAGGGCTGGACGGTGAGAGCGGTTTCCGTGCGTTTCCACACGCCGGCCAGGAAGCCGTCGACCAGGAAGACCGGGTGGGAGACGTTGCCGACCCAGGTGCGGCCCCAGTACTCGGGCGGGACGACCCGGGTGCGGTCGGCGTGGGAGAGGAGGAGGTTGTCGAACTCGGGGAGGAGACGGGGCGGGGCGGGGGTGGCGGGGTCGGGGCGGGGGGCGTCGGGGAGGTCGAAGAGCTCGGTGCCGTGGACGTCGTGGAACGTCAGCAGCTCCGGGCGGAGCCGTTCGAACACCGGGCGCAGGCGGGTCAGGCCGGCCCAGGTCTGCATGTCCTTGACGGAGGCGGGGCCGAAGGCGGCGAGGTAGCGCCGGACGAGCGTCTCGGCGTCGTACGCAGGACCCGCGGGTCTGCCCAGCCAGTGTTCCGATGTCGTCAGGGCGGCCTGGCCGCTCTCGCCCCACACGCCGCGCGGCGTGACCTGCACCAGCGGCAGCAGGCACCGGGCCGCGACGCCCAGTGACTGCGGGTCCGCGTCCGGCCACTCGGCGCCCAGGGCCTCGCGGAGCTGCTTGAGCGTGCGGGGCTCCTCCTCGACCAGGTCGCGGGCGAGCGCGGTGAGCCGGTCGAGGTCCACCCCGGCGAGCCCCTTGCGGAACAGCTTCAGCTCCCGCTCCCGCGCGGGCTGCACGAACGGCCTCAGGGCGAGGCAGTCCTCGGCGGTGTGGGTGTGGATCGTGGAGCGCAGGGTGACGATGCGCACGACGTCCCGGTCCGTCATGAGCCGGGCGAGGCCGACCGGGGCGAAGCCGTCTAGGCGGGCGGCGAGGGCGAGGTACGGGGGGCTGACGTTCTGCGCCTGGAGGCCGACGAGGTGTTCCACGGCGGCCCGCGCGGTCAGGGGCGACCTGCGCAGGAGGAGCTGGCGGTCGAGGGTGGCGCGGTTGAGGGAGCGGGCGTCGAGGACGGTCATGAGGTGCACGGTAGCTCCGAAAGAGGACAGATCCTGTCCTCTTTGTCGCCGTCTCGCGTTCTCTTGGCCGCGTATATCCTGCCCGTGATCAGCAGGAAACGGACAGAAACGACAGCAACAGAACCGACAGCAGCGGAAGGCAGCCGCGATGCCCGAGCGACGCCGTGCCCCTGGGTCTCCCGGCGGTGTGGTCGAGGCCGCCCTCTACCGCGACGGCGTCCGCATCGCCTCCCCCGCGACGCTCGCCGAGACCTACCGCGAACTCCGCGAGCGGCCCGCCAGCATGGCGTGGATCGGGGTCGTCCGCCCGTCCGAGGCCGAACTCCACTCCCTGGCCACCGAGTTCGGCCTGCACCCGCTCGCCGTGGAGGACGCGAAGGAGGCCCACCAGCGGCCCAAGCTGGAGCGTTACGGCGACACCCTCTTCGTCGTCCTGCGCGCGGCGCGGTACCTGGACGCCCCCGAGGAGATCGACTTCGGTGAGCTGCACGTCTTCCTGGGCCCCGGCTTCGTCCTGACGGTCCGCCACTCCGACGCCCCCGACCTCACCGCCGTGCGCCGGCGCCTGGAGGAGAGCCCGGAGCTGCTGCGCCTGGGGCCCGAGGCCGTCCTGTACGCGATCCTCGACGCCGTCGTCGACGGGTACGCGCCCGTCGTCTCCGGGGTGCAGAACGACATCGACGAGATCGAGACGGAGGTCTTCCGGGGCGACCCCGAGGTCTCCCGCCGGATCTACGAACTCTCCCGGGAGATGGTCGAGTTCCAGCGCGCGACCCGCCCTCTCGTCGGCATGCTGCACGCCCTGATGGCCGGCTTCTCCAAGTACGGCACGGACGACGAACTCCAGCGCTACCTGCGCGACGTCGCCGACCACGTCACCCACACCAGCGAACGCGTCGACGGCTTCCGCCAGGCCCTCACGGAGATCCTCACGGTCAACGCGACGCTCGTCACGCAGCAGCAGAACGCGGAGATGCGGGCGCTGGCGGAGGCGGGCTTCGCGCAGAACGAGGAGGTCAAGAAGATCTCGTCGTGGGCGGCGATCCTGTTCGCGCCCACCCTCGTCGGCACGGTCTACGGCATGAACTTCACCCACATGCCCGAGCTGGACTGGCCCCTGGGCTACCCCTTCGCGATCGCCCTGATGGCCGTCGTCTGCGCCGGTCTGTACGTCGTGTTCAAGCGGAGGCACTGGCTCTGAGCGGCCGGCCGGCGAGGGACGGCCGCGGGTGGCTCGTATCTGTACGTGTCTTGGCGTGTTCTGTGCGTCACTTCATCGGCACTGTTTCAGCACCTGTCCCGCCGTACGCTCGACCGACCGTCAAGTGCGTGACCGTCGAAAGGCAAGTGCCCCCGGCATGGCGTACACAGCGCAAGAACCCCGACTCGCGTCCCTCGCGGAGCTGTCGTTCGAAGCCTTCGGAGTGATGACGGCCCGGCGCGGGACCGAGCAGGTGCCCCTCGGCCCCCCACGGCACCGGGCCGTCCTGGGACTGCTTCTCATCCGGCTGGGCCAGGTGGTGCCCGCCGATCAGCTCGTCGACGAACTGTGGGGCGACCACCTCCCCCGGCGCCCGCAGGCCACCTTGCAGACCTACCTGTCCCACCTGCGGCGGGTGCTGACCGGACCGCGCGGCCCGATCGCCCCGCTGCGCTACCAGGCTCCCGGATACGTCCTGACGGTGGAGCCGGACACGTTCGACCTGGCCCGGTTCGAGAGCCTCGTCTCCCGCGGGCAGCGCCACACGGCCGACGGGCGGCTCCAGGCCGCCCGCGAGGTGTTCGACGAGGCGCTGCGGTTATGGCGGGCCGACCCCTTCCTGGACCTCGCGGCCTACACCCCGCTCGCGGAGGAGGGCGCCCGCCTGAACCTGCTGCGGACCACCGCCGTCGCGGCCCACGCCGACACGCTGCTCGCCCTCGGCGAGGCCGGTGACGCCGTCTCGCTGCTGCGCCGCGAGGTGTCCCTGCACCCCACCGACGAACGCCTCGTCGGCAGTCTCATGACGGGCCTGTACCGGCTGGGCCGCCAGGCCGAGGCGCTCCAGCTGTACGACCGGACGCGCGCCTACCTCTCCGAGGAGCTCGGGGTCGCCCCGGCCCGCGAACTCCAGCGCGTCCACCTGGCCCTGCTGCGCCACGAACTCGACGACCGGGCACCCGCCCCGGCCGCCGTCGAGACCCGGGAGCGGTCCGACGCCCCTGCGGAGCGGACGGCGGACGCGCCCGCCGCCCCGCCCGAGGACGGCGGCCCGGCCGCGCCCGAGGGCGGACGGCCGCGTACGGCGCCGCCGGTGTCCTCCGGCTTCCCCTGCCGCGACGACGCCCTCGACGCCCTGCGGTCGTCCATCACCGGCGCCCTGCGCGGCAGCGGACACGTCACCGCCGTCGTCGGCGAGGCGGGCGTCGGCAAGACGGAGCTGGTGGCGCGCGCCACGACGGAGTCGCAGCCGCCCCCGCAGGCGGAGACGATCCGCGTCAACTGCCGCAGCAGCGGCGGGATGCCCGTCGGCTGGGTGTGGCAGCAGGTGCTGCGCCGGCTGGAGGTCTCGTACGGGGTGTCGTTCGACGGGCTGCTCAGGAAGTGCGCCCTCCCCCCGATGACAACGCTGTCGGGACCCGGTACGGACCTCGCCGGACAGCGGCCCGCGGACCAGATGTACTTCCTCGTCCAGGACGCGCTGTGCGAGGCGATCCTCCAGTGCGCCGACGACAGCCCGCTCCTGCTCGTCCTCGAAGACGTGCACGGGGCGGACCGCCTCACCCTCGACGTGCTGGGACTGCTCGGCAGCCGCACCCAGGGACGGCCCGTCAGCGTGGTGATCACGCTCCGGGAGACCGGTCTCGGCGCCGGGCCCGACTCCGACGGCCCGCTCGTGGACCTGCTGGCCGACTCCCGCACCAGGGTCGTCCGCCTGGACAACCTCGCCGAGGACAACGTCCTGGCGGCGGTCACCGCCCAGGCCGGCCCCGGCGTCGACGCGTCCGTCGTCCGGGCCCTGTACGAACGCAGCGCCGGCAACCCCTACCTCCTCGACCAGCTGCTCGCCGACGCCGGCGGGCCGCGGCGGCTGCACGACCCCCGGGTCGCCGACGTCGTCCGCGCCGGAATCCCGACGGGGGTGCGCAGCATGCTGCGCCGGCGGTTCGCCGGGCTGCCCCCGCGCGTCCTGCGGTTCCTGAAGTGCTGCGCCGTGCTCGGCGCGGAGGCGGCGCTGACCTCGCTCACCGGCATGCTCGACGACGGCGAGGCCGACCACGACGTGGTGCACGACGTGGTGGAGGAGGTCCTGCGGACCGGCCTCATGCGCAGCGACCTCGACCACCCGCACCGGCTCGTCTTCCGCTACGGCCTCATCCGCGACGTCCTCCTCGCGGAGATGCGCTGCCAGGAGCGGGCGGCCCTGCACGCCCGTGCCGTCGGCGTGCTCAGCGCTCACCACGGGGGCTCCCCCGAGGCGAGCGAGCAGGTGGCCCGGCACGCCTGGCAGGCCGCCCTGGCGCTGCCGGCGCGGGACGTGGTGCCGCATCTGCGGCGGGCGGGCGAGCAGGCCATCGGCGACGGCGACTACCGGCGCGCGCAGACCTGGTTCGAGCACGCGCACACCCTGCTCTCGGCCGCGCCGCAGAGCGCCGACGAGGCGTCGGAGCAGACCCTCGACCTGCGCACCAGGCTCCTGTACACGGCGAGCATCACCCGCGGTTACGGCGACCGCGAGATGGAGGCCGAGGCCGGTCGCATCCGGAAGCTGTCCGCCGGGACGACGGGCCGGACCACCGAGCAGGCCGCGCTGCTGCTGCGTCAGTGCGTGGCCGAGCTGGTCACCGGCCGGCACGCCGAGTGCGCCCGGCACGTGGCGCAACTGCGGTCGCTCGCCGACCGGTCCGACGCCCCGGAGCTGCGGTTCTACGAGCGGATCGCCCGCGGGCTGCTCCAGTTGCCCAGCGAGACCGCCGACGCGCTCACCGCCCTGACCGAGGCGGAGCGCACGGCCGAGGAGCTGAGCCCCGAACAGCGGGCGGGCATGACCCGCCGGTCGCAGCACGACCCGCTGTTCCTGGCCATGAGCCACCGGGTCCTCACCCTGTGGCTGCTGGGTGCCACCGACGAGGCGCGCGCGCTCTGCGACGACCTGCTCGTGGCCACCGACGGGGCCGGCACCCCGGTCGACCGGGCGAGCGCCTACTACTTCCACTCCCTGGTGGCGGCCCTGGGCGAGGACCCCCGTACGGCGGCGGCCTCCAGCGGCCGGGGTCTCGACATCGCCCGCGCGCACGGGCTGAGCCACTGGACCGCCATGCTCCAGGTGTGCGAGAGCTGGGCGCGGCAGCAGGCCGGCGAGCCCGGCGCGCTGGCCGGCCTGGAGTCGGCGGTCGCCGAGCTGCGCGAACGGCGTCTGCTGATCCGGCTGCCGCTCCACCTGGGCCTGCTGGCCCACGCGCAGCACAGCAGCGGGGCGGTCGAGGACGCCAGGCGGACGCTGCGGTCGTCGGCGGCGGAGATCGAGTCCCGGGGTGAATTCGCCTACGACAGCCGCAAGCTGCCGTTCACCGGGCTGCGCCGGCTGACGTCGGTGTCGTAGCGGGCCGGGGCCGGGCCGAAGGACACGGCCCGGCCCGCCGCCGCTCCTCAGCCGGGGACGGGTTCGCCGTTCAGCCGGGCGCGGGCCTGTTCGGCCTCGGGGTGGCCGAGTTCTTCGAGGATGCGGACCGCCTCCCGCCACAGCGGCAGGGAGGCGGTGCGGCTTCCCCGGGCCTCGTGGGTGTCCCCCATGTGCAGGAGGGTGTCCGCCTCCAGGTAGCGGTCGTTCATGTGCTGGTAGAGCTTGAGGGCCCGTTCGTAGCAGCGCAGGGCCTCGTCGTGCCGGCCCAGGTGGTGGTGGGCGTATCCGAGGCTGTCCCAGGCGGCGGCCTCGCCGTTGGTGTCGCCGATCCGCTGGTGCAGGGCCACCGCCCGGGTGCACTCGGCGACGGCCTGCCGGTGGGCGCCGTGGAGGATGTAGGTCCAGCCCGTCTCGTTGAGGACGAGGGCCTGTCCGGTGAGGTTGCCCGTGGACCGGTAGAGGTCCAGGGCCAGCGCGTAGTGGCGCAGGGCCGCCTCGTGTTCGTCGCGGCCGTTGGCCAGGAAGGCCAGCGACCGGTGGGCGCGGGCCTGGCCGTCGCGCTGGCCGTGCGCGGTGAACAGGGCCAGCGCCCGGGTGAGTTCGGCGTCGGCGCGGTCGTAGCGGGCGAGGCGCCCGTACGCGAATCCCAGCGCCCGGCGGGCCTTCGCCTCGCGGAGCGGGTCCCGGAGCAGCAGGGCGGCCTCCAGGGCGATGGACTGGGCGTCGATCTGGTCCTGCCAGCGGCCCCTGCGGTCGAGGTACAGCTCCAGGGTCTGGGCGAGCAGCCAGGCGTGGGCGGGGTGTCCCCCGCGACCGGCCTGGGCCATGGCGGACAGCAGCACGGGCAGTTCCCGCTCCAGCCAGGCCGCGGCGGGGCCGGGTTCGGTCAGGGGGTCGAGTTCGACGCCCGGCGCCGCGGGGGCGCTGGGGGCGGCGTCGATGCGGTGGGGCGTCAGCGTGGTCGTGGCGGCGTGGGCGTTGTGGACGTAGTGGTCGAGCAGGCGCCGCAGGGCCGATTCGCGCGTCTCGGCGTCGTCGTGGTCCTGGAGCTGCTCGGACGCGTGGATCTTGATCATGTCGTGGAAGGCGAAACGGTTCGGCAGGGGCCGGATCATCAGGTGGGCGTCGGCCAGCCTGGCGAGCAGCGCCGTGGTCCGGCGCACCGGCAGCGCGGCGAGGCTCGCCGCGGCGGTGGCGGACAGGTCCGGTCCGGGGTGCAGGGACAGCAGCCGCAGGAACCTCGCCGTCTCGGGTCCGAGGCCGTCGAGGGACCAGGAGAAGACGGTGCGCAGGTCGGTGTAGGGGTCGTCGTCGGCGAAGGCGTCGAGGTTGTCGTGGCCGGCCCGGAGTTCGGCGGCGATGGCGGAGAGGGAGAAGCCGGGCAGGGTGGCCGCGCGGGCCGCGATGACCGCGAGGGCGAGGGGCAGCCGGTGGCAGAACTCGACGATCGCGTCGACGGCCTCGGGTTCGGCGGTGGTCCGGTCCTGGCCGAGGTGGCGGACGAGGACCTCCCGGGACTCCGCCTCGCTCAGCGGGCCGAGGATCAGCGGGGCGGCTCCGTGGGTGGCGACGAGGCCGCGCAGCTGGGTGCGGCTGGTGATGACGACGAGGCAGGTGGAGCTGCCCGGCAGCAGGGGCCGTACGTGCTGCGAGTCGCGCGCGTTGTCGAGGACGACCAGGACCCGGCGGCCCGCGAGGATGCTCCGGTAGAGGGCCACCTGGGAGTCGACGTCGGCGGGGAGGTGGCGGGCGGAGACGCCGAGGGCGATGAGGAAGGAGCGCAGGGCCTCGGCGGCGGTGACGTAGGGGCCGCTGGCGTCGAAGCCCCGGAGGTTGACGTAGAGCTGGCCGTCGGGGAAGCGGTGCGCGAGGCGGTGGGCGAGGTGCACCGCGAGGACGGTCTTGCCGACGCCGGCCATTCCCTCGATGGTGTTGATCACCGCCGAGGCGGTCGCGGTCGTGCCGTCGCGGTCGTCGAGGGCGCCGGTGATCCGGGCCAGTTCGTCCCGTCGGCCGACGAAGGTGCGCAGGTCCAGGGGGAGTTGGGTGGGGCGGACGACGGCCGGCACCGGGGGCGGGGGTGGGGGTGGGGTGACGTCCTTCGGGGCGGCTTCGGGGCGCGGGTCCCGGGCGCCGCCGGCCCGTTCCGGCCGGTGCAGGAGAGCGGTGTGGGCGAGGCGGAGTTCGCGGCCCGGCTCGATGCCGAGTTCGTTCTTCAGCCGCAGGCTCATCTCCTGGAACAGCCCGAACGCCTCCGCCTGACGCCCGGTCCGGGCGAGCGCCTGGATCAGCCGGGCGTGCAGCGACTCGTCCAGCGGGTACTGCGCGATCGCCCGGTGCAGCAGGGGCAGCACCGGGACGGGCGTGCCCAGCGTCAGCATCAGGTCGGCGCCCTCGCGCAGGGCCGCGAGGTGTTCGCTGTCGACGGCGGAGAACAGCGGGTGCACCCGGATGTCCTGCGGGACTCCCTGGGCGGCCTCGCCGCGCCAGAGGGAGAGCGCCTTGGTGTACGACTCGGCGGCGCCGTTCACCTCGCCGGCGTCGGTGGCGGCGCGGGCGCGGGCGACGAGGTCACGGAAGCGCAGGAGGTCGAGGGTGGTGGCGTCGGCGTCGATGCCGTATCCCCCGGCGTGGCGTACCAGCAGGTCGCCCGGGGCGCGGGGCGGGAGTTCGGGTTCCAGGAGTTTGCGCAGCGAGCCGATGTGCCGGTGGACGACGTTCACCGCGCTGTTCGGGGGGTCGCCGTGCCACAGGACGTCGACGATCTGGCTCAGGCCGACGGTCTGTCCGGCGTGTAAGAGGAGTAACGCGAGCAGGGCGTGCTGTTTGGGCGGCCCGAGGGGCAGCTCGGTGCCTCTTCGCCATACTTTGACCGATCCCAGGACCGCAAATCGCACGTGATGACTCTGGTCTTCGTTCATCGTCACAAGTCCCGGTAGAAGGATGCCGAACCCAGTCCGAGTTCACTCCAACCCTAGTTCGTGATCTTCAAGGCACTGTCGTCGTAACGCCGTTCGTTGTAGCTGAGCATGTCGAGGAGGCCCCGGGCGGTGAGCCGTTCCCGGTTCCCGGCCAGGTCGCGGGCCCGGGGGACGGGTACGCCTGCGGGGTCGGCCCAGGTCAGCCGGCCCCGGCCGTCGATGCGGGCCCGGCAGCGGTTCGCGTTGTCCTGGTGGAGGCAGAACGGGACGTCGAGGTGTCCGAGCCGGAACGCGCGGACGAGCGCCGATCCGACGTCGCTCCCCAGCGTCAGGGTGTGGGTGATGATCGCCTGGGCCTCCTCGTAGATCCCGGAGTCCGGAACGCCGGCCGGATCGTCCGCCGTCTCCTGCGCGGCCACCGACGCCGCGAACTCCAGGGCGTGGACGTTCTCCGTGATCGAGGGGATTCTGCTGGCCTCCACGGCGGTCTTGACGATCAGCCGCTCGGCCCCGGACCGGGCGGCGAGCCGCGCGCTCTCCGCCAGCAGCGCGTACGCCCCGTGCCGGCTGCGGGGATAGACACCCATGTAGGTGTAGAGGACGGAATGCCAGTCGGTGTCCGCGAGCCATTCGCTGGCCAGGGTGCGCAGGGCCGACATCGCCTCCCTGTCCTGCTCGGGATGCGTCTGCTGGGCGTAGCTGACGGAGATGTCGCGCAGCCCGTGTTCGCGGAAGAACAGGCCCTCCAGGATGCTCAGGGCGATCAGCAGACTGGGCGGGCACAACTGCCCCAGCATGCATCCGCCGAAGCTCTCCAGATGGACCGGTTCGCTGGTTCCGGCGAGCATCTCGCAGCATTCCGCCCAGGCGGCGACGGCCTGTGCGAGGGGGACGCGGCTGTAGGGCAGGCAGTAGGAGACGGGGCCGCCTTCGGTGGCGTCGGCACCGGCCGCGACCAGTCCCGCGAACAGTTCGCCGGGCAGCGCCGATCCGTGTCTCACCTGCACCGGGAAGTCGTCTCCGGCGATTCCGGCGAGCATCCGGCGGGTCACCTCGGCGCCGTGCGCGACCAGCGGGAATCCGTTGAGGTCCGCGCCCTGCTCCAGGGCGAGAAGCGCCGAGGCGTGGTCGTTCACCCGCGTATAGCTGTCGACGGTGATGGTGCCGACCGTGGCCGCGCCGACTCGGCCGACCGCCTCCAGCCCCGCGCGCATCCGCTCGACCGTGCCGAATCCCATGCGCGGCTGGACGACCAGTCTCCCTTCGCTCGAAGCCCGCCGGACGAACCGGGTGAAGCGGCCGGGACGGGGAGGGGCTGCCATCAGCTGCTCCGGATTTCCGAGGAGGTGGATCTCCTCGGCGTCGGCGGAACGAGTCCGAGACAGTCGAGGAACCGGTCGAAGCCGGCGTCCGCCTCGAACACCGCGTCGAAGCCGTTCGTGACCAGTTCCGCCCCGAATCTCGCGTGCCGGGAGCCGTGGACGCCCAGTTTGCCGCCGATGACGACTTTCATCCGGGCGAGCCGCGGGTCCCGGCGGATCTTCCTGATCAGCCGCAGGCCGTCGATGTGGCCGTGCCCGTTCACGGTGCTGATCACCAGGGCGTCCGGCCGGACTCTGGCGCATTCGGACAGGACGAGCTCGTCCGGGGTGCACGCGCCCAGGTTGACCACCTGCCCGCCGTGCTCCTCGATCAGCAGCTGGAGGAAGACGAGGTTCCACATGTGGGAATCCGACGACACGCTGGTCACGACGAACGTCCCCGCGCCGCCACGGGGAACGGCATGGGAAACGCCGGGGGAATCAGGGTTCACCGGCCGACCGCGCCCGCCCGGTCCCGCGCGTACCGCCCGGCCGCCGCCAGGAACGCGTCGTTGTCCCGCGCGGTCCCGGTCGTCACCCGGACGCCGTCGCCCGGGTAGGGCCGTACGTCGACCCCCTCCGACGCGCACACGGCGGCGAACTCCTGGGCCCGGCCGCCGAGCGGCAGCCAGACGAAGTTCGCCTCCGACGGGGGGACGTCGAAGCCCAGGGCGAGCAGCGCGGCGCGGACCCGGTCGCGTTCGGCGGCCGTCTCCCGGACGCGGCCGAGGAGTTCGGTCCGCGCCGCCAGCGAGGCGACGGCGGCGGCCTGGGCGATGTCGCTGACGCTGAGCGGCATGACCATGCGCCGGACGCGGGAGACGAGGCGGGGCTCCGCGAGGAGGTAGCCGATCCGCAGGCCGGCGAGGCCGTACGCCTTGGAGAAGGTGCGGGTGACGATCAGGTTCGGCCACGATCCGAGCAGGCGGACGCCCAGTCCGGGATCGTGCGCGAACTCGGCGTACGCCTCGTCGAGGACCACCAGGCAGGTCGGCGGGACCGCGTCGAGGAACTTCAGGAGGTCGTCCGAACTCGACGCCGTGCCGGTCGGGTTGTTGGGGTTGCACAGCAGCACCAGGCGGGTCCGCTCGTCGATCGCGGCGGCCAGGGCGTCGAGGTCGTGTCCGTGCTCGGCCAGCGGGACGCGCACGGAGTGGAACCCGGCGAGGTCCGCGAGGACGGAGTAGCCGTCGAACGAGGGCCAGGAGTGGACGACGGCGGCTCCCGGCTCGGCGGTCACCGCGAGGAGCGCCTGGAGGAGCGTGATGGAGCCGGCGCCCACCGCGATCCGGTCCGGGGAGAGGCCGAGGTGCCGGGCGAGTCCGGCGCGCAGCGCCCCGCAGGCCGGGTCCGGGTACCGGTTGGCGTCGGTCGCGGCGCGGGCGATCGCGGCGGCCACGGAGTCCAGGGGCGGGAACGGGGTCTCGTTGCGGGCCAGTTGGCGGGCGCCGGGGCCGGCGGCGGAGGGGTCTCCGGTGCCGAGCAGCAGGGCGAGTCCGGTGCCCTCGTGGGCCTCGGACGGGTCCACCGCCGGAAAGGGGTCCGGGAGGCCGGCGGCCCGTCTCTCGACGAACTCGGCTATCTCCGCGAGCGTCTTGAGTCCGAACAGTTCGTCGTCGGCGATCTCGATGCCGAGGCGCTGACTCAGCGCCAGGGAGAGTTCGAAGGTGGCGAGCGAGTCCAGGCCCGCGTCCTCGCGGCTCGCGTCCGGGGACAGCTCGTCGGCCTCCACCTGGAGGTCGTCGATCATGATCGTCTTCAGCAGTTCGTACATGGGTCCTCCGCTCCGATCGCCGGGCCGCTACGCGTCGGCCGGCTTCCTCCGGGACGTCTTCCAGCGGTCGGGGACCGGATTGGTCCGGTCCTCCCAGACGACGTTGTCGTCCCACCACTCCTCGATCCGCCGCAGCTCCTCCTCGGTGTCCGGTCCGGTGAGCCGGAAGACCATCTCGGCGATGTGGGGGCCGAGTCCGGTGAGGCCGTCGTAGACGCGTCCGACCTCGCCGCGGGGCCGGTAGCTCACCGTCCCCGGCAGCGGGCAGGTGTCGGGGAGCGCGCGCAGGGTTCCCTTGGCGGGCGAGAACCGGACGAAGCCGAGCCGCTCGCCGCTCGGGCGGAGTTCCACCTGCTCGCCGCGTCCGGCCTGGCCGAGGAGGCTCGCGCCGTGGAAGTTGACGCCCAGCGTCTCCTCGTGGACGTCGACGACGAGGGCCGCGCCCGCCCGGCAGGCGATCTCGCAGACGACCAGGCGATCGTCGGCGGTGTGGAACAGTTCGAGGTGGAAGGCGCACAGGTCCGCCGCGGCGGGCAGCGCGGCCACGACCTGCCGGGCGGTGTCCCGCAGCCGCTCGGACAGCGGGTGCCCGTCGGCCAGCATGCCGGTCATGGCGGGGGCGTCGAACGCGACCGAGAACCAGTCGGAGTAGAGGTTGCGGGAGGGCACCCCCACCACCACCTCCCCGCCCTTCATGAGGCCGTTGACGTGGTAGAAGTCGCCCTCGACCCAGGCTTCGGCCAGCCGGGGCGAGCCGGTCGGGGAGGCCGGGAGGCCGGCCAGGTCCTGTTCGTCCATCAGGACCACGGTGCCGTTCGAGGCGCCGGAGTCGAGTTCCTTGACGACGACCGGGTAGCCGGTCTTCCACGTGAACTCGACGAGTTCGTCGGCGGTCCGGAACTTGCGCATGGGGGCGACCTCGACGCCCGCCGCCGCCAGCGTCGACTTCATGACGTGCTTGTCCCGGTACGCGGTGGCCGAGGCGAGGCTCTGTCCGGGCAGGCCGAGCGCGGCCCGCAGGTGCGCCGCGCGCAGCACCTCGCGTTCGCCGAGCGACAGGACCCGGCGGACGCCGAACCGCCGGGCGAGGCCGAGCAGCGTGTCGTCCGGCACCCCGGCGATGCCGTCCACCACCTCCAGGTACCGGAACCGCCGCGCGTACGCGGCGTCCTCGCCAGGGGGGATGTCGGCCCGGGTGGTCACGACGACCAGTTCGCGCGCCGCGTCCGGGAACCACTCGTGCAGGCGTGAGACGACGTCCTTGGTGTTCAGCAGAAGAAACGGACCCTGTTCGGCCGCCATGTTCGTCCTCAGATCAGTCGTTGTGTCCACGGTCTTGGCCGGCCCCGGCACGCCGTCAGGCGTCCGTGCCGAAGTAGCGGTCCCCGAAGTCCCCGATGCCGGGCAGCATCCACGCGTTCTCGTCGAGGCGTTCCTCGACGGCGGAGGTCACGATCCTGACCCGCGGAAACTCCTCGCACACGGCGGCGACACCCTCGGGGACGGTGATGAGGTTGACGAAGACGGTGTTCTCCTCGGGGACGCCGAGGTCCCTCAGCACCCGCAGCGCCGCCAGCGCGGTCCCGCCGGTCGCCATGACCGGGTCGAGCAGCAGGACGTGCCGGTCGGCGATGTCGGCGGGCAGGGCGGTGTAGTAGAGGCGGGCCTCTTTGGTCGTCTCGTCCCGCTGGATGAGGATCTTCCCGATCCGGATGCCCGGGCAGACGGCCCGCAGTTCGCCCTCCATGCTCTCCCCGGCGCGCACCACGGTCACCCCGCACAGCCCGGAGGCGAAGCGCAGCCCCTGGTAGGGGGCGCCGGTCGGGGTGCGGACCTCGTACGGCTCGAAGGGCAGCAGGTCCATGCCCGCCTCGATCAGCATGCGGATGACCCGGCGCGCGTAGTGGACGAAGTCCTCGGGGCGGGCGTCGCGGTCGCGGATCGCGGTGTGCAGGGCGCGCAGTTGGGCGGTCTGGGGCAGCAGCCGGAGGCTGCTGCCGAGGTACTTCTCGATCGCGGGGGCGGTCGGCGCGGTCATGGGGCGTGTCTCCTCAGGCCCTCGGGACGAGTTTCACAGGAAGCGAGTCGAACCCCCACAGCAGGTTCGAGCGCAGCCGCCGGACCTGGCCGGCGAGTTCGGCCACCTCGACGCGTTTGACGAGTTCCTCGAACATCACCGTGAGTTCGAGCTTGGCGAGCGAGGAGCCGATGCAGTAGTGGTTGCCCTGGAGGAAGCCCAGATGGCGGTTGGGTTCCCGCTCGATGTCGAAGCGGTCCGGGTCGTCGAAGACCGTCTCGTCGCGGTTGGCCGAGGGCAGCCAGGCGACGACGTGGTCACCGGCGCTGATGCGCTCGCCGCCGAGTTCGACGTCCTCGGTCGCGGTGCGCAGGGCGTGCATGACGGGCGAGGTGTAGCGGACGATCTCCTGGATCGCCGAGGGCATGAGGGCGGGCTCGTCCCGCAGCCGGTGCCACTGGCCGGGGTTGTCGATGAGGGCGAGCAGTCCGCCCACGGTGGCGTGCCGGGTCGTCTCGTTGCCGCCGGAGACCAGGGCGTCGCAGTTGTAGAGGATCTCCTGGTCGGTGAGCGGGGCGCCGTCGATCTCGCCGCACACCAGGGCGCTCATGAGGTCGTCCCGGGGGGCTCGCCGACGTTCCTCGGCCAGGTCCTGGAAGTGGAGGAGGATCTCGGTGTGGGCCCGGGTCTTGCGGGCCTCGTCCGCCTCGTCGAGCGCGGTGGAGCTCCAGGCGAAGCGGGTGCGTTCGACCATGAAGTCCCAGTCGGCGGGCGCGACGCCCAGCATGTCGCAGATGACGGAGACCGGGAGTTTCTGCGCGACCCGGGTGAACTCGCACTCGCCGTCGGCCAGCGCCTCGTCGATGGCTCTGGCGGCCGTCGCGCGCATGTTGGTCTCCAGCCGGTTCACCATGCGCGGGGTGAACGCCGAGCTGACGACCTTGCGGATCTTGTCGTGCCGGGGCGGGTCGGTGATGTTGAGCATCTTGTCGGCCGCGGCGGCGAGGACCTGCGGGTCGGAGTCGAGCCGCATCCCGCCCCGGGAGCTGAACACGCGGGGATCGGTCAGCATCTCGGTGCACAGGCCGTGGGTCAGCACCGCCCAGAAGTGCTCCCCGTTCGCCCGCCGGTTGCGGTACACGGGGTGTTCGGCGCGCAGCCGCGACCAGACCGGTCCCGGATCGGAGTCCCGGTAGAGGAGGGGGTCCGACAGGTCAACGTTCATCAGCTCTCCCGGTGTCGGTGGTGCCTGCGGGGCAAAGGACGTCGCGCACGGCGCGCAGGACGTCGTCCGGGTGCTCGCCCAGGTAGAAGTGGCCTCCGGGGAACGTGCGGAGGGTGAAGCGGCCCCGGGTCACGGCGGCCCAGGCGTGCGCGTCGCCGATGCCGACGGCCGCGTCCTGGCCGCCGACGAACGCGGTGACGTCGGTCCCCAGGAGGGGGCCGCCGGTGCGCGGGGCGTAGGACTGGACGATCCGGTAGTCGGCGCGGACCGCCGGCAGGAACGCGGAGCGCATGTCCGGGTCGTCCAGGAGCGCCGCGTTGCCGGAGCCCAGCTCCTTGAGCAGGGCCACGAGCCGGTCGTCGTCCAGGAGATGGGCCCCCTCCTGCCCGGCGAAGGGCCGCACCCGGTGCGGGGCCCCGCACCCCGAGACGACGAGGTGGCGTACGGCGTCCGCGCGGCCGTCGGCGGTCAGGCGGCGGACGACCTCGTAGCCGACGACCGCGCCCATGCTGTGCCCGAAGAAGACGGCGGGCCGGTCGAGGAACCCGCTCAGCTCCTCGGCGAGCCGGTCGGCGAGGGTGTGCAGGTCGGGCGGGAACGGCTCGCGGATTCTGTTCTCGCGGCCCGGGTACTGGACCGCCCACACCTGCGCCCCGGGGACGCCTCGGCCGCCCCAGTCCCGGAAGTAGCTGGCCGCTCCCCCGGCGTGCGGGAAGCACACGAGGCGGGCCGGGGCCGACGGCCGGGGCGGCCCGACGGCGCGCAGCCACAAGCTGTCCGGCCGCGTGGCGGCGGTCTGTCCCCACGCCATCGCCGGTCAGCCCCGCCCGGCGCGGTCCGCCGCGCCGTCGCCCGTCACGCGGGTGACGGCCTCGGCGAGCCCGGCGATGGTCGGGGACTCGAAGAGGACGCGGGCCGTCATGCCGACGTCGAACCGGGCGCGGATACGGGAGATGAGGCTCGCGGCGAGCAGGGAGTGGCCGCCCGACTGGAAGAAGTCGGCGTCGACGCTGATGTCCCGCCGGCCGAGTATCTCCTCCCAGATGGCGGCGAGGGCCGCCTCCACCGGGGTGCGCGGCGCGATGTGGGCGGCCTCGGCGTCGTCGTCCGGTGCCAGGGCGAGCAGGGCGGTGCGGTCGGTCTTCCCGTTGGGGGTCAGGGGGAACGCGTCCAGGACGTGGACGGCCGCCGGGATCATGTACCACGGCAGCCGGCTTCTCAGGTGGGCGATCAGACCGGCCGGGGACGGCACGGACCGCTCGGCGGCGAGGACGAAGCACACCAGGGCGGCGTCCGGTCCGTCGCCCGTGACCTGGGCGACGGCCGCCCGGACGTCCCGGTGCTCGGTGAGGACGGTCTCGATCTCGCCGAGTTCGATGCGGTGGCCGCGCAGTTTCACCTGGTGGTCGCGGCGGCCGAGGAACTCGACGCAGCCGTCGGCGTCCGCGCGCACCAGGTCCCCGGTGCGGTACATGCGGCTGCCGGGAACCCCGGAGAACGGGTCGGGGAGGAACCGTTCGGCGGTCGTCCCCGGCGCGTTGAGGTAGCCGACGGCGACGCCCTCGCCGCCGATGAACAGCTCGCCGGCCGTGCCCGCCGGGACGGGCCGCAGGGTGTCGTCGAGGACGTAGGTCCGGACGTTGTCGATGGGCCGGCCGATGGGGACGGACGCGTGCTCGCCCGGCTGCGGGTCGGGGCCCGGTTCGTGGACCGTCGTGGTGATGGTGCCCTCGGTCGGGCCGTAGACGTTGAACCAGCGGATGTCCTCGCCGACCCGTTTCTTCCAGGTCAGCAGCGCCTGGGGCGACGCCTTCTCGCCGGCCACGATCATCGTGCGCAGCGCGGACTCGGTGGCCAGCCGGAGCAGGCAGTCCTCCTCCGTGACCCAGCTGTGCCAGAAGGCCGTGGGGACGCTCAGGAACGTCGTCCCGGTGTCGACGACCTGCTGGGTCAGGGCCCGGAACGTCTGGCGCAGGGGATCGCTGCCGAGGACGAGGGCCGCGCCGTGCAGGAGCGCGGGGAAGATCTCCTCGGCGGCGGCGTCGAAGCTCAGCGGCCGGCATTGCAGGACGCGGTCGCCGGGGGCGAGGGCGAAGTGCCGGTTCACGGCGGCGCTGTGGTTCGTCAGCGAGCGGTGGGTCACCATGACGCCCTTGGGGCGGCCCGTCGATCCGGAGGTGTGGATGACGTAGGCGGTGTCCGAGGGGAGCGGGGCGGGGCCGGGCGGAGCGGGCTCGGCGGGCGGTTCGTCGAGGTCCTGGCTGTCGAGGCAGACGATCTCGCCGTCGTGGTCGGGGAAGAGCGGGCGGAGGGGTTCCTGGGTCAGGAGCAGGCGGGCTCCCGTGTCGGCCAGGACGTACCGCAGCCGGGCGACCGGGTACTCCGGGTCGAGGGGTAGGTAGGCCGCGCCGGCCTTCAGGACCCCGAGCAGGGCCGTGATCATCTGGGGGGACCGCTCGACGCACAGTCCGACGAAGGCGCCCGGACCGATGCCGCGCCGCCGCAGGAACGCGGCCAGCCGGCCGGAGTCGTCGTCGAGCTCGCGGTACGTCAGGTGCCGGTCCCGCCAGATCAGGGCGGGTGCCAGCGGGGTGCGGGCGGCCTGGGCGGCGAACAGGTCGTGCAGGCAGGCGCCCCCGGCCCGTTCGTCGTCCGGTGACCGGGCGGGCCGGATGTCCGTCCAGTGCGCGCCGACGTACTCCAGGCACTCCTGGCGGCTGCGCGCCCGGTGCGCGACGCGCCAGCCCGGCGGTACGCCGAGACCGCCGGCCCACAGAGCGTGCCGGTTCTCGCTGTTCACCAGGACCAGAGAGACACCGCTGTCGTCATGAATCGGGTTGACCACGGCTCGCAGTCCCCTTCGGATGCTAGGTGTGCGGCGGGCGCCGCTCCTCGGGCGGTACCGGCACAGCGTGGCCGCGCGCCCCTGCAAGCCCCTCGCCGCCTCGCTTGTCAGCGCGACGGCAAGCCGTCGGCAAGGTCACGGGCACAAGCTGGGCCACGAGAAATCGACCCACCGTGAAAGAGACGGAATTCGGGGGATCACTGCATTCGGCCTCCTCGCCGATCGGCGGAGCACGCTGCACCTTGAGGGAAAGGCGACCGTACATGCAAACAAAAGGACGGCTGTCCGTATCGGTACTCGGCGCCGGACTCATCGGTATGGACCTGGCGACCAAGATCACGCGTTCGGACCGTCTCGACCTGCGGCTCGTCGCGGGCCGGCACGACGCCCCGGAGCTGCGGCGGGCGGCCCGGCGCGGGCTGCCGGTCGCGACCGGGGGCATCCGGTCCCTCCTCGACGCCGGGGAGGACTTCGACGTGGTCTTCGACGCCACCGACGCGTCCTGCCACGCCGAGCACGCGGAGCAGCTCGCGGGGTCCGGCGCGATGCTCGTCGACCTGACGCCCAGCCGGGCCGGGCAGATGATCGTCCCGGCCGTCAACCGGGCGGACATCGGCTCCCACCGCGACATCAGCATGGTGACCTGCGGCGGACAGGCGTGCCTGCCGATCCTGCACGCGCTGTCGAGAGTGCACGCGATCGACTACATCGAGGTCGTGACCACGGCCGCGACACTGAGCGTGGGCCGCGCGTCGCGCCTGAACCTCGACGAGTACGTACGGACGACGCAGGACGCGATCCGCTGGTTCACCGGCGTCGAGCACGTCAAGGCGCTCGTCAACATCAGCCCGGCCCGGCCCGCGGCCACCTTCCGGGTCGCCATGTACCTGCTGGGCCGGGATCTCACCACCGAGTCGGTGCGCTCGCTGGTGGCAAAGGCCGCGGCCGAGATCCGCTCGTACGCCAGGGGATTCGCCGTCAACGTGTGCACCGTCGACGGCTCGACGGCCTTCGTGTCCGTGGAGGTCACGTCGGCCGGCGACCGGCTGCCGCGCTACGCCGGGAATCTCGACATCATCAACTCCGCCGCGATCCAGGCCGCCGAGTGTTACGCGGCGGACCGGCTCGCGCCGGCGGGCAGGGAGACGTCATGAGTCAGGAAGCGGCTCGGGACGCCGCCGCGGGCAGGCCGGTCCAGATCCACGACCCGACGCTGCGCGACGGCCAGCACGCCGTCCGGCACAGCCTCGGCGCCGAGCAGTTCCGCGCCTATCTGAAGGCCGCCGACGCCGCGCGCGTCCCGGTCGTCGAGATCGGCCACGGCAACGGCCTGTCCGCCGCCTCCCTCCAGGTCGGCCGGGCCCGGCTGAGCGACGACGAGATGATGTCGATCGCCCGGGAGACCCTGACCCACAGCAAGCTGGCCGTTCTCATGTTCCCGGGCTGGGCCACGACCCAGGACCTCGAGAACGCCCTCACGTACGAGGTCGACCTGGTCCGGATCGCGACGCACTGCACCGAGGCGAGCGTCGCCGAGCGGCATCTCGGATTTCTGCGCGACAAAGGCGTGGAGGCGCACGGAATTCTCCTCATGACGCATATGGCGAGCCCCGATCAACTCGCCGAGGAATGCGCGCGCCTGGTGGAATTCGGGGCGACCGGCGTGGGAATTCTCGATTCCTCGGGCTATTTCCTCCCCTCGGACGTCACGGACCGCGTCCGGGCCATCCGCGCCGCCGTCGACGTGCCGGTGATGTTCCACGGGCACAACAACCTCGGGATGGCCGTGGCGAACTCGGTCGCGGCGGCGGAGGCGGGGGCCGGCATCCTCGACGCGTGCGCCCGGGGTTTCGGCGCGGGCGCCGGCAACACCCAGCTCGAAGTGCTGGTGCCGGTGCTGGAGCGGCTGGGGTTCCGGACGGGCATCGACCTGTACCGGCTCCTGGACGCGGCGGACGTCGCGGAGCGGGAGCTGATGCCGGCGCCGCCGACGATCGACTCCGTGGCCGTCGTCAGCGGGCTGGCCGGGGTGTTCTCCGGGTTCAAGAAGCCGGTGCTCGACATCGCCGCGCGGGAGGGCGTCGATCCGCGTGACGTCTTCTTCGAACTCGGCAGGCGTCAGGTGGTCGCCGGCCAGGAGGACCTGATCGTGGAGGTGGCGCTGGCCCTGCGCGCCGCCCTGCCGGCCGGCGGGACCGGGGCGTGAACGGCGTGAACACGAACTCCAGGTACTTCGTGCCCGCCCCCAGCCTGGGAAGCGTCCTCGGGGACACCGAGCTGGCGGCGCTGGGCGAGCTGGTCCGGTCCGGCGAGACCCTCTCCCAGGGGCGGTGGAGGGACACCTTCGAGCAGGCGATGCGCGAGCACGTCGGCAGCCGGTACGCGATGACCGTCACCAGCGGGACCGTCGCCGTCGCCCTCGCGGTGCACCTGCTGGACCTCGCCCCCGGCGACGAGGTGATCGTGACCCCGCAGACCTTCAAGGCCACCGCCGACCCGCTGCTGGCCCACGACGTGACGGTCCGTTTCTGCGACGTCGAGCCGGACACCCTGAACGTGGACGTCGACTCGTTCGAGTCGCTGATCACCCCGCGGACCAAGGCCCTGATCCTGGTCCACTACGGCGGCCGGCCGGCCCGGATGGACGAGATCATGCGGGTGGCCCGCCGGCACGGCGTCCGGGTGATCGAGGACTGCGCGCACGCGCTCGGCGCCCTCTACCGGGGCCGGCGGCCCGGTGCGCTGGGCGACATCGGGTGCTTCAGCTTCCACTCCAGCAAGAACATCACGACCCTCGGCGAGGGCGGCATGCTCACCTTCGACGATCCCGGGTGGGCCGAGCGCATCGACCGCATCCGCTCCAACGCCGCCGACGGGGTGTTCGCCCCCTCGCCGCTGTCGGCCGGGCCGTACCGGCGCGCGGAGCCCTGGATGATGTGGGCGGACGACTCCTACGAACGGCAGTGCCTGCGCGTGCGGCATCCCGGGAGCAACGCGACGCTCGGCGAGGCCGGGGCGGTCGTCGGGCTCGCCCAGCTGGCGCGGCTGGAGGAGCTGGCCGGGCGGCGGCGGTGGATCGCCGGGCGCCTCGCCCGGACGCTGGCGGAGTTCCCGCACGTGCGGCTGGCGGAGGTGCCCGAGGACGTCCGGCACCCCTACCACCTGTTCACGTTCTTCGTCCGGCAGGGCCGGGGGGTGAGCCGTGACGAGGTCATCCACGCCCTGGAGGACGCCGGGGTCCAGGTGCAGGTGCGCTATTTCCCGCTCCATCTGCGCCCCGAGTGGCGGGGCCGGGGGCACCGGCTCGGCGAGTGTCCGGTGACCGAACGGATCTGGTTCCACGAGCAGGTCAACCTGCCGTGCTACCCGTCGATGACCGACGGCCAGGTCGAGCATCTGGTGCTGGCCCTGAAGTCCGCGCTCACCGGACGGCGGGGCGTCACGGCGAGTTACGAGGAGGCGCGGGCATGACGGAGTCGTACGACGTGGTGGTCGTGGGAGGCGGGCCCGTCGGCCTGGCCGCCGCCTGGCAGGTGGCCGAACGCGGGCAGCGGGTCCTCGTCCTGGAGCGGCACACGTTCTTCAACGAGACCGCGGGGACGAGCGGCGCCGAACGGCACTGGCGGCTCCAGTACACGCAGGAGGACCTGTTCCGCCTGACGCTGGAGACCCTTCCGCTGTGGCGCTCGCTGGAGAGCCACTGCGAGCGGCGCCTCATCCACGAGATCGGCAGCCTCTGGTTCGGGGACACCGACGTGCTGACGAACGAGGGCCAGATATCGGGCACCGCGGAGATGATGGACAAGCTCTCGGTGCGCTACGAATGGCTCGGCGCGGCCGACATCGAGCGGCGGTTCGGGTTCCGCGGGCTCCCCACCCATTACGAGGGGTTCCTCCAGCCCGACGGCGGGACGATCGACGTCCGGGGCACGCTGTCGGCGCTCTTCACCCTCGCCCAGGCCGCCGGCTGCGCCCTGCGCACCGGTGAGGCGGTGACGGCGCTCGTGCCGGACGGGGACGGGGTGAGCGTCACCACCGACCGGGGCGCCTACCGGGCCGGCAAGGTGGTCCTGGCCTGCGGCCCCTACACGAACGACCTGCTGGAGCCGCTGGGGGTGCGGCTGGCCTACTCGGTGTACGAGATGGCGATCGCCGCCTACCGGCAGGCCGTCCCGGTGACCGAGGCACCGTTCTGGTTCGCCTTCCAGCAGCCGACGCGGGAGGACACCAACCTGTTCTACGGGTTCGGCCACAACCCGTGGGCCCCCGGGGAGTTCGTGCGCTGCGGGCCGATCTTCGAGGTGGACCCGCTCGGCCATCCGTCGGCGTCCACGGGCGTCGCCGACCCGCGCCAGATGCGACGGCTGTCGGGCTGGCTGAGGGACCATCTGCCCACGGTCGACCCCGACCCGGTGCGGACCTCGACCTGCCTGGCCGTGCTGCCCACGGACACCGAACGGCAGTTCTTCCTCGGCACCGCGCGGGACCTGATGACGCACGGGGACCGGCTCGTCGTCTACGGGGCGGGCTGGGGGTTCAAGTTCGTCCCGCTCTTCGGCCGGATCTGCGCCGACCTCGCCGTGGACGACTCCACCCCGTACGACATCTCACGGCTCGCCCTGCAATCGGCGGGGAGGTGACCGGGCATGCATCCGTTCCGTCCCGATGATCTCGGTCTCCCGCGCGTCCCTCCGGACCGGGCGCGGGAGTACCGCCGGCGTGGCTGGTGGCTTCCCGAGCGGGTGGACCGCCTGGCGCTGCGGCATGTGGACGACGACCCCGGGCGGGAGGCCGTGAGCGGCCCCGGCGGCCGGCTGACCAGGCGTGAGCTGGCGCAGGCGGTCGACGGCGCCGCCGCCCGGCTGGCCGCCCTCGGGATCGCGCGGGGGGACCGTGTCCTGGTCCAGCTCCCGAACGACCTGGAGCTGGTCGTCCTGCCGCTGGCGCTGATGCGGCTGGGCGCCCACCCGGTGATGGCGGTGCCGACGCTGCGCCGCCGCGAGCTGCTGGCGGTCGTGGCGGCGACCCGGCCCACGGCGGTGGCCGTACCGGGCCGCTGGCAGCGTTTCGACCATGTGGCGCTGGCCCGGGAACTCCAGCGGGACTGCCCGAGCATCCGCCACCTCCTGGTCGCCGACCGCGCGTCCGGCGCCGGTCCCGAGGACGCCGATGTCACGGACCTGGTCGAGCTGTGCCGTCCGGACCCCGAGGCCGTGCCCCTGCCCGAGCTGGGGCCGCCGCTGGCCGACGAGCCGGCCGTCTTCCTGCTGTCCAGCGGGACGACCGGCCCGCCGAAGGCGATCGCGCGCGCCCACGAGGGCTACGGCTACATGATCCGTACGGCCGCGCGGTGGGCCGGGCTCTCCCCGGACACGGTGTACCTCGCCGTCATGTCGGGGGCGCACGGATTCGTCCTCAACTGCCCCGGGATGCTCGGCGTCCTGGCCTTCGGCGGCCGGCTGGTCCTGGGCTCCCCGGGAGACCCGGCGGCGGCACTCGACCTCGTCGACCGTGAGGGGGTGACGCACACGACGCTGGTGCCCGCGCTGGTCGCCCAGTGGCTGGCCGAGGTCCGGCGGCGGGGTCGCGGGCCGACGTCGCTGCGGGTGATGCAGGCCGGCGGCGCCCGGCTGGAGCCCGCCCCCGCCGCCGAGGCCCGGCAGCTGCTCGGCTGCACGGTCCAGCAGTGCTACGGCATGAGCGAAGGGCTGCTGACCTACACCGCGCTGGACGATCCCGAGGACGTCATAGCCCGCACCCAGGGCCGGCCGGCCTCCCCCGGCGACGAGATCCGGATCGTGGACGAGAACGGCGCGGAGGTCGCCGAGGGCGCGGTGGGAGAGCTGCTGACCAGGGGCCCGTACACGGTCGCCGGATACTACGCGGCACCGGAGGCGGACGCGCGTGCCTTCACCGGCGACGGCTTCTACCGCACCGGTGACCTGGCGCGGCTGCATCCGTCGGGCGGCCTGGTGGTGGAGGGCCGGACCGGGGACGTCATCAACCGGGGCGGGGAGAAGATCTCCGCCGGTGAGATCGAGTCGCTGCTCGGGGAGCATCCCGGGCTGCGCGCGGTCGCGGCGGTCGCGATGCCGCACTCGGTCTGGGGGCAGACGGTCTGCGTCTTCGCCGTCCCCGCCGACCCGGGGGCGCGGCCGGCGCTGCTCGAACTGCGCCGGTTCCTCACCGGACGCGGGATCGCCACGTACAAGCTGCCCGAGGAACTGAGGGTCGTCGACGCCCTCCCGATGATCGGCGTCGGCAAGATCGACCGGGTCGCCCTGCGCGCGGCGGCGGCGAAACGGCAGGACCGAGAGAAGCGGGAACGCGTCCCATGACCGAGCTGCCCGACCACGAGGTCCCGTCGTTCCCGATGGCCCGCGAGTGCCCCATGCGCCCGCCGGCCGCGTACCGGGAGATCCGCGAGCGGGAGCCCGTCACCCGGGTGCGGATGCCCGACGGCCAGGTCGCCTGGCTGGTCACCGGGCACGAGCAGGCCCGCAGGCTGCTCGCCGACCCCCGGGTCAGCTCCGACCGCCTGCACCCGGCGTTCCCGGGGAGTCTGACCGCCGAGCAGCGCACGGCGGCCGAGCGCGTCCGCCGGCTCAGCACCCGCCGGTCCATGATCCATCTGGACGGGGCCGACCACGGGGCCCACCGCAGGTTCCTGACCGGCGAGTTCTCGCTGCGCCGGATCGCCGCGCTGCGCCCGCGCATGCAGGAGATCGTCGACCGCTGCGTCGACGACCTGCTGGCCGCGCCGCGGCCGTCCGACCTCGTCGAGCACGTGTCGCAGGCGGTGCCGTCGCTCGTGATCTGCGAGCTGCTGGGCGTGCCGTACGAGCGGCGGCACGACTTCCACGCGTGGGCGAACAGGCTGATCAGCCGGACCGCCTCGGCGCGGGAGCGCACCGCGGCCTCCGACGCGCTGAACGAGTGCCTGGAGACCCTGGTCACCGAGAAGGAGCGGGGTGAGCCCGCCGACGACCTGATCGGCCGGCTCATCGCGCGCAACCGGCGGACGCCGGTGATGACGCACGACGAGATCGTCGGCACCGCCGTCATGCTGCTGATCGCCGGGCACCAGACCACCGCGAACATGATCTCGCTGGGCGTGGTGACGCTGCTGGCGAACCCGGAGCACAAGGCGCAGGTCACCGCCGATCCGTCGGTGCTGCCCTCGGCGATCGAGGAGATGCTGCGCTACTTCAGCGTCGTGGAGAACGCGCCCGCCCGGGTGGCCACCGAGGACATCGAGATCGGGGGTGTGACCATCCGCAAGGACGAGGGCATCGTCGTGTCCGGGCTGGCCGCCGACTGGGACGAGGAGGTCTTCGCGCACCCGGACCGGCTGGACTTCCGGCGCGGCGCCCGCAACCACGTCGCGTTCGGGTACGGCGTGCACCAGTGCCTCGGCCAGAATCTGGCCCGGGTGGAGCTGGAGCTGGTCTTCGAGACTCTGCTGCGGCGGGTGCCGAGCCTGTCGCTGGCCGTCCCCGCCGACGAGCTGCGGTACAAGGACGACGCCGGCATCTACGGCATCCACCAGGTGCCGGTGCGTTTCTGAGGGGGAGGCACGTCATGCGGATCACCGCGGACCGGGAGCGGTGCGTCGGCGCCGGGCAGTGTGTGCTGGCCGCGCCCGGCGTCTTCGACCAGGACGACGACGGGCTGGTCGCGCCGCTCACGGCGCGGCCGGCCGGGGAGGAGGAGCCGGCCGTCCGGCAGGCCGTCGGGCTGTGCCCCTCCTCGGCCATCCGGATCGACGAACAACCGACGAGCAGCCTGTGAGGACGGCCCGCGAGCGCGGGCCGTCCTCACAGGCTGCTCGAACGAAGGACGTCTACTCGAAGAAGGACAGCGAGACCGACAGCCGGACCAGGCCCCGGCCCTCGCTGACGGGCACGGTCTGGTGCCAGGACGACGGGGACGCCGAGTAGATCAGGGCGGTCCCCCCGACCGGTGACATCGCCCAGGCGGGGCCCGCCGACCGGTCCGGGCCGGACCAGAGCTCGAACTCCCCGCCGCCGTCGCCCGGCCAGTCCTCGTTGAGGTGCAGGGACAGCTGGAGCCTCTTGTGCAGCTTGCCCGTGTTGAGGTCGTCGAAGTCGCCGTCGTAGTGCCGGAAGATCTCGCTCGTGCGATGGAGCCCGGCGGTGTCCACCCCGGTCTCGCGCCGGAGCCAGTCGGCGAGTTCACCGGAGACCAGATCGGTGGCCAGTTCGCGCCACGGCGGCGCCAGCGCGTCCAGGCCGAAGGCGAACCCGCTCTTGTTGTCGGACAGCGGCAGGACGGACGAGCGGTAGCGGCGCCGGACGTAGCCGGTGGTGGTCGACGTGTCGATGCGCTTGAACAGGCCCTCGTCCGGCGCGGTGGCGCCGAGGTCCGCCAGGGCCCGCGCGGAGAGCAGGGCGGCCCCCCGGAAATGCCGGAAGGGGTGCTCGTGCGTTTCGAGCCGGGTGTCCAGGTCGATCAAGGGTCACACCTCTCGGGGTCGCGTCAGGGCTGCCCCGCCAGTGTCGTCGGCGCGCTTGCCGTGCGATGGCGTGCCGGTTTGCGAAGACCTTGCTGCCGCGCGGCAGCGGATCGACAAGGGGTCGGCAGGGGACCGCGGACAGGCTGTGGCCAGGCCGGAATCCCGGATCAACCCCAAGGAGGCACCGTGGTGCTGTCGCTCGACTCGACGCTGGAGGAACGCACCCAGCCGTTCCAGCTCTTCCGCGGCCGTGACCTGCTCGACGGCGATCAACTGGAGCAGCTGCTCGCCACCATGCCGACCGCCGACGTCGCGAAGATCGCGGTGGAGGACCCGAAGCACGAGAAGCAGTACCGGATGAACCTCGTGGACCTCGTCGTCCTGGAGAAGGACGCCCCCGTGTACGAGCGGCTCCCGGAGATCTGGCGCGACCTCGTGGAGGACCTGCGCGGCGCAGAGTTCACGGCCTGGCTCGAAGCGGCGACCGGGATCGAGCTGGCCGGCCTGGAGCGCAGCATCGGCCTCTACACCCACCGCAACGGCGACTACCTGTCGGTCCACAAGGACAAGCCGACCAAAGCGATCACCGTGATCCTCTACCTGAACCGGGACTGGCCGGTCGAGGCGGGCGGGCAGTTCCAGATCTTCGACTCCCCCCGGTCGAGCCCGACGGAGGAGATCAGCCCGGTCGGCGGCCAGTTGCTCGCCTTCCCGCCCACCGACAAGTCCTGGCACGCGGTCTCGAAGATCGAGCACCCGGAGGGCACCGAGCGGATCACCGTCCAGATCGAGTACTGGCTGACCACCGGGCTCGCCGGCTCCGCGTACCGGCCGCAGAGCTGACCGTCCGGCGCCCGACGCCCACCGTGCCGGAACCGAAAGGACCCCCCATGGGAGAGATCGTGGACGACCCCCGGAAGATCCTCGTGATCTGGCCGCCGCAGGTGCTGAGCTACTTCAACGCGGGCCACCACCTCGCGCTCTACCAGGTCGCCGGCCATCTGCGCACCGTCTACCCCGGCGCGCGGGTGACCGCGGTCGACGCCAGTGTCGAGCGCCTGACGTGGAAGGACCTCGGCAGCAGGCTCTTCCAGGAGCGCTACGACGTCATCGCCGTGATGAACGAGTTCGACGGCATCGACGGGCTGCGCCGGTTCGTCTCGTACGCCAGGGCGCTGAACCCGGACGCCCCGATCGTCACGTTCGGCCGGCTGTCCGGGGTCAACCCGCGTTTCTTCGAGCGCTTCGACATCGACGCGATCGTGGAGAACGGCGACTTCGAGGCGGGCGTCGGCGCCGCGATCGAGACCTTCCGGGGCCGCGCGGCCGAGGCCCCGGGGGTGCATCTGCGGCGCGACGGCTCCTGGACGGCTCCGGCGCGGCGCGGCGAGCTGCTCCCGGCGGAGGACTGGTACCTGCCGACGCCGGACGAGATCCCCTACGCGCACTACGACGCCCTCTACTTCGACGACGCCAACAAGTTCTGCGGCATCCCGCGCCGCCGTGAGCTGGTCGTGCCGGCGGCCCGAGGGTGCCCGGTGGGCTGTTCGTACTGCGAGGTGCCGATCATCTTCTCGAAGAAGGAGCGGCGGCTGACGGTCGAGCGGACGGTCCGGTACATCGAGGAGTCGTTCGCGGCGGCGCCGTTCGAGTACGTGGCGTTCTACGCGCCGACGTTCACTCTCGACAAGAAGTGGATGGCGGAGTTCTGCGAGGAGCTGACCGGCCGGGGGTCGCCGTACCCGTGGAAGTGCGCGACGACGATCCACCATCTCGGCGAGGAGATGATCCGGTCGATGGGCGCGGCCGGCTGTGTCCGGATCAGTGTCGGTCTTGAGACGCTCGACCCCGAGGAGGGCGCGCTGCTGCCCCGGCCGAAGCAGAAGTCCGCGCTGGACCTGGACCGGCTCGCGGACTGGTGCGCGCAGTCGGGCATCGAGCTGAACTGCTTCGTGATCGTCGGGCTGCCCGGCACCACGATCGAGGGTGCCGAGCGGACCATCGAGGCCGTCCAGGAACGCGGCGGACGCGCCCGGCCGACCGTGTACGCCCCCTGGGAGATCGCCGGCCCGGACCTCAGCGACCACGAGATGGCCGCGTTCAACCGGCAGTTGTTCGTGCCGGGCACCCACGCGCTGACCGAGGACGAGCTGAGCCGCGGCTACGACATCGTCTTCGGCAGCCAGCCGGACGTCACGCAGGTGTTCGAGCACATCCCCGCCCGCGCCGCCGCCGGCCCGGCCCTGCGCCCGGTATGACGGACGAGACGCTCGTGACGGCGCGGGAACGGGCGCTCTCCCCGTTCCTGCGGGAGAGCCCCGGCCGGTTCCGCAACCGGCGGGCCCGGGTCCCCGACGAGATCAACCTCAAGAGCTGCGGGCTGCTCGACGGCCGGGCCGCGGCGGTGCACCGGGCCACGCTGGCGGAGTTCGACCCGCAGGACGTGCTGACCTACCCGATCCTGGGACCGGTCTACGGACTGCTGGCCGGCGGGTTCGGGGTGGACGTCGACTCCCTCGTGCTCACCGCGGGCTCCGACCCCGGGCTGAACCTGCTGACCCGGGCGTTCCCGGAGGTGTCGCGGATCGTCCTCCACCAGCCGAACTTCGACGGGTGGACGAAGTTCGCGGCGATCTCGGGGTGTGTCCTCGACCCCGTCGCCCCGGACCCGGGGACCGGGCTGTTCGACCTGCGTGACCTCGCGCGACGGCTGTCGGCGGGGGCGCCGGCATTCGTCGTCGTCACCGTCCCGCACAGCTTCACCGGGCAGGTGCACGAGGCGCGGGAGCTGGCGGAGTTGGCCGACGCGGTGGCGGAGCACGGGAGTCTGCTGGTCGTGGACACCGCCTATCTGGCGTTCACCGAGGGCGGCGAGGAGCTGGTGCGCGGGCTCGCCGGTCTGCGCCATGTCGTCCGCGTGAACACGTTCTCCAAGTGCTACGGGCTGTCGGGGGCCCGGATCGCGGTGACGGTCGCTCACCCGGCGGTCGCCCGGCACCTGTTCGACCTCGATCCGGAGGGCCCGGTGTCCGCTCTCGCGGTGGCGCTGCTGCGGCGTTCGCTGGAGGAGCGGGCCGTCTTCGCCGAGATCTGGGCCGACGTGCGGCGGCTGCGGGGGCGGTTCGCGGCCGACGTCGAGCGGGCGGTGCCCGGCTGGCGGTCGCGGCCCAGCGGCGGGAACTTCGTGACCTGGGACGTCC
This sequence comes from Streptomyces sp. NPDC004539, assembly GCF_040610055.1. Classification (NCBI taxonomy): domain Bacteria; kingdom Bacillati; phylum Actinomycetota; class Actinomycetes; order Kitasatosporales; family Streptomycetaceae; genus Streptomyces; species Streptomyces sp. NPDC004539. The sequence goes on along the minus strand of NZ_JBEXLS010000002.1, from coordinate 554,305 downwards.
CCGACCGGGACGCCGCCCGGGCCGCGAGCCGGTATCTCCTGGACCGGGGCATCGTCGTCCGGGACCTGTCCGGGGCGCCAGGGCTCCCCGCCGCCGTCCGTATCGCGGTCGCGAACGAGCCCGTCGCCCGCCGCGTCGTCGCCGCGCTGGGCGACTGGCACCGGGGGGAGGCGGCATGAACCCCCGCGCGAACACCCGCACGAACATTCTTATGGACACCCGGCGGATCGCGGTCCCGGGCCTGCCCAACGTGCGTGACCTGGGCGGGCTGCGCGGTCCCGACGGGGGGTACTTCCGGCGGGGCCTCGTCCTGCGGGGGCCGGCGCCCTCGCCGGACACGGCCCCGGCGCTCGACGGGCTGGGCGTGCGTACCGTCGTCGATCTGCGGCTGGAGCACGAGCGCCGGCAGTACCCGGGGCCCGAGAGCACGGGCGCGACCGTCCTGCCGCGTCCCGTGGCCGGCGACATGAGCCGTATCCGGGGCAACGTACGGCCCCTGCCCAGCGACTACCTCGCGAACTACCGCGACATGCTCACCAGGGCGGCCCCGGTCGCGGCGGAGATCGTGGGCCTGCTCGCCGACGACGCGGAGGTGCCCGTCTACGTCTGCTGCGCGATGGGCAAGGACCGCACCGGAGTCGTCAGCGCCCTCGTCCTGCGGGCGCTGGGGGTGCGCACGGCGGACGTCGCCCGGGACTACGCCCTGACCGCCCGCGCGTACCGCGCCCTGCGCAGCGGTGATCCCCGCCCGCGCTGGACCCGCGAGGACAGCCTCGCCCAGCTGCGGCTGCGGACCTCCACGCCGGCGGCGACGATGCGGGCGCTGATCGCCGGGATCGAGGCCGGTCACGGCAGCGTCGCCCGGCTGCTCACGCTCCACGGCCTCCAGGAGGAGACCCGGCTGCGCGCGGTCGCCGGCGCGTTCACCCACCCCGTCCACCCGTGAGGAAGAAGACGTGTCCCTCGTCGACATCGAGACCATCAGCCGGGCCGAGCTCGAACACGATCCGTTCGGCCACGCCGTGATCCCCCGCTCGTTCGTCACGGACGACATCGCCGAGCGTCTGCGCGGCGAGTTCAGCGACGTCGGCTTCGAGGAGTCGGAGCGCACGGACGTGACCCGGTCCGACAAGCAGTACCGGATGTTCAACCGCGGCCTCGTCACCGCCGGCGCGGTCGACGAGGAGCAGGTGAGCGCGCTCCCCGAGAGCTGGCGGTCGCTCGTCGAGGACGTCGTCTCGCGGCCCTACCGGGAGGCGCTGTCCGCGCTGACCGGCGTGGACCTGGACGGCTGCCTCGTCGAGGCCCGGATGACCCGTTATGCCCGGGGCTGCTGGATCGAGCCGCACACCGACCGCCCGGACAAGGCGGTGACCCACCTCTTCTACTTCAACGACGGGTGGGACGCGGAGTGGAGCGGTGATCTGCGGCTGCTGCGCAGCGCCGACATGGCCGACTGCGCGAAGCGGGTGGCGCCGGTCACCGGGACGTCCGTCGTGCTCGTGCGCTCGGACCGGTCCTGGCACGGTGTCCCGCCGGTCTCCGAGAGCTGCCCGGTGGACCGGCTGGCCCTGCTCGTCCACTTCGTCCGCCCGTGACGGGACGGGTGCGCCGGGGAGGGGAGACGCCCGGGAAACGCGCCTATCTGCTGGCCATGACCGTCGACTGCGTCGGCAACGGCCTGTGGACGCCCGTCGCGCTGATCTTCTTCACCCGGGGTCAGCATCTCCCCCTGGCGCACGTCGGTGTCGCGCTGACGGTCGGCGGGCTCCTCGGCCTGCTGTCGGGGCCGGTGAACGGCCTGCTGGTGGACCGGTGGGGGCCGGCGAACGCGTCCGCCCTGAGCTACGCCGTGCGTACGGCGGTCTTCGCGCTGTTCCCGTTCGTCTCCGCCACCTGGGAGGTGGGCGCGCTCGCCGTCGTCGCGGCGGCCGGGGACCGGCTGTTCTGGACGGCCAGCACACCGCTGCTGGCCCGGCTGGTCCCGGCGGACGCGCTGCTCGGGGTGCTGAGCACGTCCAGCGTGCTCAAGGTCGGCGGGTGGGCGACAGGAGGCGCGATCGGGGCGACCGCCGGCGGGCTGCTGATCGGCAGCAGCACGGGCCTGCATCTGGTCGCCTACGCCAACGGCCTGACCTACCTGGCGGCCATGGCCCTGGTCCTCACGGTCCGCCGGCACGTCCGGGCCGTCCCCGGGGCCGGGCCCTCGGCGGACGGGCGGGCGTGGCGGTGGCGCGATCTGCGGGACGACCCCGGCTTCCTGCGGCTGTGTCTGCTGACGCTGGCGCTGGCGTTCGTCTCGGACTGTCTGACGGCGATGCTCCCGGTGGTCGCCCTCGTGGTGCTGGGGCAGCCGTCGTGGGTGCCGGGGGTGGTGGTGGCCGTCGCGTGCGTGTCGATGGCCGTGGCCCGGCGGCCCGCCGTCGCCTACGCGCGGCGCGTCCCCGCCGCGCGGGCCCTGCGGCTGGCGACCGGCTTCCTCGGGCTGTCGGTCCTCGTCATGGCGACGACCGGCCGGGCGGGCCCGGCCACCACCGCCGTCGTCCTGTGCGCGGCGCTGATCGGCACGCTCGGCGACGCGCTGTTCGCGCCGGTCGTCACCACGACGGCGAACGCCGCCGCCCCGCCCGGTCTCGCGGGCCGCTACAACGCGACCTTCCAGACGTCCTTCGGCATCGCGGGCGCGGTCGCCCCGGCGGCCGGGACGGCACTGCTGGCCCGGGGGAACACCGTCCTGTGGCTCGGCCTGGCGGCCGTCTGCGCGGTGACGTTCTCGGCGGTCGGGTTCCTCATGCGGCCGGCCCCGCCGACGCTGCCGACCCCGCCGGTGCCCGGGGCGGCGCCGATGCGGCGGATCGTCGTCGGCGGGATCTCCGGCGCGGGCAAGACGACGCTCGCCGCGTCCCTCGCCGGGGTGCTGGACGTCCGGCACATCGAGATGGACGCGCTCTACCACGGGCCCGGCTGGACGCACCGGCCGGAGTTCGCGGGGGACGTGGAGCGGGTCACACGGGCGCCGGCGTGGATCTGCGACGCCCAGTACCACTGGGTGGTCGGTGAGCTGCTCGGCGAGCGCGCCGACACGTTCGTCTGGCTCGACCTGCCCCGCCGGACCGTCATGCGGCGCGTGCTGCGGCGCTCGCTGGTGCGGGCCGCGACCGGCCGGGAGCTGTGGCACGGCAACCGGGAGACCTGGCGGTCGATGCTGACGAACCCGCGCCACCCGCTGCGCTGGGCCTGGACCCGGCACGCCACCCGGCGGGCCGAGACGGCCGCCTTCCTCGATCAGCATCCCGGCCTCACCGTCGTCCACCTGACCGGCGCCCGGCAGGCCCGGCGGTGGCTGCGCTCGATCCCGGCCACGGCCGGGCCCCACCGGACCGCTCCGCCCGACCCCTCACCACTCAGCGCAGGAGGCATCACCATGCAGGACCGCCGACGAGAACCCGCTCCCCCCGGCGAACCGCTGCTGGAGATCCACGGCGGGAACCGGCTCTCCGGGTCCGTCCGGACCTCCGGGTTCAAGCACTCCCTGGTTACCATCGCCGCGGCGGCGGCCACCGCGAGCGCGCCGGTGCGCATCGCGAACTGCCCGGACATCGTCGAGACGACCGTGCTGGGCGAGATCTTCCGCGCCGCGGGCGCCCACGCCCACTACGACAGGCCGACCGAGACGTTCACCCTCGACGCGTCCACCTGGGACTCCGCGGAGCTGCCGGACGAACTCGTCGGCCGCATCCACGGCTCGCTCTACCTGCTGCCCGCGCTCGTCTCCCGCAACGGCACGGCCCGGCTGCCCGCGAGCGGCGGCTGCCTGATCGGCGAAGGCCCCCGGGGCAGGCCCGTCGAACACCTGCTGGACGTGATGGAGCGGTTCGGCGTCACCACCCGGCTGGCCGCCGACGGTTCCGTGGACCTCAGCGCGGACCGGCTCACGCCGTGCACCGTCGACATGCTCGACTACACGCGCAACAAGGCCCTCATGAGCGGGCCGTGCTACAGCGGCGCGGTCAAGACCGCCCTCCTGATGGGCTCCGTCGCCCACGGGACGACGACCCTCCACCACCCGTACCTCAAGCCCGACGTCACCGACATGGTGACCGTGCTGCGCGACCTCGGCGCCGACATCGAGTTCGCCGGACCCGAGACCTGGCTGATCCACGGCCGTGGCCCGGAGTCGCTCGGCCGGCCCGCCGCCCCCACGCTGATCCCCGACCTGATCGAGGTGATCACCTGGATCTGCGCCGGCACCGTGCTGGCGGACGAACCGCTGCGGATCACCGGCCCGGGGATCGACCGCGCGGCCCACGCGCTCGCGCCCGAGTTCGACGTGCTGGACCGGATGGGGGTCCGCGTCGACGTCGGCACCGACGAGATCACCGTGCACCCGCTGACGAAGCCGTTGCGGCCCGTGGAGTTCACCGCCGCGTCGCGGGGCGTGTTCAGCGACAGCCAGCCCTTCATGGCCCTGCTGGCGGCCTACGCCGAGGGCCCCACCTACATCACGGAGGCCGTCTGGGAACACCGCTTCGGCTTCGTCCCGGAGCTGGCCGCGCTCGGCATGCGGACGGCCGTCGACGGCACGGTCCTGCGCGTCGACGGCCCCGCAGCGCCGCACCGGCCCGGCAACGACCTCTACGCCACCGACCTGCGCGCCGCCGCCGTCCTGCTGCTCGCCGCGCTCGCGGTGCCGGGCCGGACGACGCTGCGCAACCATCACCACCTGGCGCGCGGCTACCGCGACCTCGTCGAGGACCTGGTGAAGCTGGGCGCCGACATCCGGCACACGACCGCGCCGGACGTCCTCGCGAAGCTCCCGGCGGGGGCCGGCGGGGACCGGTAGGGGTCCCGGGGACGCGCTCGTCCGTGCGAGCGCGTCCTCACCGCCCCGTCTTGAGCGAGTCGAGGAAGCGCTCGCCGAGGTACTCGCCGGGGGCCGGGGCCGGGGGGACGTGGGCGAGGGCCGACGCGCGGTGTTCCGTATAGGGGTGGAGGTCGTCCCGGGTGGTGAGGCGTTCCTGGACGCGGGTGAAGAGGGCAGGGTCGCGCATGTAGGCGAGGAAGAGCAGGCCCCGGTCCGCGGGGCCGTTGTCGTAGGTGTAGCCGCGCCGGAGCATGCGGGCGCCGCCGTCGTAGCGGGGGCTGGCGGCGCGGACGTGGGAGCGGAGGGGGGTGATGTAGCGGCCCTCGGGGGTCTTGGCGAAGACGTCGACGTCGTCGTGCTCGTGGCGGCGGCCGAGGGGGGCGCCGGAGTCGCGGTGGCGGCCGACGGCCTGCTCCTGGGCGGTGAGCGGGAGGCTTGTGAACTCCTTCACCTTCAGGTGGATGCGGCGGACGACGAGGTAGGTGGCGTCGGCCGTCCAGATCCAGCGTTCGCACTCCTCGGGGGTCGGGTTCTCGGTGCCGTCCTTGAAGCCGAGGAGGTTGCGGGGGGTCTGGCCGGGTTCGGTCGGGGGGAGGTGGCCGGGCTGGCGCCAGCGGGGGCGGAGGGTGCCGGCCGCGGCGGCGAGGAGAGTGGTGGCGTGGGCGGTGAGGGCGGCGGGGGTGGGGGCGCAGAGCTGGAGGAGGAGGTCCGTGCCCCGGTGGGTGAGGCGGTCGCCGGGGAACGGTGGGAGGTCGCGCAGGAGCGCGGGGGGTGTGCGGGCCAGGCGTGGGGGGAGGGTGGGGCCGAAGCCGAGGGTGGCGGTGAGGGCCGGGTCCTTCGGGTGCTGGAGGAGAGGGGTCCAGCGGGTGAGGGTCTCCGCCAGGGCCCGGTGGGCGGCCGGGCCCGTGAGGTGGGGGGCCAGGTCGAGGGCGAGGACGAGGACGGCCGGGGGTTGGGGGGTGGTGATGCCGGGCTGCCGGGGGCGGTGTCGCGGGGCGGGGTGCGGGGTACCGGGGTGTTCCGTGCCCGGGGCCGGGGGCGGGAATCTTGTGCAACCGGTTGCGGCGACCACCCCGAGCCCCGCCGCCGTGCCGGTCAGGAGGGTCCGGCGGGAGGGGCCTTCGGGGGTCGGGGTGGCCGGGGAGGCTGGGGGGAGGGTCTGTTCGCTCATGGGAATCGGTCGGACGATACCTCCGCGATCGTCCCGATTCGGGTCACTCCCGGGTACGTGTCCCCGGTGCCGTCGGTGCCGTCAGCGCGGCCAGTGTCGCGGTGAGGTCGGGGGCGGCCGGGCGGTTGTGCGGGAGCCTCGACAGGACGGCGGCCATGCCGCAGGTGTCCGACACCGCCGAGTACACCAGGCCCGCGGCGATCCCGACCGACAGGAGCCGGCCCGCCGGATGGACGAGCGCGCCGACGGCGAGGCCGGTGAGGACGGCGGCACCCGCCGCGAAACGGACCTGGCGCTCCATCGACCAGGTACGGCGTACGGGGCCGGCGGGGTGGTCCAGCGGGTTGCCCTGTGCCGCCCAGGCCGTCGTACCGCCGGTGAGGTTCGTCGCCGGGATGCCGTGTTCCGCGAGGAGGGCGCAGGCCCTGGCGGAGCGGTTGCCCGAGGCGCAGACGATCAGGAGGGTGCGATGCGCCGCCGCCGTGCGCAGGTCGGGGAGGGTGGCGGGGAGGTGGTCCAGGGGGATGTTCAGGGCGCCGGGGAGGTGGCCGGTGGCGTGTTCGGCGGGGGTGCGGACGTCGAGGACGGTCAGGTCGCGCAGGCGCGGGCGGGCCTCGGCGGGGGTCAGGGTGTCGGTGTCGGGGGTGGTCATGGCAGGTGTGATCCTTGAGGTTCGAGGTGTCGCCTCGCGGCGACGTACAGTACCCCTAGGGGTATTGGACGAGTGTGGGAGTGAGTCGTAGTGGAGCTGGATCTGAAGGGCGACGACCTGAAGTCCGTGCTGAACCGGCTGCGCCGGGCGCAGGGGCAGATCACCGGGGTGATCAAGATGATCGAGGAGGGCCGCGACTGCGAGGAGGTCGTCACCCAGCTCGCGGCGGCGTCGCGCGCGCTCGACCGGGCCGGGTTCGCGATCATCGCGACGGGGTTGCAGCAGTGCGTCGCCGACATCGAGTCGGGGCGGCGGAGCGGGGAGGACGCGGACGCGATGAAGGCGCGGCTGGAGAAGCTGTTTCTTTCGCTGGCGTGAGGAGAGAGGGCGGAGGGGGGAGGGGGTGACTGCCCTGGTGGAAACGGTTGCTACAGCACCCCGTCCAGCAGCATCAGGCCCGCCACCCCCAGCAGCACCCACGCGAACGCCCGCTGGAGCCCCGGCCCCGAGAACCTCGCGGAGAGCCGCCGGCCGTCCCAGGCCCCCAGCAGCGCGGCCCCGGCGAAGGGGGCGACCCGCGACCAGTCGAGGTCGTGCACGGTCCCGGCCCGCAGCCCCAGCGCGGCCACCGAGTTGACGGTGATGACCAGCAGGCTCGTCCCGACGGCCGCCCGCATCCGCAGCCCCAGCACCCCCACCAGCGCCGGCACCGCGAGAAACCCGCCCCCGACCCCGAGCACTCCGGTGACACCCCCGAGCCCGGCCCCGGCGACGGAGGCCCGGACGGGGCGTACGGGGGTGGAGGGGGCGACGGAACTCTCCGAACCGCCCCGCGCCCCCAGCATCCGCCACGCCGCGACCATGGCCACCACCCCGAACCCCAACGTCAGCACCCGGCCTGGCAGCCGGGCCGCCAGCAGTCCGCCCAGCATCGCGGGTACGACGCCGGCGGCGGCGAACAGCAGCCCCGTCCGCCACTGGACGTACCCGTCCCGGGCATGCGCGCTCAACGCGGTGGCCGAGGTGACGCTCACGATGACGAGGCTCGCGGTGGTCGCCGCGACCGGCGTGAACCCGAGCAGGTAGATCAACGCCGGCACGGCCAGCACACTCCCGCCCCCACCGAGCACCCCGAGAGCGAGCCCGACGACGGCCCCGGCGAGCAGCGCGAGAAGCGCGAGGCTCATCGGGGGGTTCCGGGAGGGGTGGGCGCGGCCGGGGTGACCGCGTGGAACGGGCCGCAGCCGGGCAGCGCCGCCACGGGTATCGCCGTACGACCGCCCCGAACCGCGGTGCGCCCGAGCCTCCGCCGAACCGACCCCCGCCTGACCTGCGGCACAGCCCCCGGCATCCGGCAGCCGACCGACGCCGCCCCATGCCCCGGCCCTCGGCCGACCAGCGACGCGACACCCACCACCCGCCGACCCCCCGACGCCCCCCGCCTCGCCGGTGGCGCGAAGCCCGCCGCCCGGCAGCCGGCCGACGCCGCCACGCACCCCGGCCCCCGCCGGACCGACGGCATCACCCCCACCCCGCAGCAGCCGGACACAGGCACCCGGCACAGCACCCGAGGGCCGCCCCCCGATGCCCCACCGCCCTCTCCGGCACACCCGGCCCTCACCGCCTCCCCCACCTCAGGCCACCCGCCGCACGAGCCCGGCCGTCTCCGCCGAGGCGAACCCGTCGTCGACCGCGACCACCTCTCGCCCGGCGGCGTCCAGCAGGGATGCGGCGACGGCGGCGCGCATGCCGCCCGCGCAGTGGACCCAGATCTCACCGGCGGGTATCTCGGCGAGGCGGTGCGGGAGGGTGTGGAGGGGGATGTGGAGGGAGCCGGGGAGGTGGCCGCTCGCCGCGCGTTCCGTGGCCCGGCGGACGTCCAGGACGACCGCTCCGGCACCCCGTTCGGCGAGATCCGTGAAGCGGGCCCGGCGGAAAGCGGCCGGGCGGACGTCGGGGCGGAGCCAGTCGGCCGGTCCGCCGAGCGCGGCGGCGGCCGGACGGTCGATGCCCACCCGGGCCAACTCCCGCTGTGCGTGCGCCAGTTGCTCGGCCGACTCGGCGAGGAGCGTCACCGGCTTCCCCCACGGCAGCAACCAGCCGAGATACGTGGCGAGTTGGCCGTCCGCCTCGAAGTTGAGCGCCCCCGCGACATGCCCCTCGGCGAAGGCGAGGCGATGACGCAGGTCGACCACCCACTCCCCCGAGGCGAGCCGCGCGGCGATCTCCCCGGGATCGGCGACAGCGGGCGGGCTCAGGTCGATCGGTGCCGGACCGGCGCTGTTCACCGGCCCCATGTGGACGTAGTACGCGGGTACATCGTCGAGCCCGGCGAGCAACTCCCGTACGAACGTGTCGACATCACGCGTGAGCGCGACGTTGGAGACCTTCTCCGCACCGACGGTCGTCCCGCTCCCGGCGCCCGGCGCGGAGCCGGACGCGCAGAAGCTGCCGAACCCGTGCGTGGGCAACACCTCGGCCGCGTCGGGGAGTTCGGCGGCGATGCGGCGCGCGGAGGCGTACTGCTGACGCGCGAGGCGTTCGGTGAGCCGGGGTTCGACGAGGTCGGGCCGGCCGACCGTGCCGATGAGGAGCGAGCCGCCGGTGAACACGGCGACGGGGGCGTCGTCCTCCTCCAGGACGTAGGCGGTGTGGTGCGGGGTGTGCCCCGGGGTGGCCATCGCCCGCAGGGACAGCCCCGCGTCGACGTCCGTACGGTCCCCGTCGTGCACGGCGGTCCGCGCGTACGCCACCCGCGCCCCGGCCGGCACGAGGTACTCGGCGCCGGTCAGCCGGGCGAGTTCGAGGCCGCCGGTGACGTAGTCGTTGTGGACGTGGGTCTCGACGACCCGGGCGATCCGCACCCCGCGCCGGGCCGCCAGCGCCAGCACCCGGTCGATGTCGCGCGGCGGATCGACGGCCACCGCCGTCCGCGCGCCACCCGCCAGGTAGCCGCGATTGCCGAGGCCGGGCACCTCGACGGCGTCGATGAAGAACATCCGGACACGCTCCCTCACGGTCGGCCCCGGGTTCGAGAATTACCCCCGGGGGTATGCAAAAAACCGTAGCACATGTACCCCCGGGGGTATCCGGACGCCAGGGGACGCCCCCTGCGGAAGCCCCGCCCTCACCGGCCAGGAGTAGTACCCCGGTACTACTCCCCCACCGGATTGAGTCCCCCGGTGCCGCCCCCGCGCCCCACCCCGCTCCTAGCGTGAGTCGCGGGGCCGGTGCCGAATCCCGGCCCTCCCCGCGTCCCGTTCCTTCTCCTGGTGGGAGTACTTCCGTGGCCACGTTCCTCTACCGTCTGGGCCGGCTGGCGTTCCGGCGACGACGGTTGTTCCTGATGGCGTGGATCGTCGTCCTGGCCGCCGTGGGGATCGGCGCCGCGACCGCCTCCGGCGAGACGACGGACGACTTCACGCTGCCGGGCACCCAGTCGCAGTCGGCGATCGACCTGCTCGGCAAGGAGTTCCCGCAGGCGTCCGCGTCCGGCGCGACCGCGCGGGTCGTCTTCGAGGCGCCCGCCGGCCAGCAGCTGACGTCGGCCGCCAACAAGGCCGAGATCACCTCCCTCACGGCCGAGTTGAAGAAGGCGCCGCACGTCGCGAGCGTCACCGAGCCGTTCACGGGCGGGCTGGTCAGCAAGGACGGCACGATCGCCTACGCGCAGGTGACGTACAAGGAGGCCAAGGCGGATCTGCCGGAGTCCGCCACCGACGTGCTGCACGACGTGGCCGCCGAGGGGAAGAAGGCCGGGCTCACGGTCAGCCTGGGCGGGACCGCCGTCCAGGACAAGTCGGGTGGCAGCGCGGCCGAGTTGATCGGTCTGGCGGTCGCGGCGGTCGCGCTCGTCATCACGTTCGGTTCGATGCTGGCGGCCGGACTCCCGCTGCTGACGGCCCTGTTCGGGGTCGGGGTGGCGATCCTGTGCATCACGGTCGCGACCTCGTTCGCGGACATGGCGTCGGCGTCGTCGACGCTCGCGCTGATGCTGGGCCTCGCGGTCGCGATCGACTACGCGCTGTTCATCGTGTCCCGGTACCGCAGCGAGATCCGGGAGGGGCACGAGCCTCAGGAGGCGGCCGGGCGGGCGCTGGGGACGGCCGGTTCGGCGGTCGTCTTCGCCGGGCTGACCGTGATCATCGCGCTGGCCGGGCTGAGCGTCATCGGCATCAAGATGCTCACCACGATGGGCCTCGCCGCCGCGTTCGCCGTCGCCGTCGCCGTCGTCATCGCCCTGACCCTGCTGCCCGCCGCGCTCGGCTTCGCCGGGATGCGGATCATGAAGGGGAACCTGACCAGTAAGCGGCACAAGGCGGAGGAGCGCGGCGAGCGGGAGCCGATGGGGGTGCGCTGGGGGCGGTTCGTCACCCGCAACCCGGTGAAGATGCTGGTCGTCTCGGTCCTCGGGCTCGGTGTGCTGGCCATTCCGGCGGCGGATCTGCGTCTCACGCTGCCCGACGACAGCATGGCCTCGCCGGGCTCCACCCAGCGGATCGCGTACGACACGCTGAGCAAGGGCTTCGGCCCCGGCTTCAACGGGCCGCTGACCGTCGTCGTGGACGCGCGCGACAGCGGCGACCCGCAGAAAGCGGCGGAAAACGCTTACAGCATGCTGAAGGGCCTCGACGACGTCGCGACCGTACGGCCCGCCGCCTTCAACGCCTCCGGCGACGTCGCCCTGATCGGCGCGATCCCGAAGTCCTCACCGACCGGCGAGGCGACGAAGGACCTGGTCGGGGAGATCCGCGGGCACAGCGCGCAGCTGAAGTCGGAGACCGGCGCGGACCTGATGGTGACCGGCACGACGGCCGTGAACATCGACGTCTCGCAGAAGCTGGGCGACGCGATGGTCCCCTACCTCGCGATCGTCGTCGGCCTCGCGCTGATCCTCCTGCTGCTGGTGTTCCGCTCGATCCTGGTCCCGCTGAAGGCCGCGCTCGGCTTCCTGCTCAGCGTCGCCGCCACGCTCGGTGTGCTGGTCGCGGTCTTCCAGTGGGGCTGGCTGAAGGACCTGTTCGGCATCGACCAGACCGCGCCGATCGTGAGCGTCCTGCCGATCCTGCTGATCGGCGTGGTCTTCGGCCTCGCGATGGACTACGAGGTGTTCCTCGTGACCCGGATGCGGGAGGAGTACGTGCACGGCGCGCAGCCGGTGGAGGCGATCGTCTCCGGGTTCCGGCACGGGGCGCGGGTGGTGACGGCCGCCGCGATCATCATGATCTCCGTGTTCGCCGGGTTCCTCCTCGACGACGTCGCGCTCGTGAAGTCCATCGGCCTCGGGCTCGCCTCCGCCGTCCTGTTCGACGCGTTCGTCGTCCGCATGACGATCGTCCCGGCGGTCATGGCGCTCGTCGGCCGCAAGGCGTGGGCGCTGCCGAAGTGGCTCGACCGCGCCATGCCGAACGTCGACGTCGAGGGCGAGAAACTCCGCCACGCCCTCGCCGAGCGCGAGCATCCGGAGCGCCCCGAGCCGACCGAGCCGGTCTCCGCCCGGCAGGGCTGACCAGGTACGACGCCGGCCCGGCCGTAGAGTCGTACGGCACTCCCCGCTCCGTCCGCCAGCCTCTCCCCCCTGGGCCGGCGGGCGGTCGTCCCCGGTGAAGGGCGTTCTCGCATGACCGTTCCGTCCCTCTTCCGGGAGCGGACCCGGCTTCCCCAGGAGCTGGCCTGCGACCCGGACCAGAAGGTGATCGTGTCGATCATCTACCGCCTCTCGGGCTGGCGGCTGGCCGACCGGGCGCACCCCTGGGTGCGGCGGGCCGGGGTGCCGGTGCTGTGCGCGCTGCTGGGGCTGCCGTCGCTGCTGAACCCGGCGAACGACGCGGGCGTGTGGGTGCATCTGCTGCTGATGACAGCGTTTGCTCTGCCGTTGCTGTGGCGGGAGCGGCGGCCGATGACGGTGTTCGCGTTCACCACGGGGGTGTCGGCGCTGACGCAGGCGCTCGTGGTGTTCAACGGGGCGGACGCCGCGCGGGCGGTGGCCCTGTACAACGTCGGACGGCACGGTACGCCACGGCAGTTGGCGGTCGCGGTGGGCGTGACGACGGTCCAGCTCATGGTCTGGTCGGCCGTGTTCTGGACCGGCGGCCAGCTGAAGCACGTGACGCGGCCGGAGGTGGTGACGTTGCTGGCGATGGCGGCCATGGCGGCGTTCGCGGGGCTGGGGCTGGCCGGGCGGCTGGTCAACACCGTGATCGCCGCGCTGGAGAAGGACCGCGACCAGCAGAGCCAGCTCGCCGCCGCGCAGGAGCGGGCCCGGGTCTCGCGCGAGATGCACGACATCCTCGGCCACACCCTCGCCGTGATCGTCGGGCTCGCCGACGGGGCCGCCGCGCTCGCCGCGACCAGGCCGGAGCGGGGCGCGGACACGCTGCGGATCATCGGGGAGAGCGGGCGGGACGCGCTCGGTGAGCTGCGGCGGCTGCTGGCCGTGATCGACGCGGAGGGAGCGCCGCGCGGTCAGGCGCCGCTCGCGCCGCAACCGGGGGCAAGCGATCTCTACGCGTTGCTGGACCGGGTCCGGGCCGCCGGGCCGGCCGCCGAGCTGCGTACCGAGGGTGAACTGGGCGCGCTGTCACCGGGGTTGCAGCTCGCCGTCTACCGGATCGTCCAGGAGGCGCTCACGAACACGCTCAAGCACGCCGCCGCCGACACCGCCGTGTCCGTCGCCGTCGTCGCCGACGAGGAGGCGGTGCGGATCACCGTCGAGGACAGCGGGCCGGCCGTCGCGGACGCCCCGCGCTCGCACGGCGGGCGGGGGCTCGTCGGGATGCGGGAACGCGCCGCCCTCTACCAGGGGGAGGTCGCCTCGGGCCCCAACTCCCGGGGCGGCTGGACCGTCCGGGCCCGGCTCACCCCGACCACCCACTCGGACCACTCTGACCACTCGGATCACTCGGAGAACCGCCACTCATGACCACCGTACTGATCGTCGACGACCAGGCTCTCCAACGGCTCGGTTTCCGCATGCTGCTGGAGGCGCAGCCCGATCTGACCGTCGCCGGGGAGGCGTCCGGCGGCGGCGAGGCGGTCCGGCTGGCCGCCGAACTCCGCCCGGACGTCGTCCTGATGGACGTCCGCATGCCCGGTATGGACGGCATCGAGGCGACCCGCCGCATCGTCCAGTCCGGGGGCCGCTCCCGGGTCCTCGTCCTGACGACGTTCGATCTCGACGAGTACGCGTACGACGCGTTGCGCGCCGGCGCCAGCGGCTTCTTCCTCAAGGACGTGCGCCCCGAGGAGCTGGTCGTCGGCATCCGGGCGGTCGCCGCCGGGGACTCCGTCATCTCGCCCGGCCTGACCCGGAAGCTGATCGACGCGTTCACCACGCGGATGCCGGGGCGGGAGTCCGGTTCGGACGGCCGCCTAGGCGAACTCACCGAACGCGAGCGGGAGGTGCTGGTCGCCGTCGCCTCCGGCTGGACCAACGGGGAGATCGCGGAGCGTCTGTATCTCGCCGAGTCGACCGTGAAGTCCCATGTCAGCCGGGTGATGGCGAAGATCGGGGCGCGGGACCGGGTGCAGGCGGTGATCTTCGCCTACGACGCGGGGTTGGTGCGGCCGGCGTGAGTGGCGTTCGTGTACGGCGCCGGGCTTGCCGGGCGTCCGCTCAGGCGGTGACCGGGAAGATCAGGCAACTGCTCGTGGCGTGGGCGAGTTTACGGTCCGCGTCGTCCAGGAGGACCGCCTCCGCGAGGGCCGTGGTGCGCCCGGCGTGCAGGACGGTGCCGACCGCCCGGACGCGGCCCGTCTCGGCGGTGATCCGGCGCAGGAACTTCACGGTCAGGTCGAGGGAGGTGTACCCGGTCTCCGGGGGCAGCACCGACTGGACCGCGCAGCCCGCCGCCGAGTCCAGGAGGGTCGCGTACACACCGCCGTGCACGCTGCCGATCGGGTTGTAGTGCTGCTCGCCGGGGACGATCGAGAAGACGGCCCTCCCCTTCTCCACCTCGTCGAGCGTGAAGTCCAGGGTCGCGGTGATCGGGGGCGCGGGGAGGTTGCCCGCCTGGATCTCCCTCAGGAAGTCCAGTCCGCTGCCCTGCCCGACGGCTGCCGCCGTGACCGCCGGGTCTCCCCATTCGTACGTCCTGGTGCGTTCCATGCGGCGACGGTAGCCAGCCGCTCAGCTGACTGTCAATGACGAAGCCAGCTCGCTAGAGTGGCCTCATGGAGTGGCTTGACGTGGACACCGAGCTGTGTCCGGTACAGCGGACCCTGGACGTCGTCGGCGAGAAGTGGACCTTCCTGATCCTGCGCGACGCCGCGAACGGCGTCCGCCGCTTCGACGAGTTCCGCCGCCACCTGGGCGTCTCCGAGGCCGTCCTCAGCACCCGCCTGCGCAAGCTCCTCGACAGCGGCATTCTGCGCACCGAGACCTACCAGGAGCCGGGCGCCCGGACCCGCCTCGAATACCGCCTCACCCGCAAGGGCTGGGACCTGTGGCCGGTCCTGATCGCCCTCCGCCAGTGGGGCGACACCTACGCCGGCGAGGAGCCGGGCCCCGTGCTGGACCTACGGCACAAGGACTGCGGAGGCGAGGTCCGGGTGGCGGTGGAGTGCGCGGACGGCCACGGGGAGCTGGGACCCCGGGAGGTGAGCGCCAGACCGGGGCCGGGAGCGCGAGCCCGTTAGGCGAGGGGGTCAGAGGCCGAACTGGGCGTACATCTCCGCGACTTCACCGGCGAGCGCGCTCTTGGCCCAGCGGGTGGTGTCGTCGGCGAGGACCTCGTACGCGTCGGACTCGACGCCGTCGAAGGCGGCGGTGACGATGTCCTTGGGGGTGGCCTTGGGGACGTCGAGGCCGTCGGTCATGTCGGTGTCGACGTAGCCCATGTGCAGTCCGGTGACCTGGATGCCGCGCGGGCGCAGGGCGAGGCGCAGGCTGTTGGTCTGGGACCAGGCGGCGGCCTTGGAGGCGCTGTAGGTGGTGCCCTCGGCGAGCCAGGACAGGACCGAGTGGACGTTCAGGACATGGCCGCCGCCGTTGCGTTCGATGACGGGGACGAAGGCGCGGGCGGTGTGCAGCGGGCCGTAGAAGTTGACCTCGAACTCGCGGC
Source organism: Streptomyces sp. NPDC004539 (assembly GCF_040610055.1). Lineage (NCBI taxonomy): Bacteria > Bacillati > Actinomycetota > Actinomycetes > Kitasatosporales > Streptomycetaceae > Streptomyces > Streptomyces sp. NPDC004539. The sequence goes on along the minus strand of NZ_JBEXLS010000002.1, from coordinate 538,556 downwards.
GGATGTCGTCCAGCGGGCCGTCGAGGACGCTCGCGCCGACCGCGATGCCCGCGTTGTTGACGAGGACCGTGACGTCCTGGGCGGCCTGCGCGGCGGCGGCCACCGAGGCCGGGTCGGTGACGTCGAGGGCGAGCGGGACGGCGTCCGGGTGGGTGACGGTGCGGGGGTCGCGGGCGGCGGCGTAGACCTTGGCCGCGCCGCGTGCGTACGCCTCCTCCACCAGGGCTTTTCCGATGCCTCGGTTGCCGCCGGTGACGAGGACGACGGAGTTCTTCAGGGTGGTCACGGGGGTCTCCAGAGCAGCGGGAACAGGAGGGAAACCGATCGGTTTCCGCACAACTCCCTCACCATAAACCGACCGGTTTCCGTTGTCCAGCTCATTGACGCGACCATGCCGCACCTTTAAGTTCTGGCCGAAGTTACGAACTGTGTTCGAAATTACGGACAAGGGACGGTCTGTATGCCTCGGATGTATCGCGGCCGGAATCTTCTGGTCTGCGTGCTCGCGTTGCTCGGCCTGCTGTTCACCACCGCCCAGCCGGTGTCCGCGGCCGACGGCCGCCCGTACACCAACCCGCTCAAGTCGTCGAAGGGCGCCGACCCCTGGCTGGAGTACTACGACGGCAACTACTACCTGGTGACCACGACGTTCACCGGCATCCTCGGCATCCGGAAGTCGCCGACCCTCGCGGGCCTCGCGACCGCGCCGAACATCCAGGTCTGGTCGGACACCACGTCGACCCGCAACACCAACATCTGGGCCCCCGAGCTGCACTTCCTGAACGGCAAGTGGTACCTGTACTACTCGGCGGGACAGAGCGGCGTCGCCTGCTGCGACTCGCAGCGCACGCACGTCCTGGAGAGCTCCGGCACCGATCCGCTGGGCCCCTACACGTACAAGAACACGCTCACCGGCTCGAACCTCACGCCGGGCGGCTGGCTGATCGACGCGACCGTGCTCCAGGCCGGCGGGAAGCTGTACCTCGTAGGAAGCGGTTTCAGCAACGGCAGTACGCAGAGCCTCGTCATCGCGCCGATGACCAACCCGTACACCCTGGCCAGCAGCACGTTCAGCATCATCTCCAGCCCCACGCTGAGCTGGGAGACGTCCGGCGCCCCGGTCAACGAGGCGCCCGAGCCGCTTTACCACAACGGGCGGACGTTCCTCACGTTCTCCGCGAGCTACTGCCAGACCGCCGACTACAAACTCGGCCAGCTGGAGCTGACCGGCTCCGACCCGCTGAGCGCCTCGTCGTGGACGAAGAAGCAGACGCCGGTCTTCCAGCGCAGTGACGCGAACGGTGTCTACGGCCCCGGTCACAACGGCTTCTTCAGCTCGCCGGACGGCACCGAGAACTGGATCGTCTACCACGCCAACTCCTCGGCCTCCGGCGGCTGCGGCAACGGCCGCACCACCCGCGCCCAGAAGTTCACCTGGAACGCCGACGGCACCCCGGACTTCGGCACCCCCGTCGCCCTCGGCACGACCCTCCCCGGCCCGTCCGGCGAGACGGCCGCCACCCCCACCGCGTACACGCTCGTCAACCGCAACAGCGGCAAGTGCCTGGACCTCAGCGGGAGTTCGAGCGCCGACGGGGCCAACGTCCAGCAGTGGACGTGCACCGGCGGGGCCAACCAGAAGTGGCGCGTCGAGGACCTCGGCGACGACACCAGCCGGCTGGTGAACGTGGCGAGCGGCAAGGTCCTGGACACCGCCGACTGCTCGACGGCCGACGGCGCGGACCTGCGCCAGTGGTCGTGGCTCAACAACCGGTGCCAGCGCTCCCGGCTGGTGTTCACCGCCACCGGGGACTACGTGCGGATCGTCAACGAGAACAGCGGCAAGGTCGCGGACGTCGCCGACTGCGGGACCGCCGACGGGACGGACGTCCGGCAGTGGACGTGGCTGAACAACACCTGCCAGCAGTGGCGCCTCGTGCCCTCCTCCTGACTCCCCCTTTTTTTGGAGAACTCCCTTGAGACGTAACGCCGTACGGCTGCTGACGGCCGTACTCCTCGCCCTGGCAGGCGTGTTCGCCGGCCTGACGCCCGCCCAGGCCGCCGTACCGGAGTCGCCCGCCGTGACCTACACCAACCCGATCGCCGAACAGCGGGCCGACCCGCACATCTTCAAACACACCGACGGCTACTACTACTTCACCGCGACGGTCCCCGCCTACGACAAGATCGTGCTGCGCCGGGCGACGACCATCCAGGGCCTGTCCACGGCCCCGGAGGTCACCATCTGGACCAAGCACACGAGCGGCGTGATGGGCGCGCACATCTGGGCGCCGGAGATCCACTTCATCGACGGCAAGTGGTACGTGTACTTCGCGGCCGGGGCCACCAATGACGTCTGGGCGATCCGGATGTACGTCCTGGAGGGCACCGGCGCGAACCCGCTGACCGCGACCTGGACCGAGAAGGGCCAGATCACGACCACCTGGGAGACGTTCTCCCTGGACGCGACCACGTTCGTCGTGAACGGCGTGCGCTACCTCGCGTGGGCGCAGCGCAACCCCGCCGAGGACAACAACACCAGCCTGTTCATCGCGAAGATGGCCAACCCCTGGACGATCCAGGGGACTCCGGCCGAGCTGTCGCAGCCGACGCTGTCGTGGGAGACCATCGGGTACAAGGTCAACGAGGGTCCGGCGCTGATCCAGCACGGCGACAAGGTGTTCATGACGTACTCGGCGAGCGCGACCGACGCCAACTACTGCCTGGGCATGCTGACCGCGTCCGCGACGGCCGACCTCACCAACCCGGCGTCCTGGACGAAGAGTTCGACCCCGGTCTTCCAGAGCAGCGCCGCGACCTCGCAGTACGGGCCCGGCCACAACTCGTTCACCGTCTCCGAGGACGGCAAGTCGGACATCATCGTCTACCACGACCGCAGCTACAAGGACATCACCGGTGACCCGCTGAACGACCCGAACCGCCGCACCCGCGTGCAGAAGGTGTACTGGAAGGCCGACGGCACCCCCGACTTCGGCATCCCGGTCGCCGACGGGGTCACCCCGCAGCGCCTGTCCTCGTACAACTTCCCGGACCGGTTCGTCCGCCACTACGACTACCGGGCCCGCGTCGACGCGAACGTGTCGCCACTCGCCGACTCGCAGTTCCGGATCGTCACCGGGCTCGCGGGCAGCGGGACGGTGTCGCTGGAGTCGGCCAACTTCCCCGGCTACTACCTGCGTTCGAACAGCGCGTTCGAGGTGCGGGTGGAGAAGAACGACGGGACGGCCGCGTTCGCGTCCGACGCGACGTTCTACGGCCGGGCCGGGCTGGCGGACTCGGCCGGGGTGTCGTACGAGTCGTACGGCACGCCCGGCCGGTATGTCCGGCACTACAACTACCTGTTGTACGTGCAGGCGTTGAGCACGGCGACGGACCGGGCCGACGCGACGTTCTACCGCCAGTGAGCGGGTGTCGTCAGAAAGTGACGGTCCAGCCCTCCTGATCCGCCTGTGCCGAGGTGTACGAAACGCCGTGCACCTTCAGGCCCTTGGTGTCCAGGAGGGTGATCTCGCCGCCGGTGTTGGGGAGTTGGGCGCCGCCTTGCAGGGGAACCGGCAGGGTGGCGCCCGCCGCCAGCTCGCCCCGCGGGACGGGGGTGGTGTTGCCGACGCGGTCCACCAGGCGCCAGCCGGTGAGGTCGAGGGGGTCCGGGGAGGCGTTGAGGAGGGTGACCTGCTCGGGTTCGGGGGCCGGGCCGCGCGGGTTGACGAGGGCGGCGACGATCCGGACCGGCCGGCTGTCGGGCTTGGGGCGGGTGCCGTCGGTGTCCTTGAGGACGTGGCCCGTCACGTCGTCCGTGTGCCATGCCTGGCTCTGGAACGCGAGGAAGATCGCGATCCAGCGGTTCTCGGCGGGGAAGTGGATGAGGAGGCCGCCGTCCTGCCAGACGCCGTCGTCCTTCTGGAAGCGTTTGCTGTTGCCCTGGTTCATGTGGATGTCGTGGACGCCGTTGCCCGGCAGGAAGCCGAACACCTTGTCCTTGACGCCGGTCTCCGGGCCCCAGCGTTCGCCGAAGACGTGCAGGCGGGCGCCCTCGGTGTCGATCGCCCGGCTCACGTAGTGGTCGAGGAGGTCGGCGAGGTCGTTGTCGGGGCCGCTCACGTCCGGCGGGAGGGTGCGGAGGTCCGCCGGGTCGAAGAGGTTGCCCCGGACGAAGTCCAGGTTCGGGCCGCCGGGGCCCGCCGGGAGCTTGGTCCAGCCGGCGGTCAGGCCGGTGAGGCGGGTGGTGACCGGGTGCGTGAAATCGTCGTCCACCAGGTAGAGGAGCTCCGAGGGGCGCTCCTGGGAGAGGACGTTCACGGAGACGCGGTAGTGCGTGCCGGACTCGTCCGCGAGGTGGATCTGGTAGTGGGGGCTGTCCGTGCCGCCTTCGCGGCGGGTGTCCACCGCACGGGCGATCAGGACGCCATAGGTCTTCAACGGCATGAGTGATCAACTCCCCCGAGGGGCGGGCGGATTGCCCGTCTCTGCGGTGATGGTAGAGGTATGGCGTCCTTGATCACCGGGTTACCCGGACACCGTGGTCGCCCTACGATCGGCGCGTGGTCACCTTCGAACTCGTCCGTACGGTCCCGCTCTCGCCGGAGGAGGCGTGGAGCCGGCTCACCGCGTGGCATCGGCACGGCGATGTCGTCCCGGTCACCCGGGTGACCGTCCGAACACCCGCGCCCACCGGCGAGGGCACGGTCTTCGTCGCCCGCACCGGCGTCGGCCCCCTCGCATTCGACGACCGCATGGAAGTAACGGTCTGGCAGCCCCCTTCCCACACCACCCCCGGCCTCTGCCGCCTCGAAAAACTCGGCCGCGTCGTCCTCGGCTGGGCCGAAATCGAAGTCCACCCCGGCCCCGGCGGCCGAGCCCGAGTGATCTGGCGAGAGGAACTACGCATGCGGTTTCTGCCGAGTTTCCTCGATCCGGCGGTGCGGGTGGTGGCTCGGAGGGTGTTCGGGAGGGCGGTGAATCGGTTGCTGCGGGGGGTTTGAGGGGGCGGCTGCCGCCGGGGAGGTGGGCGGGGGCTGAAGGAGAGCGTGGGTGGGTTGACGCCGGGGGCGGGGGCTGTGGGGGGGCACGGGCGGGCAATCGTCAGGGGCGGGGGCTGTGGAGAAGGCGCGGGCGGGCAATCGTCAGGTGTCGCAGGAAGAGCGCGTATGGCCAGCCGCGGGAGGGGTCGAGCTCGCTCCCGCGAGATCAGTCGGGCACCGCAGGGGGATGAGTGGGCGTCGCAGGGGTGTGGGGGCGCTGCGAGCGGTACAGGCGAGGGGTGCGGGAAGGCGCCGCGAAGGGTATGGGTGGCCCTGCTGCGGAGGGGACGAATGGCCTGTCACGATCGGGGTGCGGGCGGTGGGCGATACCCCGGCCGCGAAGTGCCGAGTGCGGGGGCGGCAGCTCCGGGAGGTGAGCGCGGTGGACGAGGAGACCTCTGTCCGGCACGCCGGATGGGAGGAGCGCTTCGCCTCCGGCAACGGTTTCCGGGAGGCCGGTTCGGAGGAGATGCGGCGGCTCAGCGAGGCGGCACCCTGTCCCGGCCACACCTCCTGTCCCGCCCACGCGCCCTTCCCTGGCCACGCCTCCTACTCCGGCCACGCCCCCCACCCCCACCGTGCCCTCGACGTCGGCTGCGGTCTCGGGACGTACGCAGCTCTCCTCGCCTCCCTCGGCTGGGAGACCCTCGCGGTCGACTGGGCCGAGTCCGCCGTCGCGGCCGTCCGGGACCGGTACGCAGATCTGGAGCCCCGGCTCAGCGCACGCCGCCTCGACTTCACGGAACCCGCCCGTACGCTGCCTCGTGGGGTGTTCGGGCTCGTCACCATGCGGCTCGTGCTGGCGTTCCTGCCGGACAAGGCGGCCGTCGGGGAACGTGTGCGGGAGTTGCTCGCGCCGGGCGGGGTGTGGCTCGTGACGACGCCTCTCGCGGAGCGACTCCCCGAGGCCCGACGGGCCATCGGGCTGGCGGCGGAGGACGTCTCGACGTTCACGGAAGGGTGGGCCGAGGGGGCCTGGTACGACCTTGAGGCGGGCGGGCTGCGGTGCTTCGTCCTCCGGAAGGAGCGGGCGGCGGAGCACCCCCGCTGAAGGGCCCCTCTCCGATCACCGCCCGCGCTCCGGGCTCCACTCGTAGACCCCCGTCCCTGTGCTGACGACTTCGCTGGGCCAGGTCCGCCGCACCTGCCGCAGATACTGCTGATGCCTGTCGGCCCAGTCGTCTTCCGGGCGGATGCCCAGGTCCGCGGTGAGCCGGTCGGGATCGTGGACGGTCACCGACAGCCAGCCGTCGTCGTGCGCGTACAGGGTGAGGCTCAGGCCGCGGTCGCCTCCGATGCGGGCCTGCCGCCCCGGGGCGATGCCGGACAGGTCCCGCTGCCAGTCGTCGAGGTCGTGCGGGGAGAGGTAGACCTCCAGCCGAGCGTCCACGAAACTCGCGGACACCAGCACGTCGGCGCGCAGGATGTCGTGGCCGGTCAGGACGCCCGGCTGGAAACGGCCGGTGACACGCACGACGCAGCGGTTCCCCTCCGCGTCCTCCAGGCGGATCAGATCCACCGGTACGGAACTCGTCATCGCGGTCTCTCTCCCGGCTACGACGCGTCCTTCACCACCCCCAGCTGCCGTGCCAGCCAAGTAGGAACACCCCCCAGCAGCTGGAACAGCCTCCTCGCCTCCTCGCGGAGGCGGGACGCCTCCGGTTCGTCCTCCGCGTCCGCCAGGGAGGCGAGCGCGGGGGCGGTGCCGACGAGGTAGCCCAGTTCCTCGCGCAGGCGGAGGGACTCGGCGAAGCCGTGGCGGGCCTCGGGGAGGTCGCCGTCTCGGAGGGCTAGGCCCGCGAGGTGGCGCCAGGTGAAGGAGAGGAGCAGGGTGTCGGAGGCTTCGGCGGCGGCCGTGTGGGCCCGGTGGTAGGCCGCCCGGGCGGACTGGGGTGAACGCGCGAGGTTCTCGGCGAGGAGCCCGCGACGGAAGTCGAGCAGCGCCCTCGGCACAGCCCCCGGCGGGATCAGCGCGGCGGCCCGGCCGAGCGCGGCCCGCGCCTCGTCGGTCCGGTCCCGCACCCCGTGCAACGTGGACGAGTACGCCAAGTACCCGCGTTCACAAGCGGCGGCCCCCCGCTCCGCGTCGGAGTGCGCGAGCGCCTCGGCGACCCGCAGCGCGTCCTCCGCGTCGGCCCACCCCTGCTCCGTGTACAGACACCGCTCCACCAGCAGCGCGGCCCGCTGGAGCGAGCCGGCCGCCGTGTCGGCGGGCAGCAGCGCCGCCGCGTCCGCCCAGCAGGCACGCGACCGCAGCCGCCACACCGCGGTCTGGAGGGGATCGTCACCAGGGGTCGTTCCGTAACCAGACATGGCGGTGTGCGCCACGTTGCCCTCCCCGAGCACGCCATCGAGCTGTTGAGTGGTGGCCGCATCTCAGCATGGATCGTGGCACGGGGCCAAGGGGGTGGGTGAAGGATTTCACAAAGTCGGGGGAACTCGGTGCGCCGGGGTTTCGGCCGCTCGGCGCCGGGTTCCCGCCCCGGCGCCAACTCACCGGCGCCTCACGCCACTTCACCGATCCCTTGCGCCGCTTCGACGAACGCGCGTCAACTCATGCGCAGGGCGAGGAAGAAGTCCAGCTTGTCCTCCAGCTTCGCGAGGTCACGCCCCGTCAACTGCTCGATCCTGCCCACCCGGTAGCGCAGCGTGTTGACGTGCAGGTGGAGCCGGGAGGCGCAGCGGGTCCAGGAGCCGTCGCAGGCGAGGAACGCTTCGAGGGTCGGGACGAGTTCGGCGCGATGACGCCGGTCGTACTCGCGCAGCGGGTCCAGGAGGCGGGCGGTGAAGGCGCGCCGGACGTCGTCGGGGACGAACGGCAGGAGCAGGACGTGCGAGGCCAGCTCCTGGTGCCCGGCCGCCGAGACGGGCCCCGGCCGGGCCGCCGCGACCCGGCGGGCGTGCCGCGCCTCCTCCAGCGCCCCGCGCAGCCCCTCCGCGGAGTGGACGGCCGCGCTGACGCCCAGCGTGAGCCGCCCGTCCCCGTCGAGCCCGGCGGCGAGGGGTTCGCGCACGGCGTCGAGGAGCGCCTCCGCGAGGACGCCCGCCTCGGAGCCGTCGTGCTCGGAGGCCACCGAGGGCAGCGGTACGAGCGCGACCGCCTCCTCGCCGGTGTGCGCGACGGCGATCCGCTCGGCGGGTTCCGCCCCGGCCGTGAACCTGCCGACGAGGATCTCCTCCAGCAGGGCCCGCGCGACCTCGCCGCTCTCGTCGTCACCGCCGCCCCACTCGCCGCGTACGGCGCCGGGCTCCCGTTCGCCCCGGGCACCGCCGACGCCGTCCCCGTCCTCCGCCCGCTCCCCACGGCCGGCGCCCGGGTCCGTCCACTCCACCCGGGCCACCACCACCTGCCAGTGCGGGGCCGCGCCCACGCCCGGCAGCAGGACGGGGGCCGCGACCCGCAGGCGGGCGGCTATCTCGGGCGGGGCGGCGCCCGTCTGGACGAGTTCGAGGAGTTCCTGGGCGAGCCGGCGGCGGACCGTGCGGGCGGCATCGCGGCGGTCGCGTTCGACGGCGATGAGCTGGGTGACGCCGTGCAGGAGGTCCATGCGCTCGTCGGGCCAGTCCCCGGCGTCCGCCTCGACGGCCAGCAGCCAGTCCGACAGGGCCGTCTCCCGGATGCCGCGCGGCGCCTGGGCCGCCCGCCCGCCGCCCCGGACGGGGAACAGGGAGTACGTCACCGGCCCGACCGCGACCCGCTGGAGGCCGCGCCGCCCAGTGCGGGCCGCCGCGAGGTGCTCGGCGGCGAGCCGGGTGCGGACCTCGGCGGGCAGCGGGGTCCCCTTGGAGCCCGAGACGAGCCGCCCGGTCGGGGACAGGACCCAGGCCCGCAGGTCGAGGTCCGAGCCGAGCAGGTCGAGGACGACGTCGGGGCCGCCGCCCGCCGGGCCGGACGTCATCATCCGCCGGTGCCGGTCCACGACCGCCGCGAGATCCCCGGCCCGCTCCCCCGACACCTGCCGGACGACGTGCTCGGTGACCGTCGCGAACGACACCGACTCGTCGACGCCGAACAGCGGCAGCCGGTGCCGCGCGCAGGCCACGACGAGATCCTCCGGGACCTCCCCGAACTCCGCCGTCCCGGCCGCGAGCGCGACGACGCCGGCCTGGACGAGGTGCCGGACGAACGGCTCGGAGTCGGCGGCGTCCCGGCGCCAGGCGAGGCCGGACAGGACCAGTTCGCCGCCCGCGAGATAGCGGCTCGGGTCGCGCAGGTCGGTCGTCATCACCCCGCGGACCGTACGGTCCAGCTCGTCACCGCCGCCGAGCAGCTTCAGGCCCAGCGCGTCGGTGTCCAGCAGTGCGCGCAGCCGCATGGTTCGTCGCCGCCGTTTCCGTGTCTCGAAATCTACGATGGAGGTCGGGAATCGCTCCCTGTGTTTCCCTGTGTTTCCGTGGGAAGGCAGGGAGGTTTCCGAGGACTTCTCTTCATACGAATCTACAAGATGACCTTCCCGACCAGCCAACTCCTTCGGAGATTCGGTGACTGACCCGGTCGGCTCAGCGGCTTGTGTACTGGCGGTGATCCCCGTGAACAACATCTGAACACGACAAGATCCGGACGATGTAGGAGTGAGCCGGTCATGGACTTCCTTCGCCCCGCCAGCTGGGAGGAGGCGCTCGCCGCGAAGGCCGAGCACCCCACCGCTGTGCCCATCGCGGGCGGTACCGACGTGATGGTCGAGATCAACTTCGACCACCGCCGGCCCGAGCACCTGCTCGACCTGAACCGGATCGGCGAGCTGTACGAGTGGGAGGTCGGCGAGGACTCCGTCCGGCTCGGCGCCTCCGTGCCGTACACGCGGATCATGGAGAACCTGCGTGCCGAGCTGCCGGGGCTGGCGCTGGCCGCGCACACGGTCGCCTCCCCGCAGATCCGCAACCGGGGCGGCGTCGGCGGCAACCTCGGCACCGCCTCCCCGGCCGGCGACGCCCATCCGGCGCTGCTCGCGGCGGGCGCCGAGGTCGAGGCGGAGTCGGTGCGCGGCAGCCGCCGTATCCCCATCGACGACTTCTACACGGGCGTCAAACGCAACGCGCTCGCGCCGGACGAGCTGATCCGCGCGGTGCACGTGAGGAAGGCGGACGGCCCCCAGCAGTACGCCAAGGTCGGCACCCGCAACGCGATGGTCATCGCGGTCTGCGCCTTCGGCCTCGCCCTGCACCCCGAGACCCGGACCGTCCGCACCGGCATCGGCTCCGCCGCCCCGACCCCCGTCCGGGCGAGGACGGCCGAGGAGTTCCTCGCGGCGGAACTGGAAGAGAACGGTTTCTGGGACAACGGCCGGATCGTCACCCCGGCGGTCGCGCGGCAGTTCGCCGACCTGTGCGCCGCCGCCTGCAACCCCATCGACGACGTACGCGGCACCGCGAGCTACCGCCGCCACGCGGTCGGCATCCTCGCCCGCCGCACACTGACCTGGACCTGGGAGTCGTACCGGGCCTCTCACCGGAAGGGGGGCGTCGCGTAATGCGCGTCAACTTCACCGTCAACGGGCGTCCGCAGGAGGCCGACGAGGTGTGGGAGGGCGAGTCCCTGCTGTACGTCCTGCGCGAGCGGCTCGGGCTGCCGGGCTCCAAGAACGCCTGCGAGCAAGGGGAGTGCGGGTCCTGCACGGTCCGCCTCGACGGAATTCCCGTCTGTTCGTGCCTCGTTGCCGCGGGCCAGGTCGAGGGCCGGGAGGTCGTCACCGTCGAAGGGCTCGCGCAGGACGGGCAACTCGCGCCGATCCAGCAGGCGTTCATCGACGCCGGGGCCGTCCAGTGCGGGTTCTGCACGCCCGGTCTGCTGGTCGCCGCCGACGAGATGCTCCAGCACAACCCGAGCCCCTCGGACGCCGACATCCGCGAGGCGCTCTCCGGGAACCTGTGCCGCTGCACCGGCTACGAGAAGATCATGGACGCCGTGCGTCTCGCGGCGGCCCGGCAGGGAGAGTGACCATGTCCCGCACGACCCCCGTCGGACTCACCCAGGGCACCCGCACCAAGGGCGGCATCGGCGAGTCCACCCTCCGCCCGGACGGCACCCTCAAGGTCACCGGCGAGTTCGCCTACTCCTCGGACATGTGGCACGAGGACATGCTGTGGGGCCAGATCCTGCGCTCCCCCGTGGCCCACGCGGAGATCGTCTCCATCGACGTCGCCGAAGCGCTCGCGACTCCGGGCGTGTACGCCGTCCTGACGTACGACGACCTCCCGACCGCCGTCCGCCACTACGGACTCGAGGTCCAGGACACCCCCGTCCTCGCCCACGGCAAGGTCCGCCACCACGGCGAGCCCGTCGCCCTCGTCGCCGCCGACCACCCGGAGACCGCGCGCCGGGCCGCCGCGAAGATCGTCGTCGACTACCGCGAACTCCCCGTGATCACCGACGAGTCGTCCGCGACGGCGCCGGACGCGGTGCTCGTCCACGAGAACCGTACGGACCACCACTTCGCGCACGCCCCGCACCCCAACGTGCTGCACCGGCAGCCGATCGTCCGGGGCGACGCCGCCGAGGCGGCCCGCCGGGCCGACGTGATCGTCTCCGGGGAGTACGTCTTCGGCATGCAGGACCAGGCGTTCCTCGGCCCCGAGTCGGGGCTCGCCGTGCCCGAGGAGGACGGCGGCGTCCACCTCTACATCGCGACCCAGTGGCTGCACTCCGACCTCCGCCAGATGGCCCCCGTCCTCGGCCTGCCCGAGGAGAAGGTCCGGATGACCCTCGCGGGCGTCGGCGGCGCGTTCGGCGGGCGCGAGGACCTGTCGATGCAGATCCACGCCTGCCTGCTCGCCCTGCGCACCGGCAAGCCCGTGAAGATCGTCTACAACCGGTTCGAGTCCTTCTTCGGCCACGTCCACCGCCACCCCGCGCGGCTCTTCTACGAGCACGGCGCGACCCGTGACGGCAAGCTGACGCACGTCAAGTGCCGCATCGTCCTCGACGGCGGCGCGTACGCCTCCGCGAGCCCCGCGGTCGTCGGCAACGCGGCCTCCCTCGGGGTCGGGCCCTACGTCGTCGAGGACGTCGACATCGAGGCGCTCGCCCTCTACACCAACAACCCGCCCTGCGGGGCGATGCGCGGGTTCGGGGCGGTGCAGGCGTGCTTCGCGTACGAGGCGCAGATGGACAAGGTCGCGGCCGAACTCGGCCTGGACCCGGTCGAGTTCCGGCGGCTCAACGCGATGGAGCGGGGCACGGTGATGCCCACCGGACAGCGCGTCGACTCACCGGCGCCGGTCGCCGAACTCCTGCGGCGCGTCAAGGCGATGCCGATGCCTCCGGAGCGGCAGTGGGAGAGCAGCGAGGGCGTCGACGTACGGCAGTTGCCGGGCGGCCTGTCCAACACGACCCACGGCGAAGGGGTCGTGCGGGGGGTCGGGTACGCGGTCGGCATCAAGAACGTCGGGTTCTCGGAAGGGTTCGACGACTACTCGACGGCCCGGGTCCGTATGGAGGTCGTCGGCGGTGAGGCGGTCGCGACGGTCCACACCGCGATGGCCGAGGTCGGGCAGGGCGGGGTGACCGTCCACGCGCAGATCGCCCGGACCGAGCTGGGTGTCTCGCGGGTGACGATCCATCCCGCCGACACGAAGGTGGGCAGCGCCGGTTCGACGTCCGCCTCCCGGCAGACGTACGTCACCGGCGGCGCCATCAAGAACGCCTGCGAGCTGGTCAGGGAACGGGTGTTGGAGCTCGGCCGCCGCAAGTTCGGCTCCTACCACCCGGCTTGGGCGCACGCCGAGCTGCTCCTCGAGGGCGGGAAGGTCGTCACCGACGCGGGCGAGGTGCTGGCCGATCTGGCGGACGTCCTCGGCGACGACGTCGTCGAGCTGGAGCGGGAGTGGCGGCACCGGCCCACCGAACCGTTCGACCTGCGCACCGGGCAGGGCAACGGGCACGTCCAGTACACGTTCGCCGCGCACCGGGCCGTCGTCGAGGTCGACACGGAACTGGGACTCGTCAAGGTGATCGAACTGGCCTGCGCGCAGGACGTCGGCAAGGCGCTGAACCCGCTGTCCGTCGTCGGGCAGATCCAGGGGGGTACGACGCAGGGGCTCGGGATCGCCGTGATGGAGGAGATCGTCGTCGATCCGAAGACCGCGAAGGTGCGCAACCCCTCCTTCACGGACTACCTGATCCCGACGATCCTCGACACGCCCACGATCCCCGTCGACGTCCTCGAACTCGCCGACGAGCACGCGCCGTACGGGCTGCGGGGGGTCGGGGAGGCGCCGACCCTCTCCTCGACCCCGGCCGTACTGGCCGCGATCCGCGCCGCGACGGGCCTCGAACTGAACCGGACGCCGGTCCGGCCGGAACACCTCACCGGGACGGCCTGACATGTTCGACATCGCCGAGGAGCTGAGCCGCTGGGTCGACGAGGGGCGGGAGTTCGCCGTCGCGACGGTCGTCGCCGTCAGCGGGAGCGCGCCCCGGCTGCCGGGGGCCGCGCTGGCGGTCGACTCGGAGGGGGCGGCGATCGGGTCCGTCTCCGGGGGGTGTGTCGAGGGGGCCGTGTACGAGCTGTGCCGGGAGGCGCTGGCGAGCGGGGAGGCGGTCGTCGAGCGGTTCGGGTACAGCGACGACGACGCGTTCGCCGTGGGGCTGACCTGCGGGGGTGTCATCGATGTGCTGGTGGCACCGGGGCGGGGGGTCGCGCTGGAGGCGGTGCGGGGGGCTGCTGCCGGGGAGTCGCTGGCGCTGGCCCGGGTGGTGAGCGGGCCGTCCGGGATGGTGGGGAGAGGGGTGGTGGTGCGGGGGGACGGGTCGTACGAGGGGTCTCTTGAGGGCGGGCTCGGTGGTGATGCGGGGGGCCGGTATGCCGGGCTCGACCGGGCGGCCGTCGCCGAGGTGCGGGCGCTGCTGGACGCGGGGCGGACCGGGACGGTGGAGGTGGCGCGGTGTGCCGTGCCGGTGAAGCTGCTGGTCGAGTCGTCCGTGCCGGCGCCCCGGATGATCGTCTTCGGGGCGATCGACTTCGCCTCGGCGCTCGTCCGGATCGGGAAGTTCCTCGGCTACCACGTCACCGTGTGCGACGCGCGGCCCGTGTTCACGACCCGTGAGCGTTTTCCGGAGGCCGACGAGGTGGTGGTGGAGTGGCCGCACCAGTACCTGGAGCGCACGGAGACGGACGCCCGCACGGTCCTGTGCGTCCTCACCCACGACGCGAAGTTCGACATCCCGCTGCTTCGGCTGGCCCTGCGGCTCCCCGTCGCCTACATCGGCGCGATGGGCTCCCGCCGGACCCACCTCGACCGCCTGACCCGCCTGCGCGAATCAGGAGTCACCGAACTGGAACTCACCCGCCTCCGCTCCCCGATCGGCCTCGACCTCGGCGCCCGCACACCCGAGGAGACGGCCCTCTCGATCGCGGCGGAGATCACGGCGAACCGGAGGGGCGGCACGGGGTTGCCCCTCACGGGAGCACACACCCCGATCCACCACGAGGAACCTCCGCCTCCGGCGCGGTTGGGGGCGGTGGCCTGAGGTGGAGGGGGCGGGCCGGTCGGCCGACGGCGTGAGTGTGTCCGCATGGGTGGTGGGGAGATCCGTCCGCTGGGGCGGCCGGCCTGCCGTCGCCGCGTGACCAGGCGGCCCGGCGGGCGTTCCCGGGTACGGCGCCACCCGCCCCTGCCGCGCAGCCTTCCGGCTACTTGACCAGCCGGAAGGCGGGGTGCTCCGCCCAGGCCCTCAGGAACTCCGCCGTCCCCAGTGCCGTCCAGCCGTCGTCCGTGATGCTCGACAGTCCGGGAAGGCCGGCGACGGCCGACGCCTGTCCGTCCAGGAGTTCCGCTTTGGCGACGCCTCCGATGACGTCCATGACGGCGGCGGTCAGCAGGGCCGTGGTGACGTGGTCGATGTCGCGGTTGCAGCAGGCGCTGACGTTGACGGCGTGGGTCGGTCTGAAGCCGAGGGCGGCCTCGACCTCGGGCTCGTCGGCGTGCTCGGCCTCGAAGGTGTCCTCGTCTCCGACACCCGGCCCCATCAGGTAGACGAGGAAGGGCCGGTGCTGGTCCACGCGCCGAGGGTCGAACCCCGCCAGGGCCCTGAGCCCCTCGTCCGCGGGAGTGCCGGCGAGGAGCGGGACCGGGAACCGCCGCCGCCAGTCCTCCTCGCGCTCGTCCTCGACACCCAGGCGCTCCGCAGGCACGCTGACATCGAAGAACCCGGGCCGCTTCTCGGCGAAGCGGGAGGACAGCCCCACCATCAACGCACGGAACTCCCGCAGCACGGCCGGAGACAGCGGCTCCGCCAGATCGATCACCAATATCGGACCGGACATGCCGGGAGCCTAGCCCCGGTACCCCGTCCGCTAGCCCCCGAAGTGCTCCCCCACCAGCACCCGCACCGTCTCCATGTCCCCCACCGTCAGCGCGTCCAGCAACCGCACGTGGCCTGCCGCGTCCGTCGACAGGTCGCCGTACCCCTGCTGGGTCCGGCGGTGCAAGTCCTCGGCGATCTGGACCAGTTGGCTGTTGCCGGCGAAGCCGAGCAGTGCGGCGTGGAACGCCCTGTCCGCCTCCGCGTAGGTGGCCCGGCAGCCGGAGGCCGCCGCGCGCATGCTCGCCTCCGCCAACGGCCGCAGTTCCGCCCAGCGTTCGCACGGCACGGTCCGCGCGAGGCGGAGTATCACCGGGGCCTCCAGGAGGCCGCGTATCTCGGCGAGTTCGGCCAGCTCTCGGGCGCCCCGGGCCACCACCCGGAAGCCCCGGTTGGGGACGACCTCGACGGCGCCCTCCAGGGCGAGTTGCTGCATGGCCTCGCGGACGGGGGTCGCGGAGACACCGAAGCGGTCGCCGAGGGCGGGGGCGGAGTAGACCTCGCCGGGCAGGAGTTCACCGGCGACGAGCGCGGTGCGCAGGGCGTCGAGGATCTGCCCTCGGACGGAGGACCGCTGGATCACCGGCCGGGGGCGGGGGATCGGCGGCTCGCTGTGCGTGTGCTCGCCGCGGGCGGACCCGTGCGGGGAGTCCGGCTCGGGGAGGCGGGGGGCGGCGCCCTGCCGGGGGACGGTGACCGGCCGCTCGACGCCCGCACCGGCACCGGCGCCCGTACCGGAGTCGTACCCGCCGGCGTCGTACCTGCCGGCGTCGTACGGGCCCGTTCCGTACGGTGGCGTCGTCTCTAAGCCCGCGGCGGCGCCGTGCGGCTCGTAGGAGCCCGGTGTGGTCGGGGTCACGGGGGTCTCCTCCGGGCTTGTCGGTACTTGGGGCCATTACGACCGGTTGTTACTCGTCCGTCAAGCACCTTAGGCCCACTCGCGGCCAGTTCAAATCCCGGCCGCCATGGGTAAGGTTAGGCTTACCTTCAAACACTCGTGGATCGGTGGCCCCGGCATGCCCACTCCCCCGCCCGTCGTGCACGACGCGTACGCCCGCCTGACCGAGGTCTGCCCGAGCGTCACGGTCCGGCACCTCGCGGACGGCGAGGCGGCACCGGCGGACGGCGGCTGGGTGTCGGCGGCGGGCCTCGCGGACGGAAACGCCGAGCTGGAACGATTCCTCGCCTGGGACGACGCGCAGGTGCTGCGCGACTACGGGAAGAAGGGCCGCCCGGACGTCGTCGCGAGCTTCGGCCTGCACCGCTACTCCTGGCCCGCCTGCCTGCTGTTCACGATCCCCTGGTTCCTGCACCGCCGGGTCCCCCGCTTCCCCGTGACGCATGTCTCGTACGACCGCACCGACGGAATGCGCCTCGCGGTGCGTACGCCGGTGTCGTTCGCGTGTCTGCCGGACGACCCGGCGGCGGGGCGCCCGGGGGCCGTCGTCGTCCCGGACGAGGAGGCGCTGCGGGCGGAGCTGCGCGCGGCGGTGGCCGAGCACCACGAACCGCTGCTGGCCGGCTTCGGCCCGCGGATGCGCCGGCGGGGCCGGGCCCTGTGGGCGATGGTGACGGACGAGATCGTCGAGGGCGTCTGGTACGTCGCGGCGCTCCTCGGCGACGAGGAGAAGGAACGGGCCCGCAGGGAGCTGGAGTTGCTGCTGCCGGGCACGACCAAGCCGTACGTCGGCACCGCAGCGTTCCGTGAACTCACCGGCCCCGACGGGGAGTCGCTGCCGACCCGGGACCGGGCGAGCTGCTGCATGTACTACACGATCGACGCGGACGACCCCTGCGTGACCTGCCCGCGCACCTGCGACGCCGAACGGATCGCCAAGCTCACGGCGGTCGCCGCGAGTTGACACGCCGTCCGGCCGAACCCCCGCGCGCGGCGCGTCCGGTACTGTCGTAAGATCATCGCCGAACGGGACGGCCGTACGGTAACAGGGGATTCACAATTTCCTCACGCGCCGCGGGAACTTTCCGTGGAACCATCCGTACGGGTAGTCTTGTTCGAACTCAACTCCCTCCGCTCAAGCAGCAGTTCGAGCAGAACGTCGCCGTGGGCATCCCCTTGCACCTCCTTGGCGGCCTCTTGTCCCGAAACCCCCTTGAGGGCCGGTGGGATTGGGCCAATATGGCGGGCGATACGCCCTATCCCAATGCAAGGGACTCCAGATGAGACTGACCGACATATCGCTGAACTGGCTGCTTCCGGGCGCCGTACTGCTCCTGGGCCTGCTGGCGGCGATGGCGGTGCTCGCGCGGAGCAAGCGATCCGGCGGGGAACACGCCAAAGACGACTCGTGGGAACGCAGCGAGGAACGGCGTAGGCGCAAGGAAACGTTCTACGGCATGGCCTCCTACGCCCTGCTGTTCTGCTGCGCCGCCGTCGCCGCGGCGCTCTCCTACCGGGGGCTCGTCGGCTTCGGCCGGGAGAACCTCGGTCTTTCCAACGGCTGGGAGTACCTGGTCCCGTTCGGCCTCGACGGCGCGGCCATGTTCTGTTCCGTCCTCGCGGTCCGCGAGGCGAGCCACGGCGACGCCGCGCTCGGCTCCCGGATACTGGTGTGGACGTTCGCGGGCGCTGCCGCCTGGTTCAACTGGGTGCACGCGCCCCGGGGCCTCGGCCACGACGGCGCCCCGCAGTTCTTCGCCGGCATGTCCCTCTCCGCCGCGGTGCTGTTCGACCGCGCGCTGAAGCAGACTCGCCGTTCCGCGCTGCGCGAGCAGGGTCTGGTGCCGCGTCCGCTGCCGCAGATCCGTGTCGTCCGCTGGATAAGGGCTCCGCGCGAGACCTACAAGGCGTGGTCGCTGATGCTCCTGGAGAACGTCCGCAGCCTCGACGAGGCGGTCGACGAGGTGCGCGACGACAAGGTGCGCAAGGAGGAGACCAAGCGGCTGCGGCGTGAGCAGTCGCGTGTCGAGAAGGCACAGCTCAAGGCGATCAGCCGGGGGCACCGGGGGTTTCCGGGGCGGGGTGGCCGTCCGATGGAGGCGCCGCCTGAGGTGGCCCTGGAGCGGGTCGCCAGCAGCGCTTCGGAGTCTGCCGTGACGGCGTCCTCGACCGAGCAGCTCCCGGTCCGCCAGCGTCCCTCGCTCTCGCCGGTCCGGCACGGCTCGGAGGTGCCGACCTCGGCGTCCTCCTCCACCGTCGACCTCACCGCCGAGGACGACACGATGGCGCTGCCGCGTCTGGACTCCCTGGAGCGCAAGCTCAAGGATCTGGAGCAGCAGTTCGGCTGACGGCTCGCACGAGCCGACTGACGGCTCCGTGAGCCATGAGCACTTCGGGGCGGGGGCGCGACCTGGACAGGGTCGCGCCCCCGCCCCGTTGCGTGTCTCGACCACCCCGGACTAGGCGGCTTCCGCGCCGAGTTCGAACCAGACCGCCTTGCCGATGCCGTGTGGTCTCACGCCCCAGGCGTCCGCCAGGGACTGGACCAGGAGCAGGCCGCGGCCGTGGGTGCTGTCGTCGGTGCGGGCCGGCTCGGGGCGGGGCAGTAGGGCGACGAAGTCCCGTACCTCCACATGGAGTCCGTCCGGTCCGACGGTCGCCGTCAGGACCGCGTCGTCGTCGGTGTGGACCAGCGCGTTGGTGACCAGTTCGCTGGTGAGCAGTTCCGCAATGTCCGAGCGTCCCGGTTTCCCCCAGTTGTGCAGCAGCTCCCTGAGCGCGTGCCGGGCCTCGGGCACCGCACCCAGGTCCGCGCGCTCCAGCCGCCGCCTGAGCTGCGGCCCGCCCACGCCGTCGGCGTTGTCGGAATTCTCGAAGTTTTCGAAGTTCTCGCCCTGCGGTGTCGCCGAGGAGGCCCCGATCGCCATGGGACCGCCCCCTCGTGCCTGCCTTTTCATGACCCCCGCCCGCGCGCCGATGTCGGTTTCCCTCCTGCCTCGAACACGTTCACGGGAATCCATGCCCCGTGGGGCGGGCGGCAGTCATGTCACGTCGGCAACGCCCAGGTGTTCGGCCATGTTCTCGGCACGGGGTGTCACGGGCCGTCGCACCCCGTTGACCTGCCGACACAGGCCCCCGGCATATGCCGATGGCCTACCGTGAGGTGACCCGGGGGACACCTGGCCTCCTGACGGCGTGTACGCGAGCGCGAAGAGCCCTCCACGACGTCCCGCGCACGGCGCTCCGCCGCCGACGACCGCCGGCCCCGCCCGGTCTACGCTCCCCCGGCGCCCCACTCGGTCCCCCACGTCGATCTCCCTCTCCCGAACCCGGCGTACCCGACCCGGAGCGGGGGCCAAGGCTCGGGGAGGCGTGCCGGGCGCCGGGGCGCCCCGGAATCCCGGTCCGGACCATCGAACTTGGCCAAAAACCGACCCGATTCCGGGAGGCGGGGTGGTGCAGACCAACGCTTGGTGCTGGTCACGCGCGGGTGAGCGGGGGGTGAACGGAAGCGGAGGGCGGGGGAAGCGCCGAGAGCGGGCCATCGTGGGGGCACGCGAACCGCGCCGGGCCCGTCGGCGTGGGCTCGGCGCGGAGGTCTGGTGAGGCGGGGCCGGAGGTGGAGGGCGTCAAGGGTGCGGGGGGGTGGTGCCAGGGCCGCCCTCTCGTCCCCCATGCGTGAGGGCGGCCCCGTCTCGGGGTCTCAGCGGAGCTTGTTCACCGCCGTGACCGTGGTCTTCTTGAACGCCTTGACCGGGGCGTCCTTGAAGCTGCCCAGCTGCCCCCAGTCGACGACGGTGACGGTCCGCCCGTCCCGGCCGACGGCCAGCAGCCGGACGTCCGTCGCGCCCCACGAGGCGACCGTGTGGAGCCCGAAGACGTGCGCCCCCTCCTCGACCCGGACCGCCCCGTAGTCCTTGAACTCGGCCTGGATGTCGGGGAACTTCTGCTCGATCCGGGCGGCGCAGGACCGGATGTCCTTCTCGATCCGCTCGTAACGCCCCTTCGCGAGGGTCTCGTTGGGCAGGACCACGCTCACCTGGCGTGCCCCGGTGTCGAGTTCGGTGCGGAAGGTGCGGTACCAGGAGGCGTTGCCGCCGCCGCCCAGCGCCATGCTCAGGCACGTGTCGACCTCGACCTCCTCCGGGACGCCCCGGGTGACCGGGCCGGCCGTCCACGCGGAGGAGGGGTGCGGCGGCAGGTCACCGGCGGCCAGGAACCCCGGCGCCGTCGGACCGGCCGGCGCCGGCGCGGCGGGGGCGGAGACCGAGGCGGAGGCGGTGACGACCGTCAGGCAGACGGCGGAGAGTGCGGTGAGCACGGCCGTGTGGACGCGAGTGCGCATGGGTGATCCCCCGTGAATATGTGCGTGGATGTGAACAGGCCGCACCTCGGCGTACCTTCGGTCGGGACAGGTCGGGTTCCGACCGTGCCGTCCGGTGCGACACCACGAGCATCAGGCGCCACGCCGGACGATCGCAAGCGGCTGGGCCCGTCCGCCGGGGATGGAACCATCCCACCCCCGCTGACGTGCAGATACAGAGAAGCCTGGGATGCCGTCCCAGGCCCGAGAAACCGGGGGCACGGTGACGAGCGGCCAGGACGCGGCACACTTCGCGGCACGTCTGAGGGAACTGAAGTCCCGCACCGACCGCAGCTACGGCTCCCTCGCCCGCCGCCTCGGCATGAACACCTCGACCCTCCACCGCTACTGCGCGGGCGAGGCCGTCCCCCAGGACTTCGCCCCCGTCGAACGCCTCGCCGGCTTCTGCGGCGCAACCCCCGAGGAACGCCTCGAACTCCACCGCCTGTGGCTACTGGCCCTGGAGGAACGCCAGAGCCGGGGCCGCAAGGGGGAAGAGGAGCCGGGGTCCGGGGGCGGGGCGACAGCAGAGGGAGAAGCCGGGGACCGGGCTGAGACCGTGGGCCGGGCGGAGGCCGTGGGCCGGGCGGAGGCCGGAAGCCGGGCGCAAGCCAAGGGCCGCGCCGAGGCCGGGAGCCAGGCGGAAGCCGAGGGCCGGGCCGAGGCCGAGGGCCGGGCCGAGGCCGAGGGCCGGGCCGAGGCCGAGGGCCAGGCCGAGGCCGGAAGCCAGGCGGAAGCCGGGAGCCGGGCGGAAGCCGAGGGCCGGGCCGAGGCCGGGAGCCAGGCGCAAGCCGAGGGCCACGCCGAGGCCAAGGGCCAGGCGGATGCCCGGAGCCGGGCGGAGGCCGGGAGCCAGGCGCAAGCCGAGGGCCAGGCGGAGGTCGGAAGCCGGGCGGAAGCCGGGTGTGGGATCGACTCGGACGATGGTCCCGAGGCCGGCGTGGATGAGGGGGACGTCTCTCTCGCCCCGGCCGCCACCTCCACCGCCTCCGCAGCCGCCCCCGCCCACACTCCGATTCCGGCCCCCCAGGCCGATGCGGGCTCCCGTTCCGCAACGGACTCCGCTGGGACCGGCGTCGGTGAGCCGGACGCCGCTCCCGCTCGCCCCGGCCCCGATGCCCACCTCTCGACCGCCCCCGGCCTCCACTCCCCGTCCACCCCCGGCGCCGGCACTCGCCTCTCGTCCGCCCCCGACCCCGTCGTCAAAAACACCACCCCACCCCACCCCCGCCCCTGGTACCGCCGGCGCGTGGCCGTGTTCGCCGCTGTCGCCTGTGTGGTCGCGGCGACGATCGGGACGCTGTCGGCGTTGCCGGAGGGTGGGCGGGAACCGGCGTCGGGGGCGACGGCGCAGGCGGGGGACGGGGTGCCGTCGCTGGGGTCGCGGCCGGGGAGGCTGACGGCGAGTCCGAGCGGGAGCCCGAGCGGGTCCGGCTCGCCGTCACCGTCAGCGTCGCCGTCGTCGTCCGGGAAAGGGGCGAGCCCCTCCGCCGAGCCTTCCGGGGCGCCGTCCGCCGCCGGGCCGAAGCCCGGCACCGGCACCCCCCTCACCTGGTCCGTCGACTCGCACGTCTGGGCGCAGGGCTGCGGCCACTACTACGTCGTCGACCGCCCGCCCACGCAGGTCCCGCCGCCCCCGATGGCCCAGGACGCCCGGGTCTGGGCGACGGCGGAGAACGCGCTGCACGGGAGGGAGACGATGGTGAGGATCTCCGTGCAGGGCCGGTCGGACACGGCGGTGGTGCTGGAGGCGCTGCGGGTGCGGGTCACGGCCCGCGCCACACCGTCCGGCGGGAACGCGTACGCGATGGACCAGGGCTGCGGCGGCGCCCTCACCCCGCGCGAGTTCGCCGTCGACCTCGACAAGGACCGCCCGATCGCCCGCTCGATGCCGGGCAACGACGCCGGCACCGAACTCCCCGCCGTCAGCCTCCCCTACCGCGTCTCCGCGAAGGACCCGGAGATCCTCCTGGTCACGGCGCGCACGGCGGCCTGCGACTGCTCCTGGTACCTGGAGCTGGACTGGTCCTCCCAGGGCCGCACCGGCACGGTCCGTGTCGACGACGCCGGCCGCCCCTTCCGCACGACCGCGATCACGGACCTGCCGAGGTACATGTACGACACCCTGAACCGGAACTGGCGTCCGTACTCCGAGTGACGCTCAAGGCCGGGGAATGTTCCGCAGGTTGGCGCGGGCCATGGCCAGCATCCGCCCGACTCCCCCGTCCAGCACGATCTTCGACGCGGACAGCGCGAACCCGGTCACCATCTCCGCGCTGATCTTCGGCGGGATGGACAGCGCGTTCGGATCGGTGACGACGTCGACGAGCGCGGGCCCCTTGTGCGCGAACGCGTCCTTCAGCGCCCCCGCGAGCTGCCTCGGCTTCTCCACCCGCACCCCGTACGCCCCGCAAGCCCGCGCCACGGCCGCGAAGTCGGGGTTCTTGTTGGCCGTCCCGTACGACGGCAGCCCGGCGACCAGCATCTCCAACTCCACCATCCCCAGCGAGGAGTTGTTGAACAGGACGACCTTCACGGGGAGTTCGTACTGCACGAGCGTCAGGAAGTCCCCCATCAGCATCGTGAACCCGCCGTCCCCGGACAGCGAGACGACCTGCCGGCGCCGGTCCGTGAACTGGGCGCCGATCGCCATCGGCAGCGCGTTCGCCATGGAGCCGTGCGAGAACGAACCGATCACCCTGCGCCGCCCGTTGGGGGTGAGGTAGCGGGCCGCCCACACGTTGCACATCCCCGTGTCGACGGTGAACACGGCGTCTTCCGCCGCGAGTTCGTCCACGACGGACGCGACGTACTCGGGGTGCAGCGGCACATGCTTCTCCACCTTCCGCGTGTACGCCTTCACCACCCCCTCCAACGCGTCCGCGTGCGTCTTCAGCATCCGGTCCAGGAACCGGCGATCGCTCTTCTCCCGCACACGCGGCGTGAGGCACCTCAGCGTCTCCTTCACATCCCCCCACACCGCGAGGTCCAGCTTCGAGCGCCGGCCCAGGTGTTCGGGACGGACGTCGACCTGCGCGATCGTCACGTCGTCCGGGAGGAACGCGTTGTACGGGAAGTCGGTGCCGAGCAGGATCAGGAGGTCGCACTCGTGGGTGGCCTCGTAGGCGGCGCCGTAGCCGAGGAGCCCGCTCATGCCGACGTCGTACGGGTTGTCGTACTGGATGTGCTCCTTGCCGCGCAGGGCGTGGCCGATCGGGGACTTGATCTTCTCGGCGAACTCCATGACCTCGGCGTGCGCGCCGGCTGTGCCGCTGCCGCAGAAGAGGGTCACCTTCCGGGCGTCGTCGATGAGCCGGACGAGGCGGTCGATCTCCGTGTCGCCGGGGCGGATCGCGGGCCGGGAGGTGACGAGGGCCGTCTTCGCCGTCGCTTCCGGGGCGGGCTGGTCGGCGATGTCGCCGGGCAGGGAGACGACGCTGACGCCGCCCCGGCCGACGGCGTGCTGGATCGCCGTGTGCAGGAGGCGGGGCATCTGTTTCGGGCTGGAGATCAGCTCGCTGTAGTGGCTGCACTCGCGGAAGAGCTGGTCGGGGTGGGTCTCCTGGAAGTAGCCCAGGCCGATCTCGCCGGAGGGGATGTGGGAGGCGAGGGCGAGGACGGGGGCCATCGAGCGGTGGGCGTCGTACAGGCCGTTGATCAGGTGGAGGTTCCCCGGTCCGCAGCTGCCCGCGCACGCCGCGAGCCGCCCGGTGACCTGCGCCTCGGCCCCCGCCGCGAACGCGGCCGTCTCCTCGTGCCGTACGTGTACCCAGTCGATCGCGGGGTTGCGGCGGACCGCGTCGACGACGGGGTTGAGGCTGTCCCCGACGACCCCGTACAACCGGCTCACCCCCGCTCCGACGAGGATGTCGACGAACTGTTCGGCGATGTTCTGCTTGGCCATGGACCGCTGCACCCCTTCGCTCGCTCAGGGGTCCAGTCAAACCGCAACAACCGCTTTCACGCCTCCCAGATCGCCGCCGCCGTCCTGTCGTCCGCGTAGCCCTTGACCCTGATCTGCACGTCCGCGAGGAACTCCGCGAGGCCGGGTACGGGGGCGTCCGCCCAGCGGGCGGTGAGGTGCCCCGCGAGCTCCAGCTCACCCCGCAGGGGGTCCGCGAGGCCGCCCGTGCACATCAGGAGGGTGTCACCCGGTCGGGCTACGGAGGTGCGGAAGAGGAAGGGGTCGGGGGGTGGGAGCTGGTCGTAGGGGGTGGGGGCGGGGCCGGCCGCCGGTTCGCCCAAGGCCGGTTCGATGTCCTGCCACTCCCCGCCCCGCAGGCGGAACAGGCCGCCCTCTCCGACGCCGAAGAAGACGCGGGTGCGGCATGCGGGGTCGGCGGGGAGGAGCAGGCATCTGAGGGTGGCCGTGTACTCCTGGGGGGTGAGCCCCTGTTCGGCGGCGCCGGCCCGCAGTCTTCCGAGGCTGCGGTCCGTCAGCCTGTGCAGTCCCGATTTGAGGTCGCCCCGCCTGCCCGCCCTGATGTCCTCCGCCAGCCGTACGTGGCTGCGGCCCACGGCCCGTCCTATCCACCGGCAGACCTCGGCGGCGGCCTTGTGCGCGCCCACCGTCGCCCGGGCCCCGGTCGCCATCGCCACCAGCACCAGCGCCTGCTCGCCGTACCCGAACCGCGCCGTCACCAGCGCGTCCCGCCTCGGCTCCCCCCGGTACCTCGCGGAGTCCCCCCGGAGCGAGACCGCCCGCAACGTGCTGTTCCCGTACCGGGCTCCGTCCAGCACGGTGTCCGCGACGAGGTCCTCCAACGCGTCGGGGTCCGCCAGCGGGAGCGCCGTCGGGTCGGCGTCGTAGGTCGGCGGTCCCGACCCGACGTACTCCGTGACGACCGGGCGGGGTTCGTCGAGGGTGGTGCGGGTGGGGGGTGTGTCGGGGGGTGGGGGGATCTGGGGCGCCGAGGAGTCGTCCACGGCCGGGTGTCGGCCGGGGGACGGGGGCACGCTCAGGGGCGAGCCCCCGGCACCGGACGCCTTGAAGCCGCCGGGCGCCGAGAAGGCGTCCAGGGCGGACGGGGCAGCCGACGGCGGAGGCAGAGGTGGTCCCGGGGCCGGGGTGGGGTCCAGGGGCGAGCGCGGGTCTGGGGGTGCGCCCTCGGGGGGTGTCTCGGGGAGGAACGCGGCCGGTTGCGCGTCCCAGGGCGGGCCCTCGTCGGCGGCTGCGGAGGTGTCCGGGCCTCGGCCCGTGTCCGCTGCCGGTTTCCACGAGATGTACGGGCTGCCGGCGGGCGGACGGTTCAGGGACGGCGTAGCCGTGTCCGGTGTCCCGGTGGCCGCCCGCGCCTCGGGCACGCCCTGTTCCGCCCGGCCCGCGAAACCCGGCGGGAGCGGGCCCGTCGGGAAGGTCGTGGGGCCCGCCGGCCTGGGGGGCGGGGGTTCCCAGGGGGCGCGGTACGACGTGGGGCGGGGGGAGGGGGGTGAGGGCGGAGGGGGTGGGGGTGAGACGGAGGGGGGCGGCTCGGGGGGCGACTCAGGGAGCGGTGGCGTGGGCGGGCGGGTGCTCGGCGGTTGGGGGGCGGCCTGTAGAGGGGCAGACTGCGGAGGGGCGGCCTGGCGGGGTACGGCCTGCCGGGGCAACGTGAGATGAACCGTGTCCCCCGATTCCGCCAGCTCCTCCGGCGCTCCCGATTCTTCCGGCGCTCCCGGCTCCCCCGACTTCTCCGCCCCCTCAAGCCTCTCCGGGCTCACCGACGGCCCGAACCGTCCCGGGCTCTCCCACTCCGCGAACGGCCCGGCCTCCTCCACGCCGGCCGGCCTCCCGAGTTGCCCCGCACCCTCCGGGCTCCTCGACCTCCGGGGCTGCTCCGTCCCGGTCGGTCCCCCGAACTCCTCCACCCCCTCCGACTTCCCCAGCTCCCCGGGCACCCCCCGTTCACCCAACTCCCTCGGCTCCCCCGGCCCGCCCGGTCCCGCGACCCCGGCCGGCTCCGGCGTCGGCTCCGGCCTCCCCGGTCCCCCAGGCCGCTCCGGTTCCCGCAAGCTCTCCGGTACAGCGCCGTCAGCCGCCTCGGCCGGCGTTCCGTTCGCGGCGGCGGCCTCCACGCCGGCGCGCTCGCCGACGTCGTCCCCGGTACCCCCCGCCCACCATTCCTCCGCGTCCGGGTTCAGTGTGTCGGTGGCGGAGGCGAAGCGGTCGTCGAGGGTGTCGGTGGTGGGTGTGGGGCCGGTGTCGTCGGTGGGGGCGTCGTACAGCTGCCCCCACCAGTCGTCCTGGCGGCCGGTGGGACTTCCCCCCTGCTGGCTCATGACCCCAATTGTCCACCGACGGGGCCGGAAGAAAACGGGGCATCGGGAAAATGCGCGTCATGGGAAACGGTTCGCACGGCGTGTCGCGAGGGGCTCCGGACACCTGTTCGGGAACGTGGGTCGCCGGGCGATCCCACCCCCCACGGGAGAACCGCCCGGCGACGTCACGGAGGCCGTACCACAACCGTTTGCTGCGGGCCGGCAGTCCGAGTGTGCAGCCCCTACCTGATAATCCGCTGTGAGTACCGGGGCCCACGGGACACCGTGCGCCCGATCGTGAGCGCTTCTTGACCTGCGCCGCACCCCGGCCTCCTGCACTCTGGGCAGATGGGAGTGTGGGAACTCCTGCTGGTCGGTCTGGTCATCCTGCTCGGCCTGTGCGGAGTGCTGGTACCCGGCGTGCCGGGGTCGTGGCTGGTGTGGGCCGGGGTCCTGTGGTGGGCGCTGAAGGACCCGCAGCCGGTCGCGTGGTCGGTGCTGGTCGGCGCGACGGTCGCCCTGTTCCTGGCGCAGGTGGTCCGCTGGGCGCTGCCCCCGCGCCGGCTGAGGGGGAGCGGGGCGACGCCCCGGATGGCGGTGTACGCCGGAGTGGGTGCCCTTCTCGGGTTCGTCCTGGTCCCGGTGCTGGGCGCGGTCCCCGGCTTCGTCGGCGGCGTCTACCTGAGCGAACGCCTCCGGCTGGGGCGCCACGGGGAGGCGAGGGCGGCGCTGCGGACGGTGATGCGGGCGGGCGGGACGAGCGTCCTGACGGAGCTGTTCACGTGCCTGCTGATCGCGGGGGCGTGGGTGGGGGCGGTGCTGTGGGGGTGAGCACCCGGACGATCCCGGTTCGCCATACCGCCGGACGCCTCTCCCTACCGGCTCGCCGCCGCGTTTCCCTGAAGCCCAGCCACGCTTCCCTACAGCCCTCACCACGCTTCCCTACCGACCCCCCGCAGCGCTCCCCGCCAAGCTCCCCTCCAGCGTCAGAAGGCTCACCTTCCGCTCCAGCCCGCCCGCGTACCCCGTCAACGACCCGTCCGCCCCGATCACCCGATGGCACGGCCGCAGGATCAGCAGCGGGTTCGCCCCGACCGCCCCGCCGACGGCCCGTACGGCGGCTCGCGAGGCCCCGACGCGGGTCGCGATCTCCCCGTACGTGACAGTCGTCCCGTAGGAAACGCTCTCCAGCGCTTTCCACACCTTCTCCCGGAACTCCGTCCCCTCCGCCCGCAGGGGCAGGGCGAACTCCGTCAGCTCCTCGGCGAAGTACGCGTCGAGCTGTTCGCGGGCGGCCCGGAAGGGGCCGGCGTCCTCCCGCCAGCCGGCCTCGGGGCTGCGCCCGCCCTTCTGGCCGGGGACGGAGAGGGAGGTGAGGACACCGTCGGGGGCGGCGGTGAGGAGCAGCTCCCCGAGGGGGCTGGTGATCCGGGTGTACGTCGTGCTCATCGCGCTTCCTCAGCTCGCCGGTCGGCCCGCCGCTCCGGGCCCTCGTACCGTCCAGTGTGAGCGGTACGGGGGCCGGGGGGCTGGCGGAAATCCGACATGGGGTTCAGCGGGGGGGGTGGGCGGACGCCGGACGGGCCAATGGGCACGCCGCCGTGAGCGGCTGGTCGGGCACTCCGGCGCGGGACTTGTCGTAGGTCCCGGCAAGCACGTACCGGCGCGGGACGTGTCGTACGCCTCGGCAAGCACGCATGGGCGCGCGGCGGGGCGGGAGTCCTGGCAGCGACCCGGCGGCGCAGAACGGCCCGGGGCAGCGGGCGGCAGCGACAGGGCAGCGAGGGGCCGGCCCCCACCAGCCGCACCGCACCCCGCCACACCCGCCGCACCCGCCCCCGCACCGCACCTCGCCGCACCCGCCACGCCCCGCCCCGCGCCCCCTCCCCGCTACTCCCCTACTCCCCTACTCCCCTACTCCCCCCACCCCCGCTTGGCCGCCCGCTTGGCCCGCCCCTCCGCCCCCTTCACCTTCCACTCCCGCCGCATCTCGGCCCGCAGCCGCGCGTCGGACTTGGAGACGATCCACTGGTTCTCGCGGACGAGCTTGCGGTAGCTCTCCAGCCGCCGCACGGGCAGCGCCCCCTCCTCGACGGCCACGAGCACCGCGCACCCCGGCTCCGCCTCGTGCGCGCAGTCCTGGAACCGGCAGTCGCCGGCCAGCTCCTCGATCTCGGAGAACACCTGCCCGACCCCGTGCCCGGCGTCCCAGAGCCCGACGCCGCGCAGTCCGGGCGTGTCGATGAGGACACCCCCGGTGGGCAGGGTGAGGAGGTTGCGGGTGGTCGTGGTGTGCCGCCCCTTGCCGTCGACGTCGCGGGCGGCCTGTACGTCCATGACGTCGGCGCCGACGAGCGTGTTGGCGAGGGTCGACTTGCCGGCCCCGGAGGCGCCGAGGAGGACGGTCGTCCCCCGCCCGACGAGCCCGGCGAGCTCCTCGACGCCCTCCCCGGCGAGCGCGCTGACGGTCAGCACCGGCACGCCGGGCGCGGTGCCCTCGACGTCCCGCACGAGGTGCGCGAGGACGACGGGGTCGCCGACGAGGTCGGCCTTGCTGAGGACGACGACGGGCTGCGCCCCCGACTCCCAGGCGAGCGCCAGGTACCGCTCCACACGCCCGAGATCGAGCTCGACGGCGAGCGAGACGGCGATCACGGCGTGGTCGACGTTGGCCGCGAGGACCTGCCCCTCGGACCGCTTGGACGAGGTGGACCGCACGAACGCGGTCCGCCGGGGCAGCAACGTCCGTACGTAGCGCGGGTCTTCGCCCGCCGGGTCGACGACGGCCCAGTCGCCGGTGCACACGACCTTCATCGGATCGCGCGGCACGACGAACTCGGTGTCCGCCCGCACGACCCCCTCGGCGGTGACGACATCGCACAGCCCCCGGTCGACCCGCACGACCCGGCCGAGAACAGCGCCCCTTTCCCGATGGGGCGCGAAAACACCCTCCCACCCTTCGTCCCACCCATAGGCGGCGAGCGGATGCGAGGAAACTTCAGAAACGGAGAAACTCAAGGGAAACCCTTCACAAGGGCGGCCCCGGCAGCGCGCGTTGCGCCTCAGAAAGTAAGCCGACGACCGCGGAAGTGGAGCACGAACACCTGGTTGCCGCGGGACACACCCGCCTCGAAAGCAGCCATGACGCACACCTCCCGAACTTTCCTCGCCGGTCTCTTCCCCGATCCGCACGGGGCCCGCACAGCGTAGAGAACCGGAGCAGGCGTTCACCACCGGT
This sequence comes from Streptomyces sp. NPDC004539, assembly GCF_040610055.1. NCBI lineage: Bacteria > Bacillati > Actinomycetota > Actinomycetes > Kitasatosporales > Streptomycetaceae > Streptomyces > Streptomyces sp. NPDC004539. The sequence goes on along the minus strand of NZ_JBEXLS010000002.1, from coordinate 508,475 downwards.
TTTCCGCGCCGGGCCCGCGATTATCAGAGCCCCATCAGAGCCGCATCAGAATCCCCTCGGAGATTCCCCTCGGTGCCCTGTCGTACCGGTCCGTCACCTTCCAATACCCCGAGTAACCACACGAGTTCATCACACGGCGACCGTACGATCCACTCCGCCACGGGCGTGTCGTCGCCGTCCGTTCACCCCCCAGCGCTCTTCCCCCCGCCCTATGGAGCCGCCCGTGTCCTCGCTCTATCCGCTCGCGTCCACGTTGCTCGACGACATCGAACCGCCGGTCGTGGAGCCGGAGATCGTCCGGTACGACGACGGTGCGGTCCGGGAGGTGTCGGTGCCCGCGCTGGTGCCGGCGGTGGGGTACGGGTCGCTCGCGGACCTGCCGTTCGACAACGCGACGCGGGCTCCGCAGGACGTGGTGTTCAGCAGGCGTGCCCGGGACGGGCGTCGGGTCGACGTGTCGGCGGAGCGGTTCGCGCGGGAGGTGACGGCGCTCGCCAAGGGCCTGATCGCGGAAGGACTTTCGCCGGGTGACCGGATCGCGGTGCTGGCGCGTACCTCGTACGAGTGGACGTTGACGGACTTCGCGGCGTGGGCGGCGGGGCTGGTGACCGTGCCGGTGCATCCGGGGTTCTCGCCGCGCCGCATCCAGTGGGTGCTGCGGCACTCGGGGGCGGCGGCGCTGGTGACGCAGAGCGTGCAGCAGGCGGCGGCGGTGGGGGCGCCGGAGGCGGGGCTGCGGCATGTGTGGGTGATCGAACGGGGGCATCTGGAGCGGCTCGTGGAGCTGGGCGCGGACGTGCCGGACGCGGAGGTCGGGGTGCGGCGCGGGATGCTCGGCCCGGGGACGCCGGCGTCGCTCGTGTACACGTCCGGGACGACCGGGCGGCCCACGGCGTGCGCGCTGACCCACGGCAATTTCTTCGCGCAGGTCGACAACGTCGTGGAGTTGCTCTTCCCGGCGTTCAAGTCGGCGGCGGGGCGGGACACTTCGGTGGTGCTGTGCGCGTCGCCCGCGCACGCGTTCGGGCGGGTCGCGGCGCTGGCGTGCGTGCGGGCGCGGGTGCGGACGGCGCACGCGCCGAGCCCCGTGCCGGAGGAACTCCTGCCGCTGCTGGAGGAGTTCAGGCCGACGGCGCTGTTCGCGACGCCGGTGGTGCTGGAGAAGCTGTTCCGCTCGATGCGGGCGCGGGCGCAGGAGTCGGGCCGGCTCACCGCGTTCGACCGGTCGGCGCGGATCGCGGCCCGCTTCGGCGAGGCGGAGCAGCGGCAGCGGCTGGGCCGGGGCGAGGGTCCGGGGCGGACGCTGCGGGCGGCGCGCGCGGTCTACGACCAGAGCGTGTACCGCCGGCTGCGCGGCTCGCTGGGCGGCCGGGTCGGGCACGTGGTGTGCGGCGGGGCGGCGCTGCGGCGGCAGTTGGCGGCGTTCTACACGGGCGCGGGGGTGCCGGTGTACGAGACGTACGGGCTGACCGAGACGACGGGCATCGCGACCCTCGCCCCGCCGCTGCGGCCCCGGCTCGGCACGGCGGGCCATCCGCTGCCGGGTACGGCGGTGCGGATCGCCGAGGACGGGGAGATCCTGCTGTCCGGCAGGCATGTCCTGCACGGCCGTTGGGACCCGGGCGCGAGCAAGCTGCTGCCGGCGGCGCCGGGCGGCTGGCTGCCGACGGGGGATCTCGGGCGGCTGGACGAGGAGGGGTATCTCGTCGTCACCGGGCGGCGCGGGGACACGCTGACGACGTCCACCGGGGCGCGGGTCGCGCCGCTGGCCGTCGAGAACCGGCTACGGGCCCACCCGTTGGTCTCGCAGGCCGTCCTGGTCGGCGAGGGCCGCCCGTACGTCTCCGTCCTGCTGACCCTCGACCCGGCCGGCCTCACCCACTGGCGCCGGACCGAGAAGCGCACCGCCACGCCGTACGAACTGCTGCTGGACGACCCCGAGTTGCGGGCCGTCCTCCAGGCGGCGGTGGACGAGGCGAACACGGCGACGGGCGCCGGCATCGGCCGGTTCGCGGTGCTGCCGGGGGACTTCACGGAGACGTCGGGCCATCTGACGCCGACGGGGACGCTGCGCCGGGACCGGGTGCTGGGGGACTTCGCGGGGGAGGTGGAGGGGCTGTACCGCTGACCGGGGCTCAAGCAAGACCGGGGCTCCGGCACGGCTCAGTCGACGCAGAGCCGGTACCCCACCCCCCGTACCGTCCTGATCAGCGTGTGCCCCGGGTCCCCCAGCTTGCGGCGCAGGTAGTAGACGTACGTCTCCACGTTCCCCGACCCCTCGATCCGCCGCTGCCACACCTGTTCCTGGAGCTGTTCCCGGGTCAGCACCCGCCCGGGGTTCTCCAACAGACAGCGCAGGAGGGCGAATTCGGTGCCGGTCAGCTCCAACGGCCGTCCGGAGACGCGGACCTGGTGGGCGTCGAGGTCCATCTCGACCTCCCCGGCGCTGAGCCGGCCCGGCCCGGAGCCGGTTCCCCGGACGCCGCTGCGGCGCAGCAACGCCCGTACGCGTGCGGCGACTTCCCGCAGCTCGAAGGGTTTCGCGACGAAGTCGTCGCCGCCGAGGTCGAGGCCGCGGACGAGGTCGTCGACCCCGCCGCGCCCGGCGAGGAAGAGGACGGGCACGGTGACACCCCGGGCGCGCAGGATGCGGCAGACCTGGAAGCCGTCGATGTCGGGGAGGCGGACGTCGAGCAGGACGAGGTCGGGCAGCCCGCGTTCGATCAGCTCCAGGGCCTGGCGGCCGGTCGCGGCGGCGGTGACCCGGAATCCAGCGAACTCCAGGGCCATGGTGAGCATGCCCCGGACGCTGTCCTCGGAGTCGACGACGAGGAGGCGCGCGGAGACAGGCGTGGTCATGTCCCGTTCTTTCGTCCACAGGGGCACTCGTACAGGGATGCTTGAGTCATCAAGTTCTACGGAACGTATCGTCACACATACCGATGGGTAACTGAACTTGCCCCTGACATCGTCCACCACAGCACGAAACGCCCCGGACCAGGTACAGGTCCGGGGCGTTCGTCAAGTCCCGCTAATCGCACGGGTGTCCGTTCAGCGTGAACCCGAACGGCGCCGTGTTCTTGCCCTCCCAGGACGCGAGGAACCCGAACGACAGCGTGCCGTCGGCCGCGACCGACTTGTTGTAGTCGGCGGCGGTGGCGATGACCCGCGAGCCCATCTGCGCGACGGACGCGTCCCACATCTGGTCGACGTGCTGGCCGTCCTTGAAGGACCAGGAGACGTGCCAGTCGGTGAGCTTCTCGACGGTCGTCACGGTGACGGTCGCCTGGAAGCCGTCGGGCCACTGGTTGACGAGGTCGTAGGTGACCGCGCACAGCGCCTCGTCGTCCCCGGAACCACCGGAACCGCCGGAACCCGAGCCGGACGGCTCCCCGGACGTGCCCGGCGACTCGCTCGCCGCCGCCGACGACGTCCCCTGCGGCTCCGGATCGGTGCGCCCGCCGCCCTTGGACGGCGAGGGGCTGTCCGACTTCGGCGTCGGCGTCTCGAACGAGGGCACGCCCCCGACGACCGGCGTGGAGTCGGTCGGCGTCCCCCGCGAGGCCGTCTCGTCGCGCGTGTCGCCGCCGAACGGCATCAGCGACACGCCGAGCGCCAGGACCGACACCAGTACGGCGGCCACGAGCAGCCCGCCGCGCAGCGCCTTCGCCTTGGCCGCAGCCGCCAGGGCCGCCTCGCTCTCCGGGTCGGCCAGATCGGGCCGCCCGGCGCCGAGCCGTACCTCCGCGGCGCGCCGGCGGCGCTCCAGGTAGGCGAGCCCGCCCCAGCCGATGACACCGCCGGCGAGCGCGGCGGGCAGCCCGCCGCCGTGCAGCCGCAGACACGCGGCGGCCTCGGCGCACTCGACGCAGGTCGCGAGGTGGCGGGAGAGGTCCTCGGGCGCGTCGGCGGTGGACGAGCGGGTGACCGCGTCGAGGAGGCGGACGTAGGAGCGGCACTCCGCGTCGAGCGGCGTGTCGAGGTGGTTGCGGTGGCAGCGGTCCCGGAACAGCCCCCGCACCTCGCCGAGTTGCTCGGCGGCGTCCTGCGGGTCGAGGCCGAGCCGGCGGGCGACCGCGCGCAGCGGCAGCGCCTCGACCTCGGCGAGCCACAGCAGCGCGGCGTCCGGCTCCTGCATGTCGCGCAGTCCGCGCAGGGCGATGGGGCGGCGCAGGGGCGGGCCGATGTAGCGAGCGGCCTTGTCCGAGTTGAGCCACAGGCGCAGGTCGGGGTCGAGGCGGTGACCGTGTCCCCCGGCCTCCCAGCCGGCCGCCGTGGTGCGGACGGCCGTCAGCAGCAGGGGTATGCGGGGCAGCCGGGCGGAGCGGCGGCCTATGCTTCGGGTGCCGTCCTCGGCGGCCCGGGCCTCGCGGATGCCGAGGGCGAACGCCTCACGGGCCAGCTGGTGGGCGGCTGTCGAGCCGGCCGTGCACAGGTCGGCGTACGAAAGGACGGCGTCCCAGCACTCGGAGAACAGCGCGGCTTCCGCGGCGTCCTTCGGGGTCGGCAGGTCGGGCATGGGTCTCCTGCATTCGAATGCGAGGTCAACTCACCATAGCGGTAAAGGAGTTGGGGGGAACCTCGCGGCAGGGCCGAAGCTTTTCACGTCATCCGCACAACTGACAAGCGCGGTATTCAAAAGCGGTTACCAGAGGTTGCCACTTCGTACCGAAGGTCGACAAAGCACCTTGACGTGAAACGCGGCCGGCCCCGCACGAGAGACCCGACGTCGGTCCTTCATACGGGGCCGGCCGCGCCGACACTCAGCTCGTGCCCCATCCGTTACACAGACAGGGCACAGTAAGCGCTTACTCCACTCGTGCCGCGCCCTCTGCCGCCACGGCCCGCGTCTCGTCCTTCGCCGGCAGGCTGTCCATGAAGGAGCTGACGGAGAAGACGGCGCGGCCGGGGCCGGGCTCGCCGTAGCCGGGCGGGGAGGAGAGGCCGAAGTCCTCCATGGTCTGCCGGTACGCCTGGAGCAGCCGGATGTGGTACTCCAGCGGGGCGCCCGCCGGGTTGGCCTTGCCGAGCGGGGTCGTCGGCTCCGGGCACCAGGTGGTGAACCGGGGGGTGATGCCCTGCGACATGAAGAAGCGCAGGCCCTCGGTGGTGGAGGCGATCGCCTCGTCGACGGTCTTGAAGCCGAACGGCTCGGCCATCTCGACGCCGGCGACGAAGTTGGGGATCACGTTGCGCGCGCCGAAGATCTCCGCCGAGTCCAAAATGCGGCGGTGCCACTCGTCGCGGCCGACGTACCGCTCCTTGCCGGGGCAGTACATCTTGAAGAGGTACTCGTCCCACACCTCGTAGTTGGGGTGGTAGATCTGCACCCCGTAGTCCTTGAACCGCTGGACGTCGTCCTTCGGCAGCGCCTGGGCCACGACCTTGCCGATCCAGCGGCCGGGGAAGCGCTCCTCGATGGCCTTGGCGTAGTGGCCGTAGAAGTCGGCCTCGTCGCGGCCGGAGACGGTCTTGGTGATCGCGCCGCCGGTCAGCGTGTAGGCGGTGGACGCCTTCGCCGTGTCGTACCGGTCGATGATCTCCAGCGCCTCCAGGACCTCCTCGACGTCCTTGACGCCGGTGTACGGACGCCCGGCCGCCTTGTGCTGGCGCCAGTTGTGGTTGATGTCGCAGTACTGGCACTCCTCCTTGGCGCCGAAGTACTGGCAGACCCGGAAGACCGTGAGGTAGATCAGGTAACCCCACTGGATCGTCGGGGCGACCTCCATCACGGACTTCCCGTTGGAGAGCTTGTGCCGGTAGTACTCCGGCATCGGGGGCACCCCGACATCGGCGATCCGCTTGCCGTCCAGGTAGAGCCCGAGCTGCCCTTCCTCGTCGGCGGCGACCCGGTACGGCGACGCCGGGTTGACCCGCACGGACACGACGGTCCGCCGCAGGTCGTACGGACCACCGGTGAGGATGATCTCCTCCGGCGGCCTCCTGAGCGCGGCTTCCCCCAGCTCGGGCAAGGTCCCGTGGTCGAACGAGAAGATGAAGTACGACTTCGGCTTCACCTCCCCGCCCTCGTTGTCGCTCAGCGCGGAGGGGTCGAAGGCCACTCCCCCGCGCAACAGGTCCTCCTTGAAGACGGCTTCCCGCGGCACCTCCGGGAACCGCTCCATCAGATCCTCGACCAGCGCGGTACGGCTGCCCATCCCGTCACTCCTCCCGCTCCACACGTACGACTCCTCACGGTATGCCCCCGGCGGGGGTGCCGTGGGAGCGGGGTCCCTTTACGGCGCCGGACGCGGATTTTCAGCAAGCGGTTTCAACAGCCACCGAGTCCTTTCCGCACACCGGCGCACACCCCTTGTCGTACGCCCCCTATGCGGCACTCCGCGCCCCGTCCCGGAGAATTCCTGCCCCCCCTCTTTCCGCCCGCCGGTAATCCTCGGCGCGGGCATTCCGGTGACCGCGGACATCACCCCGGCACAATCCGTCCCGCCTTCTCCCGGGAAACACACAACGCGATCACCGACCCCGGAGCGACCGCCTCCGCAAGCCCCGCGCCGGTCCCGAACACCCCGGGATACTTGCCGGTGGCACGCTCCGGCGCCGACGCGAACGGCACCTCGAATCCGGCGGCGGAATGATCAAGCATCCCGCGGCCCGTCCGGGAACTCCGGAGGCCGTCGAAATGATCACGCACGACTGCGGAAACGTCGCCCCTGCCCGCCGATAGGGGATTACCCCGGCCCTCGGCGTGCCGTTCCCCCGGGTCGGGCACGGCGGCAAGCGGCACGGCGGGTAGCCCCACCCGCACGACCGGCATCGCGGCGTGCACCCCCCGCGCCCCAGGCCGACCTGCCCCGGCGGGAGACCGGCGGTCTCGGTGCGGCAGAGGGCGCCGCCCGACGGTGCGCTCCCCTTGCCGGGCCCCCTGGTGCGCCCCCTTCCCGAACCCTCCGGTGCGACCCCCTTTTGCCGGCCTCCTGGTCCGCCCCCTTCGCCGACCCCCCTCCACCTGCCCCGACGGCCACCTTCACAAGGTAGGTTTCCCCCGCATCCCCTCGGAAGCCGGAAGGACGACGTATGGCCGCGAGTGTGACCAACTGGGCGGGAAACATCAGCTTCACGGCGCGGGAGGTGCTGCGGCCGGCCGGTGTGGAGGCGCTGCGGAAGGCGGTCGTGGGGAACGATCACGTGCGCGCGCTCGGCAGCGGGCACTCGTTCAACCGGATCGCGGAGCCCGGCGCCGAGGGTGTGCTCGTGGCGCTGGACGGGCTGCCGCAGGTGATCGACGTCGACACGGAGCGCCGTACCGTACGGGTCGGCGCCGGGGTGCGGTACGCCGAACTCGCCCGGCAGGTCCACGCGTCGGGCCTCGCGCTGGCCAACATGGCGTCGCTGCCGCACATCTCCGTGGCCGGCTCGGTCGCGACGGGGACGCACGGCTCCGGCGTCCGGAACGGCCCGCTCGCCGACGCCGTCCGGGAGGTCGAACTCCTCACCGCTGACGGGGAGTTCGTCACGATCGGCCGGGGCGACCCGCGGTTCCCCGGCGCTGTGACCTCACTCGGCGCGCTCGGGGTGGTCGTCGCGCTGACGCTGGACCTGGAGCCGGAGTACGGGGTGGAGCAGTACACGTTCACCGAACTCCCGCTGGAGGGGCTGGACTTCGAGGCGGTGGCGGGGGCGGCGTACAGCGTGAGCCTGTTCACGGACTGGCGGGCGCCGGGGTTCCGGCAGGTGTGGGTGAAGCGGCGGACGGACCAGCCGTACGCCGGTTTCCCGTGGGCCGCGCCGGCCACCGAGAAGCTGCACCCGGTGCCGGGAATGCCCGGCATGAACTGCACGGAGCAGTTCGGCGTGCCCGGCCCCTGGCACGAGCGGCTGCCGCACTTCAAGGCGGAGTTCACCCCGAGCAGCGGCGACGAACTCCAGTCGGAGTACCTGCTCCCCCGCGAGGACGCGACGGCCGCGCTGAGTGCACTCGGAAACATCCGGGAAGCGGTTTCCGGCGTTCTCCAGACCTGCGAGGTACGGACCGTCGCGGCCGACGGACAGTGGCTGAGCCCGGCGTACGGACGCGATTCGGTGGCCCTCCACTTCACCTGGGTCGACGACACCGACGCGGTGCTGCCCGTCGTGGGCGAGGTCGAGAGCGCTCTCGACGGCTTCGGGGCGCGCCCGCACTGGGGCAAGGTCTTCACCACCGGCCCCGCCGTACTGCGGACGCGCTACCCGGAGCTGGACCGCTTCCGGGCGCTCGTCCGTGACCTGGACCCGGCCGGGAAGTTCACGAACGCGTTCGTTCGCGAGGTGCTCGGCGACTGAGCCCGCGCACTTCGGCGACCTACTTTGTAAACCCCCTTTCCGAACCCTTGTCGAATGGCGGGACCCCGCCATAGCCTGGCGCGGCGCCGGAGCGACGCTGCTCCGGCGCGGGTGGAAGGGATGGGGCAACTCCGGTGAAGCGCACATCACGCGACATCCGCACCGCGAACCGCTACGAGGTGCTGCGCCAGATCATCGCCCGCTCCCCCACCTCCCGGCAGGAGCTGGCCGCCGAGACCGGCCTCAGCCTCGCCACGGTCGCGACCCTCGTCGGGGAGCTGCTCGACCTCCGGATGATCACGGAGGTCGGTTTCGAGGACTCGGCGGGCGGCCGGCCGCGCGGCCTGGTCGCCGTGAACGCCAAGGGCGGCGCGCTGATCGGCGTCGACATCGCGGAGACGTACGTCCATGTCGAGCTGTACGACCTCGGGCTGAACGTCCTCGCGCGGGCCCAGGAGCGGATGCGGCCGGGGCAGAGCCGGCCCGAGCAGGTCGTCGCGCACATCGCGGCGGCCACCGGCTCGGTCGTCGCGCAGGCCGGGGTGGACGCGGCGCGGGTGCTGGGCGTCGGGGTGAGCATGCCGGGGCAGGTGGACCGGGCCACCGGCGTCTCCGAGTACGCGCCCAACTGGGACTGGCACGACGTGCCGTTGCTCGACCTGCTCTCCGAGCACATCGCGTACCCCCTGTACCTGGACAACCCGCTGCGCGCCTGCGCGGTCGCGGAGCTGTGGTTCGGGGCGGCGCGCGGGCACGGCGACGCGGTCGTGGTGATCCTCGGGACGGGCGTCGGCGCCGGGCTGATCCTGGGCGGCGCGGTGCACCGGGGTGTCAGCTCCAGCGCCGGGGAGTGGGGGCACTCCACGCTGGTCCTGGACGGCAGGCTCTGCCACTGCGGCAACCACGGCTGCGTCGAGACGTACGTCGGGGCGCCCGGAATCATGCAGAACATAAGGGAGTTGAGCCCGCGCAGCCCGCTGCTGCACCCCGGTGACCAGTCCGCGACGCTGGACGCGCTGGCCACGGGGCTCGCCGAGCAGGACCCGGTGGCCGTCAAGGTCGTCCGGGATCTGGCCCGTTACCTCGGCGCGGCCATCGCCGACCTGGTGAACGTCCTCAACCCCGAGGTGATCGTCCTCGGCAGCTGGGTCGCCGCGCGCCTGGGCGAACCCCTCGTCCAGGAGATCCGCGAGGCCGTCGCCCGGCACGCCCTGAAGCGGCCGATGGCCGCCACCCGGATCGTCCTCTCGTCGATCCCCACCGACCCCGCCTGCCTCGGTGCGGCGACGCTCGCCCTTGAGGGTGCGTTGCGGTCCGTCGGGCAGAGCGGCAGCAAGCGCACCACAGCGAGGAGCCGTACCGCACCGCCTTCATGACGAACGAAGGGATGCAGTCTTGTCGAGATCACTGATCACAACCGCCGCGCTCACCTTGGCGGTTGGCTCCACCTTGCTAGCAGTACCCCCCTCGGCCGGTGCCGTGACGCCGGTGGCCGAGGTGTCGCCGTACGCGGCACAGACCATCGACAACATCGGGGCCTCCGGGGCCTGGTGGGTCAACGACCTCCAGCATTTCAACCCCGACGTCCAGGCTCGGGTCGCTCGGCTCCTGTTCTCCGAGCAGGGCTTGGACCTGAGCAGTTACCGCTACAACATCGGCGGCGGGGGCACGGCGGTCACCACGCCCTCCCGTGCCCCGCAGGACTTCCTGAAGCCCGACGGCACGTACGACTGGACCCGTGACAAGGGCGGGCGGACCTTCCTCAAGTACGCGGCGAAGTACGGCGTCGAGGACCTGATCGCGTTCGTGAACAGCGCGCCGGCCGCCTGGAAGACCAACGGGCAGAGCTGCGGCGGGTACTTGAAGGAGGAGAACACCGCCGACTTCGCGCGGTACGTCGCCGACGTGACCGCCCATTTCGCCCGCCAGGGTCAACGCTTCGACTACATCAGCCCGTTCAACGAGCCGACGAACAGCTTCGACTCCTGCGGTCAGGAGGGCATGCTGGTCCCGGTCGCCCAACGGGACGACATCGTGCGGGCGTTGGGCGCCGAGCAGCGGGCGCGCGGGCAGCGCACGGGGATCATCGCGGACGAGTCGAGCAGCACGACCGGCTTCAACTCCGAGGTCCCGCAGTGGATCTCGCAGCCCGGGACCGCGCAGTACGTGTCGAAGCTGGCGCACCACACGTACAACAACCCGGGCGACGACCAGCGGGCGAAGGTCTACGAGACGTCCAAGTCGGTCGGCAAGGAGTCCTGGTCGACGGAGATCTGCTGCTTCGGGCAGGGCGGTACGGGCTGGGCGAAGGAGTACGACCCGACGATCGAGGGCGGGCTGAACCTGTCCCGGATCATCTACAAGGACTTCGCCGTCGCACACGACTCGGCGTTCCAGTGGTGGGTGGCCCTGTCGGAGATGATCGGCTCCGATCCGTACGCGAAGAACGGTGACGGCTGGAACGACGGCCTGATCTACTACGACCCGGACTACGCGGCGAACGGCAACCAGACGCTGTACTTCACGAAGCGGTACTACGTCCTGGGCCAGTACAGCAAGTTCGTGAAGCCGGGGTCCGTCGCGCACAACGTGACGGGGGTGCCGTCCGGGGTCGAGGCCACCGCCTACGACCGGAACGGACAGTGGGTCGTCGTGGTGAACAACCACAACACGACGGAAACCGCTCTCGACCTGCGTTTCCACAGCAGGACGCCGGTCCGGGCACGGGAGGCGGTCCGCACCTCCGCCGACGAGAACTGGGCACGCGCCGCCCGCCCCGCCGTCCACGACGGCACCCTGTCGGCGACGCTCGCGCCGCGCTCGGTGACGACGTACGTCCTCGACCAGCGCCGCCACACCGAACCGACCGCCCTCACCGGCACCCTGACGGGCCGTCAGTCCGGCAAGTGCCTCGCGGCGGACGCCTCGGGGGCGCGGCTCGCGACCTGCTCGGCGGACGGCCCGACGTGGTCGTACGACGCGCGGGGCGGACTCAAGGGGGCCGACGGCTATCTGAGCGTGGGGAGTTCGGGGCTGACGACGGCTCCCGAGGTCGCCGGGGACGCCGAGAGGTGGCTGCTCAACGCCAATGGGCAGATCGTCTCCGAGAGCTCGGGCAAGTGTCTGGACGTGAGCGGTCAGGCGACCGCGGAAGGGAGCAGGGTGATTCTCTACACCTGCACCGGAGGAACCAACCAAGCCTGGACCAAGAGCTAGTCACCCCAGGTCGGAGGGCCGCCGGCGGCGTACGCGGGCGGTCCTCAACTCCCCTGCCCCGGTCGGCCGTTCGTGATACCGAACAGTCACAACGCTTCGAACAGACTTTGTTCAACCCCTTGCCGAAGCCTTAGCCGAAGGTTAACGTCCCGCTCCGCAGCGCTTTCGAGCCAGAGCGCCGGAGCCGTTGTGTCGCAGCCGCACTCAAGACAAGGACGTCAAGCATGTCGGCATCGAGCATGAGCAACTGGAATCGTCGATCCGTCCTGCGGGCCGCCATGGGTCTGGCCGCCGCCGGCGGGCTGGCCGCGTGCGGCGGCAACACCGGGCGCAGCGGCGGCTCCGGTTCGGGCAAGAACCTCGTCCAGTACTTCCACGCCTACGGCGAGGACGGCGTCGAGGCGGCGGTGAAGCGGTACGCGAAGGCGTACAAGGAGGCCAACGTCTCCACGCAGTGGATCACCGGCTCCAACTTCGAGCAGAAGCTGTTCGCCGCGCTGCTCACCGACAACGCGCCCGACGTCTTCGAGTTCCACCCGCAGATCCAGCTCGTCAAGAGCGGTCAGGTGGCCGATCTGACCGACATCATCGCGCCGGTCAAGAGCGACTTCAACCAGGCCGACATCACCTCGCACACGGTCGACGGCAAGATCTACGGCGTCCGCATGATCGACGACCCGCAGTTCTTCTTCTACCGCCCCTCGCTGTTCGAGAAGGCGAAGATCCAGGTCCCGACGACGCTCGACGAGCTGATAGAGGCCACGAAGGCGCTCACCACGAGCAAGGTCAAGGGCGCCTACCTGGGCAACGACCTCACCCCGCTCCAGTCCCCGCTGATCTGGTCGGCCGGCGCCGACACGCTGACCGCGGACAACAAGCCCGCGTTCAACACGGACGCGGTCGCGGCCGGCTTCAAGCAGATGCGCGGCCTGTTCACGAGCGGCAACCTGCTGCTGGGCGCGCCGACCGACTGGTGGGACCCGTCGGCGTTCACGCAGGGTCTGACGGCGATCCAGTGGTGCGGCATGTGGGCGATGCCGGTCATGCAGAAGGCGCTCGGCGACGACATCGGCATCTTCCCGTTCCCGAAGGTCGGCGCGGCCGGCAAGCAGTCGGTCGTCAACGGCGGCTGGTCGATGTTCGTCAACGCCAAGGGCAAGAACGTCGAGGCGGCCAAGGAGTACGTGAAGTGGCTGTGGATCGACCAGAAGCAGTACCAGGAGGACTTCTCGACCTCCTACGGCTTCCACATCCCGCCGCGCACCTCGCTCGCGCAGAGCGCCACGAAGCTCAAGACGGGTCTGCCGGCCGAGGGCGTCAAGCTCTTCAACGAGTTCGGGCACTTCGACAACATCGGCTGGACGCAGGCGATGATCTCGTCGATCAACGACGTCGTCGCGAACTCCATCCGTAAGGGCGACGACCCGAAGGCCCAGCTCGCCGCCGCCGAGAAGAAGGTCGACGCCGAGCTCAAGAAGCTCTTCGGATAGACCGGCCGGGAACCCGACATGTCGACCACCACCACGCGGAAGGCCGCCGCCTCCGCCTCGTCCCCGGCCCCCTCGGGCCGGCGGCCGAGGCGGGGGTTCGCCGCCTCCCCCACCGCGAACTTCTGGCTCTTCACCGGGCCCTTCCTGATCGGCCTGGTGATCTTCGTCTTCGTGCCGATCGGCTGGAGCCTGTGGCTCAGCTTCTTCGAGGCACGCTTCACCGTCACGCCGAGCGAGTTCGTCGGCTTCGACAACTACAAGCAGATCCTGACCGACGTCGACTTCCGCAACTCGCTGGTCACGTTCACCGTCTTCGCCGCGTTCATCGTGCCGCTCACCTGGGCGGTCTCGCTGGGGCTCGCGCTGATGGTGAACCGGATCAGGTTCATGCGGGCGTTCTTCCGCTCGGCGTTCTTCCTGCCGACCGCGGTGAGCTACGTCGCCGCCTCGCTGATCTGGAAGATGTCCATGTTCAACGGGGTGCGCTTCGGCCTCGCGAACACGGTCATCGGCTGGTTCGGCGTCGACAACATCGCCTGGCTCGCCAGCCCCGACCCGCCGTGGTACTGGCTGGTCATCGTCACCGTACGACTGTGGCTCCAGTCGGGTTTCTACATGATCCTGTTCATCGCGGCGCTCCAGAACATCCCGAAGGAGCTGTACGAGGCCGCGGCCATCGACGGCGCCAAGCCGGGCTGGCAGACGTTCCGCTACATCACGCTGCCCCAGCTGAGGGCCACCTCGACGGCCGTGATCCTGCTCCTGCTGATCGCCGCCTACCAGGCGTTCGACGAGTTCTTCAACCTGCTGTCCAAGGCCACCTGGGGCCAGCCGCCGTTGGTGGAGCTCTACAAGATGGCGCTCGGTGAGAACCAGAACTACGGCGTCGGCAGCGCGGGCGCGGTCGTCCTGACCCTGCTGATCTGCGCCGTCACCCTGGTCCAGGGCAAGATCATGGGCTTCGGCCGGGGGGAGGAGTCGAAGTGACCACCACCGCACCCGACGTACGCGAGCGGAAGTCCCGCAGGCGCGGCGGCGTCCTCGGCAACACGGGGCTGTACATCGCGACCTCCGTGGCCGCGCTGCTCTTCCTGATCCCCTTCTATCTGATCGTCCGCAACGCGCTGATGACGGACCAGGAGATCACCGGCGAGAACTGGAAGTGGTTCCCGACCAGCATCCAGTGGAGCAACGTCCGCGAGCTGTTCGACGACCCGACGGTCGATTTCGCGCGCTCGCTGTGGAACTCGGCGGTCGTCGCCGTGCTGTCGACGACGGGCATCCTGCTGGTGTGCTCGCTGGCCGGGTACGGCCTCGCGCGCATCCCGTACAAGCACGCCAACAAGGTGTTCTACGTCGTCCTCGCGACCCTGATGGTTCCGACGGCCGTCACCTTCGTGCCCAGTTTCGTCCTCGTCTCGTCCCTCGGCTGGGTGGACTCTTACCGGGGTCTGATCGTTCCGGGGCTGTTCAGCGGTTTCACCTGTTTCCTGTTCCGGCAGTACTTCCTGGGGTTCCCCAAGGAGCTGGAGGAGGCGGCGCGGGTGGACGGGCTCGGCTACTGGGGCGCGTACTGGCGTGTCGTGGTGCCGAACTCGCTGAACTTCTTCGCGGCCATGGCGACCATCACGTTCATCAACGGCTGGAACTCCTTCCTCTGGCCCCTGGTCATCGGGCAAGATCCCAGTTCGTGGACGGTGCAGGTCGCGCTGTCCTCGTACATGACCAACCAGACCGTGAACTACCACCTGATCTTCATGGCCACGGCCGTGTCGATCCTCCCGCTGGTGTTCGTCTTCCTCTTCCTGCAACGCTGGCTGGTGCAGGGAATCGCACAGACGGGTATCAAGGGCTGAGCTAGGAGACCGATGTCTTTCCGCACCACCTCCACGGACGTCGACTACGTCGAGGACGTCGCACCGGGCCGCGGGGCGCTGCCGCCGCGGGCCTGGTACGCGTCGTCGGACGCGGCCACGCTGTCGCTGAACGGCCCCTGGCGGTTCCGGCTTCTCGCGACGGCCGGCGCCGAGGACGACGCGTTCGCGGCGCCCGGATACGACGCCGGGGGGTGGGCGGAGGTCTCGGTCCCCGGGCACTGGGTGCTCCAGGGCCACGGCGCCCCGATCTACACGAACGTCCTCTACCCGTTCCCGGTCGACCCGCCGCACGTCCCGACCGAGAACCCCACCGGTGACCACCTCCGCGTCTTCGACCTGCCCGCCGACTGGCCGGCCGGCGGGGACGTCCGCCTGCGTTTCGACGGCGTGGAGTCCTGCGCCCGGGTCTGGCTGAACGGCACGGAACTGGGCGAGTTCAAGGGCTCCCGGCTCGCCCACGAGTTCTCGGTGGGAGGGCTGCTGCGGCCGGAAGGCAACGTTGTCGCGGTCCGCGTCCACCAGTGGTCGGCGGGCTCCTACCTGGAGGACCAGGACCAGTGGTGGCTCCCCGGGATCTTCCGTGACGTCACCCTCCTGCACCGCCCCGAGGGGGCCGTACAGGACTTCTCTGTAACCGCTTCCTACGACCACACCGCCGGCACCGGCACCCTGCGCGTCGACTCGGACGTCCCCGGCCGCGTGACCGTCCCGGAGCTGGACCTCGACATCGAGACCGGCGCGTCCGTCTCGGTGGCCGTGGCCCCGTGGACCGCCGAGACCCCGAGGCTGTACGACGCCGTCCTCGCCACCGCCGGTGAGCGCGTCCCCCTGCGGATCGGGTTCCGGACCGTCGCCCTGGACGACGGGCTGATCAAGGTCAACGGGACGCCGATCCTCTTCAAGGGCGTCAACCGGCACGAGTGGCACCCCGAGCGGGGCCGCGCGCTGGACCTGGCGACGATGCGCGAGGACGTGCTGCTCATGAAACGGCACAACATCAACGCGGTGCGCACCTCCCACTACCCGCCGCACCCGGCGTTCCTGGACCTGTGCGACGAGTACGGCCTCTGGGTGATCGACGAGTGCGACCTGGAGACGCACGGCTTCGTCGAGCAGAAGTGGCGGGACAACCCGGTCGACGACGACCGCTGGACCCCGGCCCTCCTCGACCGGGCCGAGCGGATGGTCGAGCGCGACAAGAACCACCCCTCGATCGTGTTCTGGTCGCTGGGCAACGAGGCCGGCACCGGGCGCGGGCTGACCGCGATGGCCGAGTGGATTCACGGCCGGGACTCCTCGCGGCTCGTGCACTACGAGGGCGACTGGTCGAGCCGGGACACCGACGTCTACTCGCGGATGTACGCCTTCCACGACGAGACCGAGGAGATCGGCAAGCACCTCGACGGGGGCACCGGCAAACGGCGTGAACTCCCCTTCATCCAGTGCGAGTACGCGCACGCGATGGGCAACGGCCCGGGTGGACTCGTCGACTACCAGCGGCTGTTCGAGAAGTACGACCGCCTCCAGGGCGGGTTCATCTGGGAGTGGATCGACCACGGCATCGTCCACGAGGAGTTCGGGTACGCGTACGGCGGTGACTTCGGCGAGGAGCTGCACGACGGGAACTTCGTCTGCGACGGCCTGATCTTCCCCGACCGCACGCCCTCCCCCGGGCTCCTGGAGTTCAAGAAGGTCATCGAGCCGGTGTCCTTCGTGGGCGGCGCGGGCACGGTCACCGTCACCAACAAGCAGGATTTCGCGGACCTTTCGGCGTTCGCGTTCTCCTGGGCGTTCCAGGTCGACGGTGAGGAGGCCGCCTCCGGTCCGCTGGAGGTGCCCGCGCTCGCGGCCGGCGCGTCGGCGGACGTGAAGCTGCCGCCGGTGCCGTCCGTGGACGTGCCGGAGGGCGCGGAGACGGGGTGGACGGTGCGTGCCGTGCTGGCCGCCGACACCCTGTGGGGTGCGCGGGGCCATGAGGTCGCGTGGGGTCAAGTACCGGTCGCGGAGCGGGTGTTGCCCTCGCTGGGGGCGGCGGTCTCACCGGTCGTCGACGGGGCGCGGATCACGTTCGGGCCGGGTGTCTTCGACGCCCGTACGGGTGCGTTGCTCTCGATCGGCGCGGTGCCGGTGACGGGCGGGCTGAGGCTCGACGTGTGGCGGGCGACGACCGACAACGACAACGGCACCGAGTGGCACTCCGGGATCAACTACAGCGAGCTGTGGCGCAAGCTGGGCCTGCACCGGATGCGGCACCGGATCGACGCGGTGGAGGTCGAGGGGGACGCGCTGACCGTGCGGACCCGGGTCGCGCCGGCCGCCGCGGAGGCCGGGCTCGCGACCGTGTACCGGTGGACGTCGGACGGGGAGCGGCTGAGGCTCGCGGTGTCGGTGACGCCCGAGGGCCGGTGGACGGTGCCGCTGCCCCGGCTCGGGGTGCGGTTCGGGCTGCCCGGTACGACGGACGCCGTGCGCTGGTTCGGCGGGGGGCCGCTGGAGGCGTACCCGGACACCCGGGAGGCGTCGCGGATCGGGGCGTGGGAGTCGACGGTCGACGCGCTCCAGACGCCGTACGTGTACCCGCAGGAAAATGGGTCGCGGGCCGATGTGCGCAGGGCTACGCTGGGCGGGCTCCAGGTCGAGGGCGACCCGGAGTTCTGGTTCACGGCCCGCCGTTGGACCACCGAGGAGCTGGACGCCGCCCGCCACCGCACCGACCTGGTGCCGGGCGAGACGGTGTGGGTCCACCTGGACCACGCGGCGCACGGCGTGGGCACACAAGCCTGCGGACCCCGGCCGCTCCCGCAGTACGTACTGGAGGCCGCGCCCGCCGAGTTCTCGTTCGTGTTCTCGGAAGCCGGGTGATCCCCGGAGCCGTGTGACCCGCACGGCCCCGATCCGCACGGTCTCCCCCCATCCCTTCCCGAGGCCGGCCCGGCACCCTCCGGGCCGGCCTCGGCCGTGCGCCTGCCACCCCCCGCAGCTCTCGCTTTCCCTTCGTATCCGTCCCTGTGTTGTATGGAGGCTCATCGAGTGAGCGGCAGCATCGAGGTGCGCGGGCTGTCCCGCACCTTCCAGACCACTGTCCGCCGGCCGGGTTTCGCGGGCGCCCTGCGCTCGCTGGTCGACCCCGAGCGGGTCGTCAAACACGCCGTCGCGGACGTCACCTTCGACGTCGACGAGGGCGAACTCCTCGCCCTGCTGGGCCCGAACGGCGCGGGCAAGTCCACGACCATCAAGATGCTGACCGGCATCCTCACCCCCACCTCGGGCGAGGCGAAGGTCGCGGGTGTCGTCCCCTACCGCGAGCGGGAGCGCAACGCCCGCAACATCGGCGCCGTGTTCGGGCAGCGCACCCAGCTGTGGTGGGACCTCCCGGTCCGCGAGTCGTTCATGATCCTGCGGGACATCTACGAGGTCCCGGGTCCCGAACACGCGGCGCGGCTCAAGGAGTTCGACGAGCTGCTCGACCTGTCGTCGTTCTGGGGCACCCGGGTGCGCCATCTCTCGCTGGGCCAGCGGGTGCGCTGCGATCTGGCGGCGGCGCTGCTGCACGACCCGGCGGTGGTCTTCCTCGACGAGCCGACGATCGGCATGGACGTCGTCGTCAAGGAGCAGGTCCGGGAGTTCCTGCGGTACCAGGTCGAACAGCGGGGCCGTACGGTCCTGTTGACGACGCACGACATGACGGAGGTCGAACGCCTCGCGGAGCGCGTGGTGCTGATCAATCACGGGCGGCTGATGCTGGACGGCCCGCTGGAGGACATCCGGCGCAAGTTCGGTTCGACCTGGCAGGTGCGGGCCACGCTCGCCGACCCGCACACCGAGGTGACCCCGCTGCGCGGGATAGCCGTCGTCCAACATGAAGGCCCCGTCGTCGTGTTCGGCCCGGACGGACCGGACGCGCCGACCGTCAACCAGGCGCTCAAGGCGGTCATCGAGCGGTACGAGGTGACGGACGTCGCCCTCGACGAGGCCGACCTCGAAGACGTCATGCGGGCCGCCTACGCCCACACGGAGGACGGGCGATGAGCGGGTACGCGTGGCGCGCGGCGCGCGTCACCCCGCTGGGCGAGCTGTACGCGCCGCCCCGGATGACGGGGGCGCTGCTGCGGCTGACCGTGCAGATCGTGCTGGTCGCGTCGTTGTGGCACGGCCTGTACGCGCAGTCCGGGACGACCGCCGGGCTCGACCGGGGGCAGGCGGTGACGTACGCGGTGCTGGCCGTACTCAGCTCCCGTATCCGGGAGTTGGACCGGTACTCGGGGCGGGACACCGTCCAGCAGCACGTCCACTACGGGACGATCGTCTACTGGTGGATGCGGCCGATGCCGCCCCGCCGCTACTACGCGCTGCGGGCGCTGGGCGAGCAACTGTACGGGTTCACCTGGGCGTTGACCGGGTACGCGGTGTGTCTCGCGGCGGGTGTCGTCGATCCGCCGAAGTCGGCTGCCGTGGCGGGGGTGTTCGTCCTCAGTCTGCTGCTCGGGCAGTGGGTGCTCTACTACATCATGCTGGTCATCGACCAGTGGTGTTTCTGGGCGCTGCGCAACGGGGCCGCGCTGATGATCCTGCTCTTCGCGCAGAACCTGCTCTCCGGGGTGTACGCGCCGCTGTGGTTCTTCCCCGACTGGTTCGTGACGCTCAGCTCCTATCTGCCGTTCCAGGCGACGCTGAGCGTTCCGCTGTCCCTGTACATCGGGCGCATCCCGCTGTCCGACGCCGGTTTCCAACTCGCCGTCCAGGCGGGCTGGGTGGCCGGTCTCGCCCTGTTCACCCGGTTCCTGTGGTCGCGTGCCGCCCGCAGGGTCGTCGCGCAAGGAGGCTGATCCGCATGGGCTCCGTAGTGAAGGCGACGCGGATCATGTGGCGGATCACGCGCCTCAACTTCCGTGCGCAGTTGGAGTACCGGGCCGAGTTCCTGCTGATGATCGCGATCGGCGCGGTCTGGCAGGTGTCGGTCATCGTGTTCGCGACCGTCCTGCTGACCCGGTTCAGCGGGATGGGCGGCTGGGACAGCCGGGACGTCCTGATGATCCCGGCGATCCGGATGCTGGCCCACGGCCTGTTCGTGCTCTTCCTCGGGCGGGTGCACGGGCTGGGCCGGTTCATCCAGGAGGGGAAGATCGACGCGTATCTGCTGCGTCCGCTCCCCGTGTACCGGCAGGTGCAGCTGGAGTACTTCCCCACCAACGCCATCGGTGACCTGACGGTCGCGGTCGGCCTGATGATCGGCGCGCTGAGCCGCAGCTCGCTCGACTGGGATCTGGCCCGGGTCGGCTATCTCATCGCCGCCGTCCTCGGGGGGATGCTCCTGGAGGCGGCCCTGTTCACCCTGGTCGCCTGCGCCTCGCTCCGCTTCCCGGCGGCCGACTACTGGGGGCGCTGGCTGGAGGAGCTGCTCGGCACGTTCGGCAGCTACCCGCTCAACGTCCTTCCCCGCGCGGTCGGGGGGCTGCTGACGTACGGCCTTCCGCTCGCCTTCGTCGCGTACTTCCCGGCGGCGGTCCTGACCGGGCACGGGCACGGGACGGTCGTCCCGTACTGGCTGGCGGCGGCTTCGCCGTTGCTGGGGTTGCTGGCGTATCTGGGGACGCGGGTGCTGTGGCGGTGGAGTCTGCGGCACTACAGCGGGGTGAACGGCTGAGCGATCCAGGTGGTGGGCCGGCCGGCTGAGCGGGGGCCGGTAGCCGGTTGATCGGTGCGGGGGTCCGTCGGTTTCGGCGGGCCCCCGCTTCCTCATGTGGTGCGGTAGGCCCGCAGGAACGCTGCCACACCGCCCCTGACCAGCGTTTCCGTGTCCTCCTTCGGGAGCGGCAGGACGCCGTAGTGGGTGCGCATCGTGAGGGAGTGGGAGGTCAGGGCGACGAAGTGGGCAGCGGTGAGGCCGGGGTCGCCGTGGACGTCGAGAAGGTCCGCGTCGGCGAGGCCCTGGAACGCCTCGGTGAGGGCGGCGGTGACCGGTCCGGGGCCGGCCGCGTGCCAGGCGTCGAGGACCTCGCGCGGGACGTGGTCGACCTCGGCGTGGATGTGCCGGACCAGGGCGAAGTGGTCGGCGTACCGGGTGAGGAGGCCGACGAACTCCTCGGCGAGGGCGAGGAGATCGCGCTCCAGGTTGTCGGGGTGCGGGGGTCTGCCGGGGGGCAGCACCGAGTTGAGGCAGGCCAGTTGCGCGTCCTTCACCTCGGACGACGTCCAGGTGACGACCGTCCGGAACAGCTCGGCCTTGCCGCCGGGGAAGTGGTTGTACAGCGTGCGCGTCGAGACGCCGGCCGCCGCCGCGACCGCGTCGATCGAGGCGCGCGTGTAGCCCTCGCGGCCGAAAAGCGTGCAGGCGGCGCCCGCCATCGCGGCCCACTTCTGGACCTTGCGGGGCGAGTGGTCCGCCAGAGCGGCCTCCCACCGGGCGTCGTTGGTCGTGCCCACGCCGTCACCTCGTCCTTCCACCGTTCCGTGTCCCGCCAAGCGTCGCACTTCCGAGCGCTCCCCCGTCCCGCTGAACAACGCTCGTTGTGTTTTCGACAACGCTCGTTGTACTTTACCCGACGTGAGCTCGCCCCGGCGCTCGGACCGGGGCACGAACAGGGGGACACCCATGCCCGCAGCAACCGATTCCACAACTCCCCTCCGCGTCGCCGTGATCGTCGGCAGCGTCCGCGAGGGCCGCCAGGGCCGCGCCGTCACGGACTGGTTCCTGCGTGTCGCGACCGCGTACGACGGACTGGAGCCGGACGTCGTCGACCTCGCGGACGTCGACCTGCCGACGGTGATGCCGGACTGGGGCAGCGGGGCGAGTCCCGCCGCGCGCGCCGCACTGGCCGGCGTGTACCCACGGCTGGCCGCCGCCGACGCGTTCGTCGTCGTCACGCCCGAGTACAACCACAGCTTCCCTGCCTCGCTGAAGAACTTCCTCGACTGGACGGGGCAGCAGTGGCAGGCCAAGCCGGTCGGCTTCGTCTCGTACGGCGGGCTCGCGGGCGGTGTCCGCGCGGTGGAGCATCTGCGGCAGGTGGTCGCCGAGTTGCACGCCGTGAGCGTGCGGGACGCGGTGAGCCTGCACGGCCCATGGTCCGGGCTCGGGGAGGACGGGGAGCCGCGCGACGGCGCCGTGTGCGAGGGGGCGGCGAAGGGGATGTTGGGGCAACTGCTTTGGTGGGGGCGGGCGTTGCGGTCCGCTCGGGCCGAACACCCGTACCAGGGCTGAGGGGTGAGGAACGAGGGGATCGGGGACGAGGGGATGAGGTCGTCCGGGACGGGTGTCGCCGTCTCACCGGCGGCGGCTCTCAACCGTACGCTCGGTGTCGTCCTCGTCGGCTCGCTCATGGTCGTCCTCGACGGGACGATCGTCGTCGTCGCGCTGCCGAGTCTGTCGGGCGCGTTCCACGCCTCGCTGGCGACGATCCAGTGGACGCTCACCGGGTACACGCTCGCGCTGGCCGCCGTGATCCCGACGGCGGCGTGGGTGATGGCCCGGCTGGGCGCCAAGCGCGCCTATCTGCTGGCGCTCGCCGTGTTCACCGGGGGCTCCGTGCTTGCCGCGTTCTCCTGGAGCGCGGGTGCGCTGATCGCGTTCCGGGTGGTCCAGGGGTTCGGGGGCGGGCTGTTGATGCCGGTCGGCATGGCGATGGCGCTCTCGCTGGCCGACCGGGAGCGGTTCGGGCGGACGATGGCGCTGGTCGGGCTGCCCGTCCTGATCGGCCCGGTGTCCGGGCCCGTGCTGGGCGGCTGGCTCGTCGACGCCGCGTCCTGGCACTGGATCTTCCTGGTCAACCTGCCGGTCGGCGCGCTGGCGCTGGCTCTCGCCGCCCGGCTCCTGACCCCCGACACGCCTCGGGCCGGCGCCGTCCCCCGACTCGACGCGCGGGGGCTGGTGTTGCTGCCGCCGGGGCTGGCGCTGCTGCTGTTCGGGCTCGCCCGGGGCGCGGAGCGCGGGGAGTTCGGGGCGCCGGGGGTGCTGGCGCCGACGGTCGCCGGCGTCGTCCTCGTCGGGGCCTTCGTACGGCATGCCTTGACGGTGCGTCAGCCTCTGCTGGATCTGCGGCTGTTGGGGGACCGGACGTTCGCGGTCGGGATCGGGACGCTCGCGTTGTTCGCCTGCGGGTACTTCGGGTCGGCGCTGCTCGGGCCCATGTACTGGCAGGGGGTGCGGGGTTGGGGGGCCACGGAGACGGGGTTGCTGGGGGTGCCGGTGGGGATCGCGATCGGGGGGACGATGCAGGTCGCGGTGCGGAGTGTGGACCGGGTGTCGCCTCGGATGCTGGTCGTCTGCGGGGCGGTGCTGGCGTCGGCCGGGATGGCGGGGACCGGGGTGCAGGTGGGGATCGAGGGGGTGGCCGCGTGGCGGGTCGTCTCGACGATGGTGGTGATGGGGGTCGGGGTCGGGATGGTGATGATGCCGACGATGGCCGCCGCGAGCCGGGAGCTGCCGAAGGAGCGGATGGGGGCGGCGAGTACGGCGCTCACGATCAACCAGCAGGTGGCGGCGTCCGTGGGGACCGCCTTCTTCTCCGTCCTGTTGGGGTCGGTGGGGGTCAGCGCGACGGGGTTCCGGACGGTGTTTCTGGTGGCGGCGGTGCTGCCCGCGCTGGCGGTGGTTCCGGCGCTGCGGTTGCCGGGGCGGCGGGCTGGGGGCGGGAGTTGAGGCCGCTCCCGGGACTGGGGGCCGTGGTGTTGTTGAGGCCCTTTGGGTCCTTGAGGCTCTTTGGGTCCTTGAGGTCCTTCGGCTGCTGCGGCTCTTTCGGCTCCTTCGGGCCGGTCGGCCGCGCGGCCGGGTCCGGTTCGCCGGGCCGAGCCTTCGGACGCTCGCGGCCCGCCCGGCGGATCGGGGTGAACAGGGCGGCGCCCGCGATGAGGAGGCAGCAGGCGCCCGCCGTCGCCGCGACCGGTGCCGTGCCGTGGTGTTCGGCCGCCCAGGTCAGGACGGCCGCGCCGATCGGGGCGGCGGAGTACTGGAGCGTCCAGAAGGCCGAAGTCACCCTGCCCAGGAGGTGTTCGGGGGTCACCTCCTGGCGCAAGGACATCGAACAGGTGCCGCCGACGGCGACGGAGGCGAGGAACAGGGCGGCCAGGACGGCGACTTGGGGTACGGCACCGGCCCGCCCGAGCCCGGCGACCGCCACGCCGGACACCGCGACCGAGGCCGTCCACACCGGCCCGAAGCCGAGCCGGCGGCGCAGCCGGGCGACCAGCAGCGACCCGGCCACCGTCCCCAGCGCCCCGACCGCCATCACGGCACCGACCGTGCCGTCGTCCCGGCCCAGGTCGTGCTTGAGGTGGTAGATCACCAGGTCGACGAGGCCGAGGGTGAGAAAGCTGAACAGGAACAGCAGCGCGGTGAGCGACCGCAGTACGGGATGCCCGTACAGAAACGCGACCCCGGTCCTCAACTCCCGCCACACCCCGGCCCGTTCGGTGCGCTCGCCGCCCGTACGCCGCCTCAGCCGCACGGCGAGCAGACAGCAGGCGGAGACGCCGAAGCTGGCCGCGTCCACCCCGACGGCCGCCGCCGGCCCCGTCCACGCCGCCACCGCCCCCGCACCGAGCGGCCCGAGCACCCCCGCTGCCGCCGCCGTCGCGTTCAGCCGCCCGTTGGCCTCGGTGAGACGCGCCGTCCCGACCAGCCCCCGCACGACCGTCACGTACCCCACCGCGAACAGCATCCCGATGGCCTCGCACACCGGCAACACCACGTACAACAGCCACACTTGCGGCCCCGCGAGCCAGACCAGCGGGATCACCCCGTACAGCACCATCCGGGCCAGATCGCACCCGATCAGCAGCTTCCGCCGGTCGACCCGATCGACGACAGCCCCCGCGAACACCGCCGACACCACCAACGCCACCCCTCCCGCCGCCGTCAGCAGCCCCATACTCGCGACCGATCCGGTCGCCTCCAGGACCAGCAGGGGGAGGGCGATCAACGCGAAGGAGTCACCGAGGACGGAGAGGGTCTGAGCAAGCCAGAAGGCGACGAAGTCGCGTTGTCTCCAGAGGGGTTGATCGGGGTCGGCGCCGGAGCGGGTCGGGTCCATTGGGCCGACCTTATGTCGCGGTGCCGGTTGGTGGGGCAGGGCGGACGGAGAGGCGGGCGGTGTCGGGGAGCCGGCGAGTGTCCGCCGGTCGCGGTGAGAGTGTCGTAAAGAGCGGAAACGCGGCAAGTCGTAGCAACCGCTTGCTCACAATTTCCCGGCG
Organism: Streptomyces sp. NPDC004539; assembly: GCF_040610055.1. NCBI lineage: Bacteria > Bacillati > Actinomycetota > Actinomycetes > Kitasatosporales > Streptomycetaceae > Streptomyces > Streptomyces sp. NPDC004539. The sequence goes on along the minus strand of NZ_JBEXLS010000002.1, from coordinate 483,424 downwards.
GTTCGCTCCGCGCCCTTGTGCGTCACACCGGTCACCTCCAACCTGAGCATTGCTCAAGTCTCTTTACGCTTCCCTTCCCTCTCCTTTCCGCTCTCTTTTCACCGACCGGAGACTCCCCCACCATGAGACGCATCATCGGCACCCTCGCGGCAGCCGCGTTCGGGCTCGCCGGGCTGACCGTGACCTCGGCGGCGCCCGCGCAGGCGGCGACCTCGGGGACGTTCAACGTCCTCACGTACAACGTCGCGGGCCTGCCGGAGCCGCTGAGTTCGAGCAAGCCGGCCACCAACACGCCGTTGATCTCGCCCCGGTTGGGGGCGTACGACATCGTGAACGTGCAGGAGGACTTCAACTACCACGCGGCGCTGTACGCGAACGACGACCACGCGTACCGGACGGCGACGAGCGGCGGGGTGCCGTTCGGGGACGGGCTCAACACACTCTCCGACGTCCCCTTCGAGGACTTCGAGCGGGTGAAGTGGGCCAAGTGCACGGGCACCAACTGCCTGACGCCGAAGGGCTTCTCGCTGGCCCGGGTGCGGATCGCCGAGGGCGTCTTCGTGGACCTGTACAACGTCCACACCAACGCGGACGACTCCGAGGACGCGCTCGCCGCGCGCCGCGCCAACATCACGCAGCTCTCCGACTTCATCAAGGCGAACTCGGCGGGCAACGCGGTGATCGTGATGGGTGACACGAACACCCGCTACACCCGTGCCGGGGACAACATCCGGACCCTGACCTCGGTGAACGGCCTCACCGACGCGTGGGTGCAACTGGTCAAGGGCGGCACTCCCCCGGCGCAGGGCTCCGAGGCGCTGGTGTGCCCGACGAGCGCGCCGCCGAACACCTGCGAGGTCGTCGACAAGGTCCTGTACCGGGGCAGCGAGCTGGTGAACCTCTCGGCAACCCGTTACAGCAACGACTGGGCGAAGTTCCTGGACTCGGCGGGCGGCAACCTCTCCGACCACTTCCCGCACACGGTCGACTTCTCCTACACCCTCAACTCCTCCCTGCGGGCGAGCGACTTCTTCGGCGGCCCGCACGGCACCGCCTTCAACGACGCCGACGACCTCCCCTCGGCCCCCGCGCCGCGCACCCTCACCCTGCACGGCGGCTCCCGCCTCGACGCGGTCGCCCTGACCCTCGCGAACGGCACCGCGCTCACCCACGGCGGCACCGGCGGCACGGCCACGTCCCTCACGCTCGCGACCGGCGAGCACCTGACCTCCGTCAAGCTGACGCAGGGTCAGAAAGACGGCCGTACAAGGATCTTCTCCGCCTCGTTCGGCACCGACAAGGGGCGTTCGCTGTCCGCCGGGACGGCGACCTCGGACACCCGGACCTTCACGGCGCCGGCCGGCTGGCAGATCGTCGGGTTCACCGGACGGTCGGGGGACGAGGTCGACAAGCTGGGCGTGCTGTACGCGCCGATCGGGTGATCCGGTGACGGAACGGCCCGCGGGTCGGCCGGTCGGCTGACTGGCTCACCGGCCCACCGGCTGACCGGCGACCGACCGGCCGCCGACCAGCCGCCGACCGGCCCGACGAGGTTCCGGCGCCACCTTCCTACGTGTCCTAGGATTCCGCCTAGGACACGGACGGAGGTGGCGCGTGGCGCGTGCGGGAATCACGGTGGACCGGCTCGTCGGGGCCGCCGCCGAGCTCGCCGACGAGGTGGGGTTCGAGAACGTCACCCTGTCCGCGCTGGCCAGGCGGTTCGGCGTGAAGGACGCGAGCCTCTACTCCCACGTCAAGAACCTCCAGGAGCTGCGCACCCGGCTCGCCTTCCTCGCGGGCGCCGAGCTGATCGACCTCATCGCGACGGCCGTCGCGGGGCGGGCCGGGAAGGACGCGCTCGTCGCCTTCGCGGGCGCCTACCGCGAGTACGCCCTCCGCCACCCCGGCCGGTACGCGGCGACCCAGATCCGGATCGACCAGTCCCTCGTCGCCGAGTCCCCCGCCCTGCGCCGCACCGCCGACATCACCTACGGCATGCTGCGCGCGTACGGCCTGGAGGAGCCCGATCTCACCGACGCCGTACGCCTGTTGAGGAGCACCTTCCACGGGTACTGCGTCCTGGAGGCGGCCGGCGGTTTCGGGGCCTCCCGGGACGTCCAGGAGTCGTGGGAGCGGGCGGTGGACGCCCTGCACTCGGCGTTGGTCAACTGGCCCCGCGACGAGGGCCGTTAGCGGTTCTCAGCTCTTCCGCTCAGCCGCGCTCCGCTCCACGCAGAACTCGTTGCCCTCCGGGTCCTGGAGCGTCGCCCAGCCGGTGCCGTCCGGGTTGCGGTGGTCGGCCGCGAGGGTGGCGCCGAGGGCGAGGAGGCGTTCGACCTCTTCGTCGCGGGTGCGGTCCTGGGGCTGGATGTCGAAGTGGACCCTGTTCTTGAGGGACTTGGCCTCGGGGACGGTGACGAAGAGGATGCCGGCGCCCTCGATCAGGATCTCGGGGTCGCCGGGTTCGTCGTCCTCGTGGAGGGGCTGGCCGAGCACCTGGGACCAGAAGACGGCGAGGGTGTGGGCGTCGTGGGAGTCGATGGTGGTGTGACGGATCAGTGAGGTCATGCGGTGATCCTCGTACAACGGCGGGGGGACCGCCACGGAAAAATCTCCACCACCAGCAGTCTCCCCGGCAACCCTTTCCGCCCTCTGCGGCAACCACAGGGCATGACAACCGCACCACGCACCACACGCCACCGCCGGGTCCACGGCGCCCGCAAGCCCCTCATCGGAGGGCTCGCGGCCGTCGGGGTCCTCGCAGGCGCCTGGTACGCCACCGCCGGGGCGGCGACCCCCGCGCCGAACCTCACGCCGACCAGCACACTGGTCTCGCTCGGCGGGGCCAAGTTCCCTTATCTGTCGGCGGGTTACAACAACACGCGGGAATGGACGCGGACGTCGACGGCGGTCGCCCCGGACGGCACGCTGCGGGTGGCCTGGCCGGCGGCGGACGGCGTGCACGTCACGCCGCTCACGGCGGCGGGGCAGCGGTCGGGCGCGGACTCGGTCGTGAAGGGGGCCAAGGAGGTCGGCGGACTCGTCGCGCACAACGACGGGTTCGCGCTGCTGACCCGGGTCGCGGACACGAACAAGTGGAAGGAGACGGCGGCGGCGATCGTCCGTTTCACGAACGGCCGCCAGACCTGGTCCACGAAGCTCACCGGCACCGCCAGCAACGACACGTCCCCCACGCTCGACGGTCAACTCACCTGGAACGGCAGCAAGTACGGCGCGTACTTCGTCGTGCACGGCGCGGGCGGCTTCGCGGACGGCCACTTCGGCGACAAGTTGTCGTACGTGAGCCCCAAGGGCGCGAAGCTGTCCGGGGGTTGGGGCTGGGGTTGCAGCCACAACGAGGGCATCGCCCTGCACGCCGAGCCGACCGGCGACTTCGCCTCCGTCTGCTTCGACGACTGGCGTTCGGGCCTGTTCGTCTCCACCGGCATCGGCGCCCCCGACGTCGCCCCGGTCGTCCAGCGCGAGCAGTGCTGGGCGGGCTACTGCGGCGGCACGTTCCCGGGCCGCACCGGCGACCTGGTCCGCTCCTCGACAGGCCGCTACGCGACGGCGTTCGCCTCCCGAGGCGCCGCCTCCGCGAAGAAGAACCCGGCGGACTCCAGCGGCCGGGGCTGGAGCGTCACCCCGAAGACATCGACCCACCAGGTGGCGATAGCGTTCCTGGCGAACCGCAACTCGGCACCGGGCAAGGCCACTTACCTCACCGCGGCGCCCGGCACGGAGAACACGAACGTCCACATCGCCCCGTACGGCAAGGACCGCCTCCTCGTCTCCTGGGAATCCCTCTCCCACCCCAAGTGCGCCTCCGGCACCTGCACCGGGACCTTCACCGGCACCCACTTCCGCCTCATCGACTGGACCGGCAAACCCCAGTCCCCCGACAAGGTCGTCCCCGTCCGCATCACCGGCGACCTCGCCGTCCTCAAGGACGGCACCCTCACCTGGGCCTACACCCCGGTGACTCCGTCGTACACAACGACTCTCAACGGGGCTTCGCCCACCACCGGTTGGCTGCGGGTGGCACGGCTGAAGCCCTGACGCCGTAGGCCAGGGCCCTGTTCAGTCGCCGACAGTCACCTCGCCCGCCCCGATCCGCACCCTGCGTCCGCTCCCGTCGGCCCACCTGACCGTCAACTCCCCTTCTCCGCAGGTCTCGACTCTCACCCCCTCGCCCAACTTCCCGGGCTCCGATTCCCCGGTGAGGCGGACGAGGGCGACGAAGAGCGTGGGGCCGGGGCCCGTCTCCGTGCCCTTCAGGACTGTCAGTTCGGAGCGGGTGCCTTCGGGGGCGGACCAGCCGGTGAGGTGGACGGGGGTGCCCGGGGGGACGTCGGAGACCAGGAACGCCCGTACCTCCAGGGCCCCTTGAGCCAAGGTGACGCTCGTGACCCGGGCTCCCGTAGAAGTGGTGTGGTGGGAGGCGATCCAGTCGGCGCCAATGCCCAGGGGCGTGATGTCGGTGCGGGTGGCGTCGTCGCCGACGATGACGCTGTTGTCGCACTCGGACGAAGGCGAGGGCGCGGGCGAGGGCGAGGGCGTCGTCACCGTCGAGTAGGCAAGGCGCGTGTAATACGGGTCGTACCGCGCATCCTCGCTCCCATGATTGTGAAGGCGGACGACGCCGTCCGAACGGGTCGACTGGAGCAGCCAGTTGGGGGCGGGCAGTGGCGTGAGGGCGTCCTCGCGTTCCGCTGGGGACGGGGATTCCGTCGCGGTCCAGACCTCGTGGTCGGGGGGAAGGAGGAGACCGAGGAAGCCCTTGCTGGCCCAGTAGGGGGAGGCGGGACCCGAATAGCCTTGCAGGACCGAGGCGTTCGGGCCGTGCCAGCCCAGGGTGAGGAGGCCGTCCGGGGAGACGGCGTCGCGGTCGAGGAAGTATTTCAGGGCGCCCGAGGCCAGGCGGCGGGTCTCGCCGGGGGCCAAGGGGGTGCGGCCGGTCAGCGCGCCGAGCCACAGGGGGGCCGTCGTCGCGAAGCGGTAGGTGAGGGAGCGGCCCTGGTGGAGCGGGGCGCCGTCCGCGCCGAACAGGCGGGCGTAGTCGGTGAGATGGCGCTCCAGGCGACCGCCGTAGAGGTCGAGGAGGGCGGGGTCGTCGGCGAGCCAGGCGTGCAGGACCGGGTAGAGGTGCATGGCCCAGCCGTTGTAGTAGTCGAACTTGCGGCCGTCGCCGTCGGTGTACCAGCCGTCCGCGACGTACCACTGCTCGATCCGGTCGAGGCCCTGTTCGATCGCCCGGCGGGAGGCTTCGGGTTCGTGGCCGACGGACTCCAGGAAGCCGCCGACGGTGACGGGGAACAACTCCCAGTTGCAGGGCCAGGGTTCGGCGGTGAGGGCGTCCGCCAGCCAGGCGGCGGCGCGTTGCTGGACAGAGGAGTCCAGGCGGTCCCACAGGAGGGGGCGGGTGAGGCGCAGGGCCAGGGCGATGGACGCGGCCTCCACCAGGGGCTGACCGTGGTCCCCGATCTTCGGCCAGACGCCCGCCGTACCGGCCGCCAGTCCGTCGGCGTAGCGCTCGAGTGCCGTCTCGTCGCGGCGGAACGCGGCCAGCAGCAGGGTGCGGGCGTAGCCTTCGAGGCCGTCGGAGAGGCGGCCCGACCAGCTCTCGCGGTCGCCGGGGAAGTGGTAGAGGGCGCGGTCGGGGGTGGCGTACGGCTCGGTCGCGGCGAGGAGGGTGTCGGCGGCCCGCTCCCAGTGGGCGCGGGTGTAGCCGGTGGCCGGGCTGAGGGTGCGGTCGGGCGGGGGGAGGTGCATGGACGAACGCCCTTCTCAGGCAGCGGCTTTGGGATGTTCATGGGCCTGGAGCGCCCCGGTTCCGGTCGGGACGCCCCAGGGGCTTGTACGGCTCATTCCCCCGAGAAGGTCACCCCACCCTCACCAGACCCCTCGGTATCAGCCGCTGGGCGGCGAGTTCGTCCCGGACGAGCTCCGCGTACACGGTCGCCCCGTGAACGGACGTGTGCGTGTTGTCGCGTTTCTCGTTGTACAGGTAGATCGCCTTGGACCCTTCCGTCCCGAGCGACTCGACCAGCGCCTTCGTCTTCGCGGTGAGGTCGATCAGCGGAACGCCCTCGGCCGCCGCGACGGAGCGGATCACCGCCGGATGGTCGACGCCGAGCCCGTTGACCAGAAGGGCCGTTCCGTTGTCGAGCGTGCCGTCGGCGTTGAACCAGCGCCGCACGATGGGGGTGACGAGGACGGGCCGCCCCTGCTTCTCGCGGACGCCCGCGACGAGCGCTTCCAGATTCGCGCGGTACGTCGCCTCGTCGGTCGTCTTGTCGTTGTGCGCGAGCTGGATCAGGACGAGGTCACCGGGCCGGATCAACGGCTGGACGGTGGACCAGAGTTGAGGGTTCGACAGATAGGTGACCGTACTCTCCCCGGAATCCGCGTAGTTGGCGACGGAGACGCCCTTGCGGAGGAACTGCGGGAGCTGTTGGCCCCAGCCGGAGTAGGGGTCGCCGGGCTGGTCGCAGACCGTGGAGTCGCCGACGAGGAAGATCTGCCGGGCGTGCCGGGCGGGGGTGACCTGGATGCCGGCGAGGGCGGGGGCGGCGCCGCCGAGGGCGAGGTCGAGGCCGGGGGTGCCGTCGGGTCCGGTCGGTTCGCCCTCCGGCGTACGGACGTCGACCGTGAAGCTGCGGGCGGCGCGCTCGCCCGCGGGGACCGCCGTCTCCGGGAGGAGGGAGCGGCGGGTCTCGCCGGTGACGCTCGTGGCGGACGCGGCGTCGCCGCCGAGGAGCACCTTCACGTCGTACGTGCCGGGCGGGACGTCGAAGTGGCAGGCGGTGGCGGTGCAGTTGTCCAGGCCGAGGGGTGGGGCGCCGGGGTGGGCCTGGGCGGGGGCGGCGGACAGGGCGGTGCCGAGGGTCAGGGCCGCCAGCACGGCGATGTTGAAACGTCTCACTCGCTGCTCCTCATGGGTGCGACTGGGCCTGGCGGCAGGACCGTACCCGCTTCGGCAAGCGCTTTCTAGACTCTGGACCTATTTCACATGATTGCCAACCTCCAGCAAGCGAAAGCCCTTTCGCGAAATCGATTCAACTGTCACTCTGCTAAGGCTTCCGCCGGGTCGAGCCGAGCACGGCCCCGGCACCCGCACCCACCCCCCACACCTCGATCCCCCACCCCACAGGAGGCTCTCCAGATGTCCGAAAACACCGTGTCCGAAACCCCAAGGGCCGCCGTGGCAACGGGAGTCGGCCGCCGCGCCTTCGTCGTCGGCGCCGCGGCAGCCGCCGGCACCGCCGCACTCGCGGGCCCGCTCGCCGCAGGCGCCTCGGCGGCGGCGTTCGGCTGGAGCGACGACGGCTCCAACTACGTGGTGGACACCGGCGCGAACCTGGTCTTCAAGGTCAGCAAGTCGAACGGAGACCTGTCCTCGCTGGTCTACAAGGGCACCGAGTACCAGGGCTACGGCGGCAAGAACTCGCACATCGAGTCGGGTCTCGGCACCTCCACGGTGACGATCGCGCAGTCCGGTTCGACGATCCTCGTCTCGGTGGCCTACGGCACGCTCCGGCACTACTACGCGGCCCGCAGCGGCGAGAACAACGTCTACCTGTGGACCAACCGCGCGGACACCTCGGTCGCCTCGACCCGCTTCATCCTGCGCGTCAAGGCGGGCCTGTTCCTCAACGACGAGCCGGATTCCTACACTTACGCGCCGACGACCATCGAGGCGTCGGACGTGTTCCAGAAGTCCGACGGCCAGACCCGCTCGAAGCACTACTCGAAGCTGCGGGTCGCCGACTACAACTACGTCGGCTGGAGCGCGAACGGCGTCGGCCTGTGGATCGTCCGCTCCAACCACGAGAAGGCGTCCGGCGGCCCCTTCTACCGCTCCCTGCTGCGCCACCAGAGCGCGGACGGCGGCGGCCTGTACGAGATCCTGCACTACGCCCAGAACCAGACGGAGAACGAGCGTTTCGGCCTCCAGGGCCCGTACGTCATCGCCCTCACCGACGGCGGCGCCCCCTCCTCCACGCTGTACCCGGGCACGCTGACGACGTCCTGGGCGGACTCCCTCGGCATCTCCGGGTACGTCCCGGCGAGCGGCCGGGGCAAGGTCGCGGGCGTCGGCATCACCGGGCGCAACACGGCGTACGCGTACACCGTCGGGCTCGCCAACTCGGCCGCCCAGTACTGGGGTTCGGCGCGCGCCTCGGACGGCTTCTTCTCGATCGCCGGAGTCCTGCCGGGGACGTACACGTTGACGGTGTTCAAGGGTGAACTCGGCGTCTACACCACGTCGGTGACCGTCAGCGCCGGTGGCACGACCAGCCTCAACTCCATCGCGATCCCGTCCTCCAACGACCCCTCGAACGCGGGGACGATCTGGCGGATCGGGGACTGGAACGGGACGCCGAGCGGGTTCAAGAACGCCGACCTGATGACGTACGCGCACCCCTCCGACGTCCGTGCCTCGGCGTGGACGGGGAACGTGGTGATCGGCAGCGGCAGCGAGACGTCCGCGTTCCCCTGCTATCTGTGGAAGGACGTCAACTCCGGGCTGATCGTGTACTTCAAGCTGACGGCCGCGCAGGCCGCCGCCGCGCACACGCTGCGGATCGGGGTGACGACCGCCTACGCGAACGGGCGTCCGCAGGTCGTCGTCAACGACTCCTGGACGTCGGCGATCCCCTCGCCGCCCACGCAGCCGAGCACGCGGTCGCTGACGAACGGGTCCTACCGGGGGAACAACTACACGTTCACGTACAGCGTTCCGGCGAGCGCGTGGCTCACGGACACGAGTCAGTACAACCAGTTGAAGATCAACGTGGTGAGCGGCTCGGGGTCGACCGGGTTCCTCAGCGCGGGGACGGCGATCGACGCGATCGACCTGCTGGCCTAGCCGACCGAGCGAGGGGGCCGGGGTCTTGACGGACCCCGGCCCTCCTTCTCGTCGCCGTGCGTCAACTACCGCGCGTCCACTGCTGGTTGGTCGCCCCGTTGCACGTGTACGTGATGATCGCCGCCGAGTTGGCGGTCGACGCCCCGTTCACGTCGAGGCACTCGCCGCTCGCCCGGGACTTCACGAGCCAGTAGCTGCCGGAGGCGGTGACGCTCCACTGCTGGGTCGTCGCCGTGCCGCAGTTCTCCTGGGTGACGTTGCTCGCGTTCTCCTGGAGGCACAACGAGCTCTGGCGGCCGATCAGTTGGTAGTAGCCGGTGCCGAGGTCCTTGAACCACCACTTCTGGTTGTTGCCGCTGTTGCAGGTGTACTGGCTGATCGCGATGCCCGTCAGGAGGGACTGGTTGGCGACGTCCGCGCACTTCGAACTGTGGCGTGCCACCAGGGTGTTGTAGGTGGCGCTGACTCCGGAGACGGTCCCGGCGGCCGTGTCCACGGTGATCTCCGGGGACCACGACATCGACAGCGAGGTGCTGCTCGGGAAGCTCAACGGCAGCCACACGTAACGGGAGTCGTTGACGGTCGCGCCGAAGGAGTTGCCCCAGCGGTCGCCCATGTAGAGGTACGAGGTGCCCGAAGTCCCCTGGATCGGCAGGACGTACGCGGTCTGCGAGCCGTACGCCGTCGAGTCGCCGACGTTCGTCATCGCGGACCAGGGGCCGGCGAGGTTCGTCGCGGTGGCGTACTGCTGCTGGTTGGGGCTCCAGCCGGTGGCGCCCGAAGTCAGCATGAAATACACGCCGTTGCGCTTGAAGAGCGCCGGGGCCTCGCGGTGGCCGCCCGCCCAGGGGTTGGCGACGAGGCTGTCGATCGCGGTGTAGTCGGCCGTCAGCCTGTAGATCTGGAGGTCGTAGTTCTCGTTCGCCGCCGAGACCATGTAGCCGGTGCCGTCGGTGTCGACGAACGCCGTGATGTCACGGGACATGTACTGGCCGAGGGGGCGGAAGCTGCCCTGGTAGCTGTAGTTGCCGTCGACCGTGTCGGAGACGGCCACGGCGGCGCGGGCCTCGCCGTAGTCGACGCCGTTCTCCTTGTGCATCCACATCACGAACTTGCCGGTGGAGGCGTTGTAGATGACCTTCGGGCGCTCGATGTACGCCGTGCCCAGCTCCGAGGCGCTGGACTGGGTCAGGACGCGGTTGCGGAACTCCCACGTCTTCAGGTCGGTCGAGCGGTAGGCGCTCACCGAGCGGAAGGTGTTGTCGGTGTTGCGGTCCTCGCCGAACCAGTAGTAGTAGGAGCCGACCTTGATGACGCCGCCGCCGTGGGCGTGCACGACGTTGCCCGAAGTGTCGGTGAACTGGACGCCGTTGGGGAGCGTCTGGGGTGCGGCCTGGGCGGGGCCCGCCACGACCAGGGCGCCGGCCAGGGCCGTACAGAGGGCGATCAGGATCGCGTACACACGTCTCATCTCACGCACTCTCCTTCGCGGTGTCGGCGCTGGGGACGCCGTGAGTGGGGGGCGCACCTCGCGAACGACGTTCGAGACTTCGAACTGAATGTGACATTCCGAACGGCGAAAAGGTAAGGGCGTGTTACGGCGAGGTCAACGGGTCGGACGTGACTTACGGGAAAGCGTTTTCTCAAACTTTTTCCGAAAGGTTTCCGCCAGACTTTCGGACAGGGCCCCACCGGACCGGGCCACGCTTCCCCGTTCGAACCGGGCCGCGTTTTTCTGTTATCGCGCCGCTTCCCGGCCCGTCTCCCCCGGCGTGCGCAGCCTCGTCCTCCCGGCCCTCGCCCTGACCCTCGTCTCGGCAGCCGCTCCCCCACACACCCAGGTGGTGGGCTCCCTCGTCAACCGGACCGCCCTCGCGGGCGGACTGACCGTCGACGGCGACTACGTCCAAGCCGGCGGGGCCGAACTCGTCGCGCGCGAGCGGCCGTTGACCGTGAGCGGGCGGGTGCGGCTGGCCGGGGGCATCGATCTCTCCGGGGTGGGCCGCGTGCCCGCCGACGAGATCGTCCTCGTCGACCACGGTGGCCGCACGGCCGTCGAGGGGACCTTCGCCGGGCTCCCCGAAGGGACCGGCGTCGAACTCGGCTCGACCCTCTACCGGATCAGCTATCGGGGTGGCGACGGCAACGACGTCACCCTCACGGCCACCGGCCCGGCGTCAGCCCTCGACGAGCCCGCCGACCGGAACGCCCCGAGCGCCGCCGACAACGGGGAGTTCGGGTGGTGGCCGTACGTCCTGCTGCTGGGGACGCTGGGGGCGCTGCTGACGCCGGGGACGCTGTGGCCTCGGGCTCATGACGAGGTCAGGCGTGGGGGGAGGCGGCGGCGAGGGAGGTGACGGGCGACCGTACGTCACACCCGTGCCGCGACTTCGACACGCCCTCCCGCCGTCACCGACCCGGCCCCTCGACTCGCGCCAGCCCGTTCCCGGCCTAGACCTGGGCCTCGGCCTTGGCCTCCCCCTCGGTCAACTCCGCGCCCTCAGGCCCTTCCTGACGCCCCCTCAACCACACGTACACCGGAATCCCCGCGAACAGGAACAACACCCCCTGATACACGGCCGCGTACCCCGCCCCCGCGATCAGCCAGAACGAGAACCCGAACGACAGCCCGGCGACGATCAGGTCCCGTACGAGCCCGGCGGTCCGCACCCGTTCCCGGGTCCCCCGCGCCAGCCAGTACAACTGCGCGGCGGCGGACAGGAGATACGGCACGCAGCCGGTGAACGTCGTGATGAGGACGAGGACTCGGAACGTCGTGTCCGGACCGGCCGTGTAGTTGAGCCCGATCAGCGCGGTCCCCAGCACGGCCACGGCCCACACCCCGAACCCCGGCACCCCGCCCTTCCCGACCTTCGCGAACGGCTTGGGGAACAGCCCGTCGAGCGCGGCGGCGTACGGCATCTGCGCGGCGAGCAGAATCCACCCGTTGAGGCACCCGACGATGGAGGCCACGGCGACGAGCGCGATGGCCGTACCGCCCCACGTCCCGCCGGCGATCGCGTTGACCGCGTCGGCGAACGGCGCCCCGGACTCCACGAGTTGAGCGTGCGGGACGAGACCGAAGACGGCGACGGTCCCGAGGATGTAGACGAGCGCGGAGGCCAGCGTGCCCAGCACGCTCGCCCGCCCGACGGTCCGCTCGGGATCGTCGACCTCCCCCGCGCTGACCGCCGCCGACTCCACCCCGAGGAAGCTGTACAGCAGCAGCGCGGCGGCAGCGGCGAGCGCGCCCGGCACGCTGTCGCCGGTCGCGTTGAACGGCCCGAAGTTGTCGGTGTCGACGAAGAACAGCCCGATCGTCGCGACGAGCAGCAGCGGTACGAACTTGAGGACGGTGGACACGATCTGCACCGTCCCCACCCACCGCGTCCCCGCGAAGTTCGCGGCGGCCGGCAGCCACAGCGCGAGCAGCGCGACGAGCCCTTCGAGCGCGTGGTTGCCGTGCAGCGGGATCAGGACGTCGACGTATCCGACGACGGCGACGGCGAGCGCGGCGATGCTGACCCAGCACATCGTCCAGTACGACCAGGCCGACAGGAACCCGGCGAACGGGCCGAACGCGTCGCGGGGATAGACGTAGAGGCCGCCGGTCACGGGGCTGCGCCTGGCCAGCTTGCCGAAGAGGAGGGCGAGCAGGACGGCGGCGACGGACAGGACGCCGAAGGCGAGGATGCTGAGCGTGCCGTAGGGGGCGACGGCGGCGGGCAGCGCGAAGATGCCGCCGCCGATGATGTTGCCCATGACGAGAGCGGTGGCCGCGGTGAGGCCGAACCTGCGGCGCGGGGAGGACGCCGGGGCGGGCACGGGGGTGTCGGCGACGGCTTCGGGGGTGTCGGCGGAGGTCATCTGTTTCCGGTTTTTCTGTGCGGGGAGGGCGCGATCGTATCCCCGCATCCCACATCGTGGTCGATCTGTTCACACACTGGACATATTCGTCCGGACCCCGCCCGCGTCGACTAGCGTCGTCCCATGTACCTCCCTCCTGTACCCCCCACTCCGCCGCTCGCCGACGTCATGGCCGACCGGGTGGTCTTCCTCGACGGCGGCATGTCCAACCGGCTGGAGTCCCAAGGGCATGACCTGAGCGACGAGTTGTGGTCGGCGCGGCTGCTGGCCGAAGAACCCGAGGCGATCGTCGAGGCGCACTTCCGGTACTTCATGGCGGGCGCCGACGTCGCGATCTCCGCGAGCTACCAGGCGACCTTCGAGGGGTTCGCGAAACGCGGTATCAACCACGACCGGGCCGCCGAACTCATCGCGTCCAGCGTCGAGTTGGGCCGCCGGGCGATCCGCAGGGCGCGGGAGCGGGGTGCCGTTCGCCCGCTGTGGACGGCGGCCTCGGTCGGCCCGTACGGCGCGATGCTCGCGGACGGCTCGGAGTACCGGGGCCGGTACGGGCTGAGCGTGGCGCGGCTCGCGGAGTTCCACCGGCCCCGCCTGGAGGTCCTCGCCGCGGCCCGCCCCGACGTGCTCGCCCTGGAGACCATCCCCGACACCGACGAGGCCGAGGCGCTGCTCGGCGTGGTGCGCGGGCTGGGGACGCCCGCCTGGCTGTCGTACAGCGTCGCCGGGGAGCGGACCCGGGCCGGGCAGCCGCTGGAGGAGGCGTTCGCGCTGGCGGCGGACGTGTCCGAGGTGATCGCGGTGGGGGTCAACTGCTGCGTTCCGCAGGACGTCCAGGGGGCGGTGGAGATCGCGGCGCGGGTGACGGGCAAGCCGGTCGTGGTGTACCCGAACAGCGGGGAGACCTGGGACGCCGACTCCCGTTCCTGGACGGGGAGTTCGTCGTTCGCGCCGGAGCAGGTGAAGGGCTGGGCGGCGGCCGGGGCGCGACTGGTCGGCGGTTGCTGCCGGGTCGGCACGCAGGGCATCGTGGACATCGCCGATTGCCTGGACCCGCTGGAGTAGACGCGGGTGGCGCCGGGCGGGCCGAGCACTGCTAGCCTCCCGCTGGGAAACCGTTTGCCGACCTTGTTTCTACGGCCCACCAGGCCCACATGGCGTACCGGGCGCACGGCGCGCTCCGCGGCGCGGCGCGACGCGGTCGGCACGGGGCGGTACGGGGCGGTTCCGACGGGGCGGTTCCCACGGGGCGAAGAGGGGCGGAACATGACCAGGAAGACCGGGGAAGCCCGACGCAGCAACATCCGGGACGTGGCGGCCCGCGCGGGGGTGTCGGCGGCGACCGTGTCACGGGTCCTCGGCGGGGTGTACCCGGTGAGCGCGGAGACCCGGGCGCGGGTGCTGCGCGCGGTGCGCGAGCTGGACTACGTCGCCGACGCCCGCGCCAAGGCGATCGCGGGCGTGGGCACCCCGACGCTGGCGTTCGTCCTGGAGGACATCACGGGCCCGTCGTTCGCGCTGATGGCGTACGGCGTGGAGCGCGAGGCCGCCCGGCACGGCCATCTGTGCCTGGTCTGCGGCACCGAGGGCGACGTCCGCCAGGAGACCGAGTTCGTCGAGATGATGCGGGCGCAGCGGGCCGCCGCCGTCATCCTGGTCGGCGGCACGGCCGACACCCCGGAGTACCGCGAGCGCACCCGCCGCATGGCCGACTCGCTGGCCTCGGCGGGCTCCCGCCTGGTGCTGTGCGGCCGTCCGCCGCTGGCGGCGGGCGCCCCGGTCACGGTCATCGAGTACGACAACGAGTCGGGCGCCCACGCCCTGGTCGCCCACGTCCTCGCGCAGGGCCACAGCCGGGTGCTGTTCCTCGGGGGCCGCCCGGACCACACGACCGCGCAAGGCCGTGAACGCGGTTACCTGAGCGCGCACCGGGCGCGGGGGGTCGACGTCGACCCGGCGCTCGTCCTGCACGGCGACTTCACCCGCGACTCCGGCCACCGCCTGATGCGCGGGGCCCTCGCGGACGGCCTCGACTTCACGGCCGTGGTCGCCGCGACGGACATGGTCGCCGCCGGCGCGCTCACCGCCCTGCACGAGGCGGGCCTGAAGGTCCCGGACGACGTGTCGCTGGCCGGCTACGACGACATCCCCTACGCCCGGGACCTGTACCCGGCGCTGACGACCGTCCACGTCCCGTACGAGGAGCTGGGCCGGGTCGCCGTCCGTACGGCCCTCGGCCGCTCGCCGGGCGCCTCGGACGAGCATCTGCTGCTGGGGACGCACGTCGTGGTCCGCGACTCGGTGAAGCCGCCGCGCACCGCGCAGTAACGGACCGTAACCGGTTACCCCGCGCTTACCCCGCCTTCTCCGATCCCGTCCGCCGCAGCCGCCGCACCACCGACCGCAGCTCGGTCCCGCGCAGAGACCGCGCGGGAAGCGGTTCCACAACGGACTGGTGCGGTACGACGGTCTCCGCGTCCCACAGCGCCAGGTCCGCGTCCCGCAGCCCCGGCTCCGTACGGGTCTCGCCGTCCCCGAAGACGCGCACCGGGTGCGTCGCGTCCCACGCCTCCCAGCCCGGGTCCCCGGTCTTCACGAACCGGGTCCACGCGCCGTGCATCTCGGCAGCAAGCGTTTTCGGCGGGTTCTCCCCCGCGAGCTTCACAGAGTCCGGCGAGTGCCCGGCGTCGAAGACGAAGCCGAGTTCGAGGGAGTGGCAGGCGCCGAGTCCGGGCCGTCCGGAGGGCCAGGCGAACTCGTACACGTACGACCGGCCCGGGCGGGAGCCGGCCAGCCGGTGCAGGGGGCGGCGGAGCATGTGGTCGGTGACCATCTGGCCGACGATCTCGGCGGGCCCGGCGTCGGGGTGCAGGGCGCGGTAGCCCCGGGGTACCTCGGAGCCACAGTGGCAGCGGGCCATGGCCCCGGCGAGGGCGACGGGACCGAGCCGGTCGACGCGCTCGACGAGCCCGCCGGGGACGAGCCAGAGCCGGTACTCGTCGCTGGTCCAGCCGACGAGGAGGTCCACGTCACGGGCCGCGTCACCGTCCACGAGGGCCTGGAGCGGGTCGCGGGGGACGAGATCGCCGTCGGTGACGATCCCGAACGCGGGGCCGCCGAGGACGGGGCTGGAGAGCCGTCCGACCTCGTACTGGGTGCGCAGCAGCAGCTCCCGGTCGACGGCCGCGAACGCCTCGGCGGTCGCCGGGACCTTGAGCCGGGCGGCCATCCGGCGCACCATCCGCCGCACCTTGTCCCGGTCGGGCGCCTCGGGCGCCCCGCTCTGGAGCACGGCCCGCCGGAACAGGCCCTGCGCGCGGGGAACGGCGATGAGGGCGCCGATGCTGATCGCACCCGCCGACTGCCCCATCAGGGTGACCCTGTCGGGGTCGCCGCCGAACGCCCCGACCGCGTCCCGCACCCACTCCAGGGCGGCGAGCTGGTCGCGCAGTCCGGGGTTGGCGGGGGCGTCCGGGAAGAGGCCGTAGCCCTCGACGCCGAGCC
The DNA here is from genome assembly GCF_040610055.1 of Streptomyces sp. NPDC004539. Lineage (NCBI taxonomy): Bacteria > Bacillati > Actinomycetota > Actinomycetes > Kitasatosporales > Streptomycetaceae > Streptomyces > Streptomyces sp. NPDC004539. The sequence continues at coordinate 467,184 of NZ_JBEXLS010000002.1, read as the reverse complement.
GGTGGTTGATCGACACGAACACGATCCCGTCCCGCGCGAACGACGTCCCGTCGTACACCGGAACAGCGGAAGAACCCCTGGTCAGCGCGCCGCCGTGGAACCAGACAACGACAGGGAGCCGGGCGCCGGGACCTGGTTCGGGCGTCCAGACGTTGAGATTCAGACACCCGTCCCCCGAGATGTCGGGGTCGCTGAGGAACTGCGCGAACGCCTCCGAGTACGGGGGCTTCGGCGCCGTCGGCCCGAACTCCCCGGCGTCCCGGACACCGGTCCAGGGCTCGGGCGGCACCGGGGGCCGGAAGCGCAGCGCCCCGAAGGGGGGAGCCGCGTACGGGATACCCCGGAAGACCGAGACACCGTTCTCGTACCTGCCGCGTACGTCGCCGTAAGGGGTTCTGACCACCGGCCTCATTCGCCACCAGCCCTTCGCCGCACTCGTGCACCGAGTAGTACCAGAGCACCACAGGGGCGCCGGGTATTCCGGTGCACGAGCCGGTCAGAGGGCTATTTGGCGTACATCAGGGTGCCGAAGCCGAGCTGGTCGAAGCCTCCGCTCGTGGTTCCGTAGTCCCCGCCGCCGCCCTCGGGGGCGACGGTGGCGTAGATCTGGGAGATGTACTTGTCGTCGAGGCCGAGCCTGCGGTTGTAGTGGAAGTGCAGCTGGGCCCAGACCGGGCGGGCCTGGCCGCGGGAGTTGTCGGAGACGACCGTCTGGGACTGCTGGGAGCAGTTCTGCCCCGTACCCCAGGTGTAGGTCGTGAAGGGGACGTCGAGGCCGAGGTTGTACTTGGCGACGTACTGGGCGGCCTTGAAGAACCGCCGGTCGTCGTAGGAGTACAGGTCGTCGCCCTGGTTCCAGGCCATCTCGCAGACCGCGCCCATCTGGCCCATGCCCATGACGGTGTGGCCCTGGTCGCGGCCCGACTCCTGCCACTGGCCGAGGGCGTAGCCGTCGGAGTCGGTGTAGAGGAAGGGGACGGCGTTCTTGATGGAGCCGTTGCCAGCGCCGGACTTGAAGTAGGTGACGGCCTGGTCGTACTTGGCCGCGTCGTCGTTGAGGATGCCGATGGCCATCACGGAACCCATGCTGCACAGGTCCCAGTTGGCCCAGTAGTTGGTGATGCAGGCGTCGTTGTGGCCGGTGAGGAACTGGTTGTTGAGCGGGTAGAAGACGTTCGCCAGCATCTCCTGGGCGGCGGCGAGGTCGAACCCGGAGTAGCCGCGCATGAGTTCGCAGGCGTTGGCGAACTCCCAGCCGTAGATGCCGGCGGCGAGGAAGCGGTCCGCGTTGCCGGTGACCGAAGTCAGCGTGGTGGACCAGGCGTTGAGGATGTTCGCGGCGCAGACCGCGTTGGCCTCGGTGCCGGCGACCTTCCAGCGCAGGGCGTTCTGGTAGGCGGCGGCGATATCGTTGTAGAGCAGGCCGTAGTTCTCTCCGGTGCCGCCGCCGCGCACGATGGTGGCGGTGGCCCGGTTCGTCCAGGTGGACGCGGAGTGGGAGTTGGCTGTCAGCCTGTTCCAGCCGGACAGCCAGGGGTCGGTGCCCGCGGCGACGCGGACCTTGGCGCGGTTGATGTCCCCGGCGTTGTGGAGCATGCCGGGGTGGGTGAAAGTCGCCGGGGCGGCATCCGCGGTGGTGGGGGTCAGCGCGGAGGCCGCTCCGCCGAGGGCGAGGGCGGCGGTGAGTCCGCCCGCCGTCTTGAACAGGGTGCGGCGGCTGGAGAGTTGGGGAGTGGTGCGGCTCTGGGGTGTGCGGCTCATGGGGGTGGGGCTCCCGTCGGGTTATCCGGAGGTGATGATCACCTCGGTGAACTGTGCGGTGGCGAGGGCGAGTTGGTTGCGTGAGCAGACCACGAGGCCCACGTGGTAGGGGGCGTCACCGAAGAGCGGGACCGTGCCCTCGGCGAGGGTGGTCCAGGTGGCGCCGTCGTCGGTGGAGACGGCCGCGGCGAAAGCGGTTCCCGTGCGCTTCAGCCGCAGCAGGGTGGGGAGTTGGACAGCGGTCGCGCCGGTGAACGCGGAGGCTCCGGCGACCGTCGGGCGCAGCATGAGCTGCGCGCTGCTCCCGCCGGTGACGACGGTCCCGGCGGCGAGGTCGAAGGGGTTCAGGGACTTGGTCATCAGCAGTCCGACCCGGTCGGCGGTGGCGCCCTCCCGGGAGCGCAGCCGCGCGGTGACCGTGCAGTCCCCGCTCACCTGCCGTCGTACGAACTGGCCTGTCATCCCTTGGTTGTTGGCGCTGAGGTCGACGCCGGCGCCGCGTACGGTGAAGGTGTCGTCCGCGTAGGAGGTGCTGCCGGGGGTGAGGATCGCGACGACGCCGAGGGTGCCGAACGCGGAGCGGTCGACGACGGGGTCGCCGAGGTCGCCGGCGCTCCAGGGGGCCGGGACCCGACTGGCCGGGACCGGGACGAGGGGTGCGGGCACCGCCGCCACGTCCGCCTCGACGCAGGCCGAACGCGGCCCCGATCCGGCCGAGTTGGTCTTGGCGACGGTGTAGTGGTACGTCGTCCCGAGGTCGGCGGTCGGGTCGGTGAAGCGGATGCGGGTGCCGAAGCCGACCGGTCCGACGCCGGTGGCGACGGCCTTGAAGGGCCCCTGCGGACGCGCGGCGCGCAGGACGGTGTACCGGGCGGACAGGTCGGGGTCGGTCCAGGTGAGGCCGGTGGGGCCGGACGTGAGGTCGGTGGCGGTACGGGTGGGGCGCGGGGTCCGCCAGACGGTGCCGGAGCCGTCCGTCACGCTGACGTCGTCGAAGGCGCCGGTGCCGGTCTCGGCGTAGGTCTCGTCGACGCCCAGGCAGGAGGTGAGGGTGAGTCCCGCGCGGACCGTGCGGCCCAACGCGACCTCGGTGGAGCCGACTTCGGTCCAGTGGACGCCGTCCGGGGAGATCGCCCCGGTGCAGCGGCGGCCCTTGCGGGTCACCCGTACCCAGTAGGGCGCCCGCAGCCGGTACCCGTCGCCCGCGCCCTCGACGTACGGCGCTTCGAGCGGGGTCGCCGACTCGGGAAGCGCGCCGAGGCTGGAGATCGGGAAGGCGGCCCTGGTGGTGATCGCCTCCTGCTGGGTGGGGGGAACGGGGGTGGAACCGGTTGCTGAAACGGCCGCGCCGGGGGTGGCGCGCACGCTCCACACCCCGCTCCAGGTGTGCAGCGGCAGCCCCTGGATCAGCATCGAGGCGTGCGCCGCGCCGGGGTCGGTGGAGTCGCGCAGGGTGACGCCGATCTTGGAGTACTGGGAGCTGAGCGGCCAGACGATCCGCGCGGTGACCGAGCCGTCGCCGCGCAGCGGGAGGTGGGCGAACCGGTGGGTGTCGGCGGCGCCGGACGCCTCCAGCACGAACCGCTCCCCGTCCCAGGCGGCCGACCCGGGGATCTTCACGGCCCCGACGTCCCCGCTCGACCAGGGCACCGGCAGCCCGGCTCCGGCGCCGACGGCGGCCGAACTCCCGCTGCTGCCCAGGTCGCCCACGGCGGTGACGGTGTAGTGGTACGACCGTCCGGGGCGGACGGCGGTGTCGGTGTACGCCGGTGCGGTCACTCCGGTCGCGAGGACCGTGTAGGGCCCGGCGGGGTGGGTGGCCCGGCGGATTGTGTAACCGGTTGCCGAAACCGACGGCAGCCAGGCCAGCTCGACGGCGCGGTCCTCCCCCACCGCCGTGAGCCCGGCCGGGGGCGCCGGGATCGTCGGCGCGGGGGCCGTCGGACCGGCGTAGGCGAAGGTGCCCCAGCTCGGGAGGTCGTCGTTGCTGCCCTCGACGAGGCGGGTGCCGCCGGTGCCCCGGAAGACGGCGGCTCGCGTGTTCGGGGCGTCGAGGCCGCGTACTCCGCTGTAGTGCGCGAGGTACATCTCGTAGACCGGGGGGAGGCTGCCCCGGCCGATCGCGGAGACCGTCTGCTTGATGTACTTGCCGGTGCGGTCGAGGTCGGGGGTGAAGGGGACGTCTCCGCCGAGGTTGTAGCGGGCCGCGTACTCGGCGTTGGCGAGGATGCGGTTGTCGTCGAAGGCCCAGAGGTCGACGCCCTGGTTCCAGGCGACCTGCGCGATGTCGCCCATGAGGCCGACGGCAAGCTGTTCGTGGCCCTGGTCGCGGCCGGACTCCTGACCCTGGCCGGCGTCGGTGACGACGCGGTGGGCGACGCTGCCGTTGCCTGCACCGGCCGCCGCGAAGCGCAGGGCGTCCTCGACGAGGGTGGGTTCGTCGCAGAACACCCCGATGGCCAGGATGGTCTGAATGGCCGTCAGGTCCCAGTTGCCGTTGGCGTACAGCATGTAGCCGGAGACCGCCGGGTACCAGACGTCGAGGAACGACCGTTCGCAGCGCGCGATGTCGGCGTCGGCCCAGCCGTCGTAGCCGGTGTGGCGCAGGAGTTCGGCGGCGTTCGCGAACTTGAAGCCCTGGAGCCCGGCGCCCAGCGGGCCGTCCGCGCCGGTCACGATCGTCAGTGAGGCGGACCAGGCGTTGAGGATGTCGCGGGCCTTGTCCGCGTTGGCCCGGTTGCCGGTGACCGCCCACAGCAGGGCGTTCTGGTAGGCGGCGGCCGAGTCGGCGACGGCCTGGTTCTGGAAATTGGTGGGCCCCCGGCCCCAGGAGGTGATCTGGCCCGTGTTCTGCACGGCGTACGTGCTCTGCGAGCGGGCGTGGGCGGCGAGCGCCAAGTAGCCGTCGTACACCGGGGATTGCTTCGTCTCGACGGCGGTCCTCATCCGGGCCAGGTCGGCGGCGGTGTGCAGGAGACCGGGGTGGGCGAACCCGGAACTCCCTTGTGCCGTACGGGTGGTGGCGCTCGCCACCGGGACGGCCAGGGTGCTCGTCCCGGCGGCGAGGAAGAGGGCCGCGGACGAACCGAGCAGTCCGCGGCGGCTGATGGGGCTCACTTGCCAGCCTGCGCTTCCGCGGTGGTGATGAACTTCAGGTTGATGACGTGCTCGTTGGAGAACCACTGCATGACGTCGGTGGTGTAGTACCAGCCCGGCTTCTTCATCGAGTCGGCGATGGCCTGCCCGTTGATGACCAGGTTCTCGAACGTCACGTTCTTGATGGCGTGTTCGGCGTCGTAGCCGAGGAGGAGAGACGGCTTGGCGTTGGTGCCGGTGTAGGTGAGGTTCTTGATGTAGACGTTCTCGATGCCCCGGCCCACGGAGGTGTTGTACTTCGTGTTGTACATGACCTTCATGTAGATGACCTGGCCCCACCGGAAGTCCTCGATCCGGATGTCCTCGGCGCGGACACCTCGGATCAGGTTGGAGTCACCGGGGTTGAGGGCGATGCAGCCCTGGTAGTTCATCTGCGGTTCGCGGTGGTCGCAGATGTCGATGTTCTGGAAGAGCAGGTTCTCGATGACCTCGGGGCTGTCGGTGTTGCCGTGCGTGCCGACGTTGACGGGGTGCGCGACGTCCGCCCAGAGCGTGGAGTTGCGGACGGTGACGTTGCGGGTGTCGCCGTAGTAGTTCCAGCGGTGCGTGTAGATGGCGATGCAGTCGTCGGAGTTGCGCATGAAGACGCCGTCGATGACGACGTTCTCGCTGCAGAAGACGTCGATGCCGTCGCCCCAGCCCTTGGAGCTGAACGAACGCAGGCCATCGATGTGGACGTTCCTGCTGTTGCCGAGCTGGGTGGCGTACCCGTTCGGGTTGAGCATCGTGACGCCCTCGATGCGGATGTTCTCGCTGTTCTCGACCAACGCCCCGCCGCCGGAGGTGGAGTTGATGAATCCCCGGCCGGTGAGGCGGGCGTTCCTCACGCCCTGGAAGAGGACGGTCGCGGTGAGCACCGCGCCACCGTCCAGGTACACGGTCTGGCCCTCGGCGACCTTGAGGGTGCCGTCGGAGGTGGTGTGGACGCCGGGTCCGAAGTAGAGGACGTTCGGGTCACCGGACTTGGGCGGGCGGGGGTTCGGCCTGCCGGTGAGGACGTGCAGGGCGTCGAAGACGTCGTCGTTGATCTGGACGATGACGTTGCGCGGTTCGTCGAGGGTGAACCGGAGTGTGTCGCCGAGGAGTTCGGGCTTGATGCCGTACGAGTCGGGTCTCACCCGGGCCTTGGTGGTGCCGCCCTTGAGGTAGGTCACCTCGATCTCGACGGGGCCGCAGAAGTCGAAGGAGACCAGGGAGGAGTTGTAGACCTTGCCGGAGCCGGTGGCCGCGTTGATCTCGCCGAGCTGCGGGCGCCAGATGTCGAGGGTCTGCCAGTCGCCGTCGGGGGCGGTGCGGACGCGGACCTTGTAGCTGGTGTTCGTCGGCATGGTCGCGGGCCGGGGGTAAGTGACCAGCTTCGGGGCCGACTTGGCGTCGCCCGGGGCTGCGCTCGCCGCGCCGGCCGTCACGCCGGTGAGGCCCGCGGCGAGGGTGGCGGCGCCGGCTGCCTGGAGGGCGGTGCGGCGGGAGAGGGGCGTGTTCATGCGGGGCTCCTTGGAGAAGGGGCGGCTCGGGTGGGCGGGGCGGCGCTGGGAGGCGGGGGCCTGGGAGGCGGGACGACTCCGGGAAGCGGGGCGGCTCCGAGAGGCAGGGCGTTCGCGGGCCGGTCGGCGAACACCCCGTACGGCGAAGGCGGTTACTTGAGTCCCGACGTCGACATCCCCGCGACGAAGCCGCGTTGGGCGACGAGGAAGACCAGCAGGATCGGCACGACGTACATCACCGAGGCGGCGGCCTGGAGTTCGGGGACCGGCGCGCCGGAGTCGTTGACGTACGTGGTCATCACGGCGACCGCGAGGGTGGTGCGGTCGGTGGAGAGCAGGAGCTGGGGTGCGATGTAGTCGCCCCACGTCCAGGTGAAGGCGATGATGAAGCTCGCGGACAGGACGGGCCAGGACTGCGGGAGGAAGATCCGCCAGAAGATCCCCGCGTATCCGGCGCCGTCGATGATCGCGGCCTCCTCCAGCTCGCGGGGCAGGCCGGCGAAGAACTGCCGGAACAGGAAGACGAGATAGGGCGCGGCGGACAGCCCCCACAGCACCCACGGCCAGTACGTGTCGACCATGCCGAGCTTGGCGAAGATGAGGTAGGTCGGCAGCAGGGTGATCATCTGGGGCAGCATCATCGAGCCGATGAGGATGCCGAACAGGGTCTTCTTGCCGGGCGCGCCGAGCCGCGCGAACCCGAACCCGACCCAGGCCGAGCTGAGGGTGACGAGCGTGGCGTAGATGAGCGCGATGATCAGGGAGTTGCGGGCGTAGCCGAGGAAGTCGATCTGGGTGAAGGCGTCGGCGAAGTTGTGCCACTGGAAGTGGTCCGGCAGCCAGTGGACGGGTGAGGCCGCCAACTCCCCCTGTGTCTTCAGGCCGGTGAGGATCAGCCAGCCGAACGGGCCGAGGAACAGGCCGGTGAGGGCGACGAGTCCGGTGTAGAGGGCGAGGCGGCCCATGCGGACGCGGACGAGGGTGGTCACTTCTTCGCCTCCGGGTCGACGTTGTAGAAGACCGCGCCGGACGTGAACCTGAAGAGCAGTCCCGTCACGGCGAGGATGATGACGAAGAGGACCCACAGCAGCGCGGAGGCGTAGCCGTACCGGCCGAGCGCGAAGTACTGCGCGAACACGTGCATCATGTACAGGTAGTTGGACTGCGGGACGGTCGTGATCCCGCTGGTGTCGCCGAGCGGCGCGAGCAGCAGCGGCATGATGGTCTGCACCGAGGCGATCATCCCGGTGACGGTCTGGAAGAGCAGGACGGGCGACAGCAGCGGGACGGTGATGCTGCGGAACGTCCGCCAGGCGCTCGCCCCGTCGAGTTTCGCGGCCTCGTGGAGTTCACGGGGGACGTCCTGGAGCCCCGCCAGCGAGATGATCATGATGTTCCCGGCGGTCCACAGCACGGTCATGAGCAGGACGTACCGGGCGTACGGGTCGGCGAGCCAGCCCACGGCGTCGATGCCGAAGAACGTCAGCACCCCGTTGGTGGCACCGGAGTTCTGGTCGAACAGTGCCTTGAAGGCGAGCCCCGCGCCGACCGGCGGCACGACCGCCGGCAGATAGATCAGCGTCCGGAACAACCCCCGTGCTCTCAGGGGCCTGTTGAGCAGGACGGCGAGGGCGAGCCCGGCGGCGATGGACAGCGGCACGGACGTCACGGCGAAGAGCCCGGACCGGCCGAGGGCGTCCCAGGTCACCGGATCGCCCATCAGCTCGCGGTAGTTGCCGAGCCCGATGAACCTCCAGTGCGGGGAGATCCCGTCGAACGTGGTGAAGCTGAGCCAGAGCGCGTACCCCATCGGGATCACGGTCAGCAGGACGAAGCCGATGATCCAGGGGGAGGTGAACATGTAGAACGCGCGGTGGCGGCGGGCGACCATGGTGGTGCCGCGCCTGCCGCGAGCGGGCGGCGCCTCGGGCCGTACCGGTTTCGCGGTGATCTGATCGACCGTCATCCCACCTGCTCCTTACCGCGCTTGAGCTGCTCGTTGACGACGTCGTTCAGCTGTCCGGCGAGTCTGTCGACGGAGATCCCGCCGTTCATCGCCGCGGGGGCGACCTGGTTGAAGAGGGCGTCGAACGCGTCGGCCCGCGTGTACGGGGTGAAGGAGACGACCGAGTAATGCTTCAGCTCGTTCTCCTGCACCTTCAACGTCCGCTGCTGGTAAGTCTCTTGATGGGGCATCAGAGAGCGCAGGGACTTGAGGGTCGGGATGCCCCAGCCGCCGGCGGCGCGGTCCTTGGCGGGTTCCTCGCCGAAGAACCATTCGAAGACCCGCCAGGCGGCGTCCTTGTTCTTCGCCTTCTTCGGCATCCACAGACCGGTGCCGCCCTGGCAGGCGCTGATGCGGGGGCCGCCGGCGAAGACGGGGGCGGGGGCGAGCCGGGAGACGGCGGCGAGTTTCGGGTCGGTGCCGATCATGCCGCCGAGCCAGTAGCCGGAGTTGGTCATCGCCATGCGTCCGGCCTGGTAGGTGGGGCCGTCCCAGCCGTTGGGGTCGGGCTGGATGAGGCTGGGGCCGACCTTGGTGCGGCAGTAGTCGATGTACCAGGCGAGCGCCTTGCGGGCCTCGGGGGTGGTGAAGTCGACGCGGGTGAAGTCGTCGCTGAAGAGGCTGCCGCCCGCCGAGGCCGTCATCGTCGCGAGGAGCGTCGAGCGGGTGAGGCCCGCGTAGCTGCCGCCGAAGACGATGGTCTGCCCCTGCTTGCGCCGGACCAGGCGGCGCGCGTCCTCCTGCCACTGCTCGAAGGTGACCGGGTCCGTCTCCGACGGGTAGGCGAGCCCCGCCTTGTCGAAGACGGCGGTGTTGTACCAGTACATGGAGTCCTGGGAGAAGTCCTTCGCCATGCCGTAGCGCGGGCCCTTGCCCTGGGTCCGGCCGTCGAAGCGCCACAGGTCGTTGACCGGGTCGAGGTCGTCGGGCCGCAGCACGGTGGAGCGGGCGAAGTAGGGGTCGAGCACCTCGGCGACGTCCCGCGCCGCGAAGTACGCGGTGTCCACGGCGCCCACACCGCGCACCAGGTCGGGCGGGTTCCCGCTGGTCAGCATGGCGATCAGCTTGGTGACGTCCCACTTGACCAGCTCGATGCCGATGCCGAGTTTCCGCTTGGCCTGCTTGACCTGGTCGGGGGTGATGTCCCCGCCGGAGACCATCATCGTGACGGTCTCTCCCCCGCCGCCGACCGAGCCGGCCACCTGGAGCGCGCAGCCGTTCAGCGCCGCCGCACCGGCCACGGCCCCGCCGGCCGACAGCGCGAGGAACCTGCGGCGACTGGGAGGGGCACCGGCGTGGGAGCGCATGGGGTCTCGCCTTCTTGAGGTGACGGGAGGTGATGGGAAGTGATGGGAGGCGACGGGAAACGGGCATGACAGCGGCTCGCCCGAGTAACGCGTAGCAACCGGTTGCTACGACCGAGTGCGCTGAGCTTCTGCCGCCCGACGGGGCCCGTCAAGGGTTTGCGCACGTTTTCGAAAACTCTGTGCACGTACCCAGTCAACCCCCGGACCCTCCCCAAAACGCCGCCCTCACACCCGGGAAACTCCTCCGACCTGGGCATTCGCCAATCACCCCGAGCCACCGGGACCACCGACGACCAAAGGCCCCGTTCGCCGGATTCACACAATCCACCCACCCATGGAGGAGGCAACCGGTTGTGACAACACACTCCTCGGACCAGCCGCTTCACCACCCCCATCTCCCCACAAAAACCGGACAGAAGGGGGATATGGGCAGCTCAGTTGATCCGTCCCGACTGATTGACCATGGCTCGGCGACAGATTTACGGTAGAAGACGCTTTCAGTAAACGTTTCCCGTACGCATCCTCAGGAGAGTCATGCCCAGTGCCCCGCTGCCCAGGGCCGTGTTCGCCATGGACCCGGTGCACCTCCCCCTGCTGTTCCCGGAGCCGGTGCTGGAGCGGCTGCGCCGGACGGCCGACATCGATCCCGCCCTCGTCGTGCGGGAGTTCACCGATCCGGCCGCCGCCTCCGCGCTGGCCGGCGCCGAGATCCTGATCACCGGCTGGGGCTGTCCGAGCCTCGATCCCGGCGCGCTGGCCGCCGCGCCGAAGCTGCGTGCCGTGCTGCACGCCGCGGGCTCGGTCCGTTCCCTGGTCGGGGACGCCCTGTGGGAACGCGGCGTGAGCGTCTCCAGCGCCGTCACCGCCAACGCCGTACCCGTCGCTGAGTACACGCTCGCGATGATCCTGCTCTGCGGGAAGAACTTCTTCTCCCTGCGCGAGAGTTACCGACGTACGCACGCGCAGCCGACGCCCGCCGAGACCGCGCCGATCGGCAATCTGGGCCGCCGGGTCGGGGTGATCGGGGCGTCGCGGGTGGGACGCCGGCTCCTCGAACTGCTGCGGCCGTTCGACTTCGAGGTGCTGCTGCACGACCCGTACGTCGACAGCGGCGAGGCGGCCCGGCTCGGCGCCCGGCTGATGTCCCTGGAGGAGCTGCTGACGCGCAGCGACATCGTCAGCCTGCACGCGCCGGACATCCCCGAGACCCACCACATGCTGGACCGCGCCCGCCTCTCCCTGATCCCCGACGGCGGTGTCCTGATCAACACCTCCCGGGGCGCGCTGGTCGACCACGCCGCGCTCACGGACGAGGTGGTGGCGGGCCGGCTGAGCGCGGTCCTCGACGTCACCGACCCGGAGCCGCTGCCCGCCGACTCGCCGCTGTACACGCTGCCCAACGTGATCCTCACCCCGCACATCGCGGGCTCCCTCGGTAACGAACTGCGACGGCTCGGCGAGATCGTCGTCTCCGAGGCGGAGCGGCTCACAAAGGGCCTCCCGCTGACGCACGAGGTACGCCGAGCGGACCTCGCCAGAAGCGCCTGACCTGCTCTGACCTGCATGAACAAGAGTTATCCACAGGCCCGCACGGGTGGTCGCGTCCTGGGATACCTTTCCGTCACCGGCTCGGGCGAAGAGGGCGTCCGGGGCTGGTGAACCCCCCATGACCGGAAGGATTCATGACGGTGAGTGAGCGAAAGAAGGGCGTGACACGGTCCAAGCGCCGGGTGACGATAAGGGATGTCGCCAAGGAGGCGGAGGTCTCGGTGGCGACGGTCTCCCGGGTGCTCGGCGTGAGCAACTACCCGGTGGCCGCGGCGACCCGCAGCCGGGTGATGAAGGTCGTCCGCGACCTGGACTACGTGACGAACGCGCATGCGAGATCCCTCGCCGGCGGGGGTACGCCGACGGTGGCGATCCTGATGAACAACATCACGGGAGCCGCGTTCGCCCATGTCGCCAAGGGCGTCGAGGGCGCGGCGACGCTGCGCGGCTGGCTCTCCCTGGTCGGCACCACCGGGGAGGACCCCGAGCGGGAGCTGGCGCTGGTCAACCTGATGCGCCAGCAGGGCGTGGCGGCCGTGGTGCTGCTCGGCGGGGCCTACGACCGCACGGAGTACCAGACGCGGATGAGCCGCTTCGCCCGCTCGCTGGACGCGGCGGGGTCGCATCTGGTCCTGGTCGGCAGACCGCCGCTGGAGGGCGACGTCCCGGCGACGACGGTGGACTACGACAACGAGGCGGGGGCCTACGCGATGGCCAGCCACCTCCTGTCGGCCGGCCACCGCAGAATCCTGGTGCTGCCGGGGGCGGCCGGGCTGACCACCGCCCAGGGCCGGCTGGCGGGCGCCCGCCGGGCGTTCGAGGCGTACGGCGTGCCGTTCGACCCGGGGCTCGTGCGGCGCGGTTCGTACGACTACGAGCACGGGTACGCGGCGGTCCAGCAGGCCCTCGCGCGGACCCCGGGGTTCACGGCGGTCCTCGCGGGGACGGACGTGGTGGCGGCGGGCGCGATGCAGGCGCTCAGATCGGTGGGCCTGAAGGTGCCGGACGACGTGTCGGTGGTGGGGTACGACGACATCCCGCTGGCCTCGCAGCTGACGCCGGGCCTCACGACGGTGCATGTGCCGTACGAGGAGATGGGCCGGGTCGCGCTGCGGGCGGTGGCCGACCGCAGGGCCGCCTCCGGTCTCGCCGGGCCGGAGCGTCCGGCGGAGGCCGAGCATCTGATCCTGGGCACCCATGTCGTCGTCCGCGACTCGGTGCGCCCGCCCCGCACACTGCGCTGACTCCCGCCGCGCACCCCGGAGTTGAAGAGCCGGCACGCCGTCTCCGCCGACCGTAAGCGGTTACCGGATTCCGGGCCGATACGCCCAACATTTTCCCGCACGCCTCTTGATAATGCCGTTCCCGTCGGCCTACGGTCACAGCAACCGGTTACTACCGCTTCTGCTTGAGCCGGACCCGACGCCGCACCTCCCAGCCGTCCGGTCACCTCCCACGGCCAGTACCGAGCCGCCGCTCTCGCCTCGCCGAGACGCCTACTTCCCGAAGGAACACGGTCAGATGAATGCCATCAGCCCCCGCAGAAGGATCGCCCGCGCCGCCGCCGCGGGAATCGCGCTGACAGGTCTGCTCGCCGCATGCGGCGGTTCGGGTGACGACGGGGACTCCTCGGCGTCGGGCCCGGTCACGCTCCCCTACTGGGGCTGGGCGAACGGGCAGGAGGCGGTCGTCAAGGCGTTCAACGCGTCGCACAAGGACGTCCAGCTCAAGTACACGAAGGTCACCGACCAGCTGACGATGCAGAAGCAGCTGACCAACGCGGTGAAGGCGGGCAACGCCCCCTGCCTGGCGCAGAACACCGCCGAATACGTCACGACGTGGGTCTCCCAGGACGCCCTGGCCGACATCTCGCAGTACGTCGAGTCCAGCAAGGACAAGTTCAACGCCGGCTCCTGGGCGAGCGCCCAGGTCCAGGGCAAGTTCTACGGCGTCCCCACCAGCTCCTCGCCGAACTTCACGATCTACCGCGCGGACGTCTTCCAGAAGTACGGCGTCGAGCCGCCCACGACGTGGGACGAGTTCGTCGCGGCCGGCAAGGAGCTGAAGAAGCACGGCGTCAAGATCACCAACTACGCCGGTGAGGACCCCTCGACGCTGGAGGTCCTCGCGATGCAGGCGGGCGCGCACTGGTACGCGATCGACGGCGGCGCCTGGAAGATCGACTTCCAGGACGCGGGCACCCTGAAGGCCGCGAAGGTCATCCAGGACGTCATCGACAACGACCTCAACTCCACGCTCTCCTTCGCGGACTACGCGGCCGTGCAGCGCAACTACGACAACGGCGGCACGGTCACGCGGCAGATCTCGACCTGGCAGATGGCCGGCATGGTGCAGAACTTCACCAAGTCGTTCGGCCAGTGGGCGCTGACGCCCTGGCCGACGTTCGCGGGCGAGGCCGCGAAGACCCCCGCGGGGACGAACCTGACGGGCAGCGTCACGCTGGTCACGAAGGACTGCAAGCACCAGAAGCAGGCCGCCGAGGCCGCGCTGTGGATGTCGACGGACCCGGGCGCGGTCAAGACGCTGGCGAGCCCCGAGACCGGCAACGGCGTGATGCCCGCCCTCGCCGACACCAGCTCCTACATCGACGAGTCGATCTCCCAGAAGCTGCTGGGCACGCACTACGACCCGGCGAAGAAGGTCGTCAGCGACAGCCTGGGCACGGTCACGACGGACTGGACGTTCGGCCCGAACTGGACGGCGATGTTCACCGAGTTGCAGGCGGGCTGGGCCAAGGTGGTCAGCAAGCAGCAGAAGGTCACCGACCTGCTGGCGCACATGCAGAAGTGGACGGTCGACGACCTGAAGTCCCGCGGCATCAGCGTGAAGGGCTGAGGAGCTCTCCGATGATTCGCTCCCAGCGCTGGAAGGGTGCCGCGTTCACGGTGCCCTTCCAGCTCGGCTTCGTCTTCCTGTACCTGATCCCGATCGGGTACGCCGTCTACCAGTCGCTGTTCCGCGTCCAGCAGTCCGGGCTCGGGCTCGGCGGCTCGACGGAGAAGTTCACGGGCCTCGCCAACTACCGCGAGGGGCTCACGGACTCCGCGTTCATGGGCTCCGTACTGCGGGTCGTGCTCTTCGCCTGTGTGCAGATCCCGGTGATGCTGCTGATCAGCCTGGTCCTCGCGCTCCTGCTCGACGCGGCGACCTCGCGGGCCGCGAGCCGCTTCCGCATCCTGCTGCTCGTGCCGTACATGATCCCCGGGGTCGTCGCGGCGCTCGTCTGGATCAACCTCTACAGCCCGGACGTCGGCCCGCTGACCGCGATCGGCGACGCCTTGGGCCTGCACTGGAACTTCTTCGCGCCGTCGATGGTGTGGCCGTCCATCGGCAACCTCCTGACCTGGCACGGCATCGGCTACAACATGGTGATCATCTACTCCGCGCTCCAGGCGGTCCCGCGCGAGCTGTTCGAGGCGGCCCGGCTGGACGGCGCCTCGGAGCTCAGGATCGCCCGCAGCGTCAAGGTGCCGTACATCCGGGGCGCGCTGGTGCTGACCGGGCTGCTGTCCATCATCCAGATGCTCCAGCTCTTCAACGAACCGGCCCTGTTCAGGAACGTCACCCCGCAGACGGTCAACGACAGCTTCACCCCGATCATGATCATCTACAACCAGGCGTTCAACGCCGGCAACTACCACTACGCCGCGACCCTGTCGGTGCTCCTCGCGCTGATCCTCGGTCTCGCCTCCTTCGTCTTCTACCGGCTGACATCGAGGGAGGCCGACTGATGACCCTCACCCAAGACCGCGCGCCGAAGACGGCCGTACGCAGGCTCACCAAGCCCGATCCGCGCGGCAGTTCGCGCGGCGGCCAGCGCTTCCTGCTCGTCGGGCTCGTCCTCGCGAGCGTGTACAGCCTCTTCCCGGTGTGGTGGCTGATCGTGGCGGCCACGAAGGACCGCACGGGCCTGTACCAGTCCAACGGCCTGTGGTTCTCCGGCTGGCACCTCTGGGACAACCTGCACCAGCTGTTCACCTACGAGGACGGCATCTTCCTGCGCTGGACCGCCAACTCCCTGCTCTACGCGGGCGTCGGCTCCCTCGGCGGCACCCTGATCGCCCTCGCCACCGGGTACGGCCTCGCGCGCTTCGACTTCCCCGGCCGGGGTCTGGTCTTCGCGTCGGTGGTCGGCTCGTTCCTCATCCCGATCGCCCTGCTGACGCTCCCGCTGTACCTGCTGTTCTCCGAGATCGGCATGGTCGACACGCCCTGGGCGATGCTCGTGCCCTGTCTGATCAACCCGTTCAGCGTGTATCTCGCGAAGGTCTACACCGAGTCGACGATCCCCTACGAGCTCCTGGAGGCGGCCCGCCTCGACGGCGCGGGCGAGCTGCGGATCTTCTTCTCGATCGTGCTGCGCATGATGACGACCGGCGGGGCGACGGTGTTCCTGCTGGCCTTCGTCAACACCTGGAACTCCTTCTTCCTGCCGCTGACGGTGCTGCGCGGCGAGAACAACTGGACGCTGAACATCGGCCTCTACAACTGGTCCGGCAAACGCCTGGAGTCGGGCGTCGACCTGACGAGCCTGGTGCTGACGGGCGCGCTGCTGTCGATCGTCCCGATGGCGGTCATGATGGTCGCGATGCGCCGCTACTGGCGTTCGGGCGTCACCCTGGGAGCCCTCAAGTGACGGTCCTGCGCAACCCGGTGATCCGCGGCTTCGCCCCCGACCCCTCGCTGGTGCGCGCGGGTGACTGGTACTACGTGGCGACGAGTTCGTTCGAGTGGTTCCCGACGATCCCGATCCACCGTTCCCGCGACCTCGCGCACTGGGAGCACGCCGGCCATGTCGAGGGCGCCGTCCCGGGCGGCTCCCTCGCCGGGGTGCCCGACTCGGCCGGCATCTGGGCGCCGTCGCTGAGCTGGGACGGCGAGTCGTTCTGGATGGTGTACGCGATCGTCCGCTCGGTCGGCACGCCGTACTTCGACCTGGACACGTACGTCACCACCGCGCCCGGCGTCGCCGGCCCCTGGTCGGAGCCGCGCCGGGTGGCGAGTCACGGCTTCGACCCCGCCCTCTTCCACGAGGACGGGCGGCTGTGGCTGCTCAACCTCCAGAACGACCACCGCCCCGCCGGGAACCGCTTCTCGGGGATCACGGCGACGGAACTGGACCGGGTGACGCTGAAGCCCCTCGGCGACACGCACCTGCTGCTCCAGCGTGAACGGCACGAACGGCTCGTCGAGGGGCCCAAGCTGCTGAAGCGCGACGGCTGGTACCACCTGGTACTGGCCGAGGGCGGCACGGGTTTCGAGCACGGCGTCCTGACCGCCCGCAGCCGCGCCCTCACCGGCCCGTACGAGGTGGCCGACCGCCCCCTGCTGACCTCCCGGGACGACCCCTCGCTGCCGCTCCAGAAGGCGGGGCACGCGGAGCTGGTGGAGACGGCAGGCGGCGAGTGGTTCCTCAGCCACCTGGTGGGCCGGCCGGTCCACACCCCTCAGGGCCCGCGCTGCACGCTGGGCCGGGAGACGGCCGTCCAGGCGGTGGAGTGGGACGAGGAGGGGTGGCCCCGGCTGAGGGGCGGGGGGTGGCATCCGGCGCGGGAGGTCACCGTACCGACGGCCGGGACGTCCGGCCGTGCGGCGGAGGGCGTGCCCACGGCCGGGCCGCTGTCCGAAACGTTTCCGCACACAGGAGACCAGCCCCCGGACCCGGCGCCGCCCTCCCTGGGCTGGCCCTGGAGCACCCTCCGTGAACCCCCCTCACCCAGCTGGGCCGACACCGCCTCCCGCCCCGGCTGGATCAGGCTCCGCGGCCGTCAGGGACCGGAGTCCCGCTGGTCCCAGAGCCTGCTGGCCCAGCGCCTCACCGAGCACCACGCCGTCGCCCAGGTCACCGTCGAGGCCCACCCCACGACGTTCACCCAGGCCGCCGGCCTGATCCTGCGCTACGACGCGGAGGCGTACCTCAGCCTCGACCTCACCTGGCGGGAGCCCCCGGGCGAGAGGCAGCGCGGCCAGCAGTGGCGCGGCGGGGGCCGCACGGTCCTCAGCCTGATCGACCGGGACGAGACGGGGACGCGCGAGGTCGCGGTGGTGGACGTCGACACGCGCGGGCCGCTCACGCTCGGCGTCTCGGTCGAGGGTGCCGAGGCCCGTTTCTGGCACCTCAGCGAGGACGGGTACACGCCGGTCGGCCCGCCGCTCGACATGGGCCGGCTCTCCGACGACCACGGCGGGAGACTGCGCTTCACGGGCACCCTCGCGGGCATTCACGCCCGCGATCTCGTCGACGCCTCGTTCACGGCGGACTTCCGGGACTTCCGTCTGGAGTGCGAGGAGTCGCCGCACGAATCACGCTGAATCACCGCAGAGTTCCCCCCGGTTGTTCGGGGTTTCGAAAGTTCACGTCCGCGATTCCGGCCAGGCGAACCCGTGACTCCCGGTGTCTTCCCGTCACGCTGTGGCGCCTTTAGGATAGCAAGCGCTTTCTGTCGGCCGGGGGCACGAAAACGGCCGAAACAGCGCTGGTCGAGCTTTCGCTGGCCCAACGGCGGGCCGGAGAGGTGGGTTCCCTATGGTCCGCACGGCGAGTCCGAACGTGACGGCCGGACCGACGCTGGCGGTCGTGGCGCGCGAGGCGGGGGTGTCGGTGCCGACGGCCTCCAAGGTCGTCAACGGCCGGGAGGACGTCGCGCCGGAGACCCGGCGCCGGGTAACCGAGGCGCTGGACCGGCTGGGGTACGTCCGCAGGCCGCGGTTCGACGCGTCGAAGCCGCCCCGGCTCGTCGACCTGGTCGTGCACTCGCTGGACAGCTCCTGGTCCGGCGCGGTGCTGCACGGCGTCGAACAGGCCGCGCACGAGGCCGGGTTGGACGTCGTCGTCTCGGCCGGCCTCGGCCGCTCCGCCCGCGGGGACCGGCCGCAACGCGGCTGGCTGGACAAGCTCACCACCCGCGGTTCGGCCGGAGTCCTGTTCAACCTGGCCGAGTTGACGGACTCGCAGTACGCGTGGCTCGAACAGCACCGCATCCCGTACGTGATGATCGACCCGGCGCACGAACCGCCGCCCGGCGCGGTCTCGGTGGGCGCGGCGAACTGGCAGGGCGGGGTGAGCGCGACGGAACACCTGCTGGCGCTCGGGCACGAGCGGATCGCCGTCGTCGCCGGGCGCAGACGCAAGCAGTGCAGCAACGCGCGGGTGGCGGGCTACCGTTCGGCGCTGGCGGCGGCGGGGCTGCCGCAGCGGCCCGAGTACATCCGCTACGGCTCCTTCGAGGAGGCCACCGCGCGGCAGCGGATGCGCGAACTGCTCGATCTGCCGGAGCCGCCGACCGCCGTCTTCGTCTGCTCCGACCACATGGCCCTCGGGGTCTACGAGGCCCTGTCCCAGGCGGGGTTGAGAGTCCCGGACGACATCAGCGTCGTCGGCTTCGACGACCTCCCCGAGTCCCGCTGGGCCAGCCCCGGCCTCACGACCGTACGCCAGCCGCTCGGCGAGATGGCCGCGACCGCACTGCGCCTGCTGGTGCGGATGATGGACGGCGAACACCCGGAGGGGACGCGTACGGAGCTGTCGACGCGGCTCGTCGTACGGGCGAGCACGGCCGCGCCACGGGTCGGCGCCCGCGTCTGACGAACCGTCAGGAGACCTGCGCGGCCCAGGAGATGCCGCCGCGCAGGTGTTCCCGGAACGCGGGGTCGTCGTACGCCTCCTCCGCGTGGCCGAGGGCCGTGTAGAAGACGCGGCCCGCTCCCTGGTCGCGGGTCCAGGCCAGGGGGTGGTCCGCGCCCATGCCGCCGCCCTCGTAGGAGGACTCGTCGGCGGTGAGCAACACCCTTACGGAACCCCGGGGGTTGGTGCGGAAGTCGTACCACTCGTCGGTGAACTCCCAGATCTTCGGGAGGTGTTGCGTGGCGGGGTGCTGCGTGTCCTCGACGAGGGCCTTGCCGGGCTGGTAGGCGGGGTGGCGGTCGAAGCGGGCGCCGAGGAGGTCGCCGTAGTGGGGCCAGTCGTACTCGGTGGTGGACGCGGCGTGGACGCCGGCGAAGCCGCCGCCCGACTCGACGTACTCCGCGAACCGCTCGCGGCCCTTCGGGGTGAGGACCTCGCCGCTCGTGGAGAGGAAGACGACCGCCGCGTACCGCCCGAGCGGGGACTCCAGGGCCGCCGGGTCCTCGGTGTGGTCGACCGTCCACTCCCCCATGATCCTGCGCAGGGCGTCCGCCGCGTACGGGATGGAGTCGTGGCGGTAGCCGGTGGTGCGGCTGTAGACGAGCAGACATGGGGCCATGGCACGACCCTATGCCGACGGGCGGGCCGGGCAGGTGTTCTCCCGGCGAGCGAAAATTTCGTGGTAACCGGTTGCTGAAAAAACGGGTGCCGCGCACCCGACGGGCGGGCTAGTGTCCCGCGCTGATGATGCACGAGAACGAGATCCGGACCGACGCCGCTCTGGTACGACGGCTGCTCGCCGGCCAGTTCCCCGCGTGGGCGGGGCTGCCGGTGGCCGAGGTGCGGTCGGCGGCGACCAACAACGCGATCTACCGACTGGGCGACGACCTGGTCGTCCGGCTGCCGATCGTCGAGGACGCCGTCGAGCAGGCCGAGTTCGAGGGGACGTGGCTGCCGAGGCTGGCGTCCGCGCTGCCCGTGCCGGTGCCGGAACCGGTCGCGCTCGGGCGGCCCGCCGAGGGGTACCCGTTCCCCTGGTCGGTGTGCCGGTGGATCGAGGGGACGCATCCGACGGGGGCCGAAGGAGCGGGTTTCGCACGGGAGTTGGGCGAGTTCGTGGCCGCGCTGCGCCGGGCCGACCCGACCGGGGCGCCGACCGGGTACCGGGGTGTGCCGCTGCGGGCCCGGGACGCGTCCACGCGTGCCTGGATCGGCACGGCCGCGCACGACATCGACGTCCCCGCCGCGCTCGCGGCCTGGGAGCACGCCCTCGCGCAGCCCGAGTGGGACGGGCCGCCGGTGTGGGTGCACTGCGATCTCATCCCCGGCAACGTCCTGGTCTCCGGGGGCGGGCTGGGCGCGGTCATCGACTTCGGGGCGTCGGGGACCGGCGATCCGGCCTGCGACGCGATACCGGCGTGGGCGCTGCTGGACCCGGCGCACCGGGCGGCGTTCCGGGAGGCCGCCGGGTTCGACGACGCGGCCTGGGCGCGGGGGCGCGGGTGGGCACTGACGTTCGTGAGCGGCATCGACTACTACCGGACGACCAATCCGGCCATGTCCGAGCTGGGCCTGCGCGCGGTGGAGGCCGTCCTCGCCGACTTCCGGTAGGTCCTTTCCGTCCCACAGGTCCTGAGGTGAACGTGTTGCGCGTAGGCTCGTACAGGATGAACACGATTCCCGCACGGCTCGACCATCTCGTGCTCGCGACGCCCGAACTGGCCGCGACCATCGACGACTTCGCCCGGCGGACCGGGGTCGTGCCCGCTCCGGGCGGGGTGCATGTCGGGCTCGGTACCCGCAACCATCTGGTCGGCCTCGGCGGCCGGGCCTACCTGGAGATCATCGGCCCCGATCCGGAACAGGGCGGCGCGCCGCCGTTCGGCATCGACTGGCTGACCGAGCCGCGCACGCTGTCCTGGGCGATCGAACCGCCCGACATCGACCTGACGGTCGAGACGGCGCGGGCGCGCGGCTACGACCCCGGCGACGTGCGGCCGATGAGCCGTCGCCGGCCCGACGGGACGCTGCTCGCGTGGCGGCTCACCGACGGCGCCGCCGACTCCTCGGGGCTCGTGCCGTTCCTCATCGACTGGGGTTCCTCGCCGCATCCGAGCGACGGTCTGCCGGTCACGCCGCTGCTGGCGCTGTCCGCGACGGTGCCGGAGCCGTCGGCGATCCGGCCGGCGCTCGCCGCGCTCGATGTCGAACTGACGGTGTCCGAAGGGCCGTTGAGGATCTCGTTCACACTCGACACGCCCAACGGGGCGGTCACGTTCGACTGATGGGGCGGTCGCGTCCGGACGACGGGATGGCCGCGGTTCGGCCGAGGAGGCGGTCGCGGTTCGGCCGACGAGGGGGCGCCTTTCGCCGACGGGCCGGTCGTCTTCGGCGGACGGGCCGGCCCGCCTCCGACTGACGATGCGTCAAGCCGCCCTGATCAGGCGGAGTTGGCCGATCTCCGCGACATTCTTCATGAGTTCGGCGTTCACCCAGGCGAGTTGGTGGGCGACGGTGAGGCCGGCGTCCGCGGGCCAGGGGTGGGCGGAGGGGTGGTCCAGGTCGGCCTCCGTGAGGGCGGCCACGGCCGACGTCCACTCCTCGTGCAGGCCGCGCAGCCAGGCGACGGCGTCGTCCGGGCCCGGCCAGTGGACGTCCTCGCGGGCTCGGGGGGTGTGGGCGCGGAGGTGGTCCGTCGCCGTGCCGAGCCACCAGCCGAGGTGCCAGGTCAGCCAGGCGACCGTCGGGACCGGTACCGGGTCGGGTTCGGTGTCGGCCCAGTCCGGGGTCCAGCCGCCGGCGCCGTCCGGGTGGAGGGTCCAGCAGGTGGGGGCAGGTTCCCAGAGGTGGTCGGCCGGTGCCAGGCGGTCCAGGTGGTACGTGAAGAGGGACCAGGCGAGGTCGGTCTGCCAGCGGAGGAGGTCGAGGCGTGCGGGGGTGGTCATCGGGACACCCTCGTGGCGGGGGCGCGGTTGTGCAAACGGTTTCCGGGGACGTCTGTGTCCTTGAAGACGGGGTTCCTTGAGGCCGGGGTTTCCTTGAAGGCCGGGGTTTCCTTGAAGACCGGACGTCCGTTTTCTTCAAGACCGGGGGTACGCCCCCTCCCTACGGTGTCCCCATGACTCCACGATTCGACGCCATCGGTCTCCTCGTCCACGACATGGCGGCCTCCGTCGCCTTCTACCGCCGCCTCGGGTTCGCCTTCCCGGAAGGGGCCGAGCGGGAGGGGCACACCGAGGCCGCCCTCCCCGGCGGACTGCGCCTCATGCTCGACTCCGAGGAGACCGTACGGTCCTTCCTCCCCGGCTTCGAGACACCCGGCCCCGGCGGACGCGCCTCGCTGGCGCTGCTGTGCGACGGCCCCGGTGAAGTGGACGCCGTGTACGAGGAGTTGACGGCGGCCGGGTACCACGGCGAGGCGAAGCCGTGGGACGCGGTGTGGGGCCAGCGGTACGCGGTGGTGCACGATCCGGACGGCAACGGGGTGGATCTGTTCGCCCCGCTGAACCGGCCCTAGCGGAACCGGTCCCGATCCAGCCGCCCCCGACCGAACCGGCCCTTGTCGAGCCGGTCCCTGCCGAGCCAGCCCCTGCCGAGCCAGCCCAGACCGAACCGGTCCCGACCGAACCGCCCCCCGCCGAGCCAGCCCCTGCCGAACCGGTCCCGACCGAACCGCCCCCGCCGAACCGACCCCGACCAAGCCGGCCCCCGTCGAGCCGCCCCCCATCCCCCAGACCCCGCCGACCCCACCCAGCCCGAACCCCCCTCAACCCACCAACCTCCCCGGCGTCACCCCCGTCAGCTCCCGCACCTCCCGCGACAGATGCGCCTGATCCGCATACCCCGCCCGCACGGCCGTCTCCACCGCCGGCACCCCCCGCCGAAGCAACCCCAAGGCCCGCTGCAACCGCAGAATCCGGGCCAGCGTCTTCGGCCCGTACCCGAACGCCTTCAGCGACCACCGATGCAACTGCCGCGCCCCCACCCCCAGTTCGTCCGCGACCTCCGAGACCGAGCGCCCCGCGTCCAGCCCGGCGACCACCCGCGCCAGCAACGGATCGGGCGCCACGGCCCGTTCGAGCGCCAGCTCCTCCAGCCCCGTCACCACATCCACCGCCGACTCCACCCGCGCCGCGAGCCGACGCACCTCCGACGCCGGCCACAGATCGGCCAACTCGACCCGAAGGTCTCGGAGTTCACACGCCGGGACCCCGAGCAGTGCCGGCGCCGTACCGGGAAAGAAGCGAACGCCCGCCCAGAAGACCCCCGGCCCCGAGGGGACGTACGCCCGGGTGTCGGGCCCCGCGACCAGCAGCCGCCCTTCGCTCCACAGCAGATCCATGCACCCGTCGGGCAGCACGGCACCCCACGACGGCGAGACGCCGAGCGACGGCGAGCCACCCGGCAAGGACGCGCCACTCGGCGAGGACCCCGCACCCGACAAGGACGCGCCACCCGATGAGAACCCCGCACCCGACAAGGACGCGCCACCCGGCGACGGCGAGCCACCCCACAACGGCGAATCACCCGACGACGGCGAGACCCCCGACCGCGGCGAGCCCCCCGGCGCCGGCGCCCCCGGCCCGTTCGTCCACACCACCGCCCCGGTCAGCCGAGACGCCCGCTCCTCGTACACATCCCCACGCTACGCCCGCCCCCGATGCTCTTGCGGACTCACCCCGTACACCCTCTTGAACGCGCTGGAGAGGGTGAACGGGCTGCCGTAACCGACGCGGCGGGCGATCGCCCCGATCGTGTCCTCGGTGTCCCGCAGCAGATCCGCGGCGAGGGCGAGACGCCAGTTCGTGAGGTACGTCATCGGGGGTTCGCCGACCAGCTCCGTGAACCGGCGGACGAGGGCCGCCCGCGAGACGCCCGCCTTCACCGCGAGCGCGTTGAGGGTCCAGGGGTGGGCGGGATCGTCCTGGAGGAGGCGCAGGACCCGGCCGACGACGGGGTCGGCGAGTGCCTTGTACCAGGTGGGCGCGGCGGCCTCGGGCCGGGAGAACCAGGTGCGCAGCGCGGAGATGACGATGAGGTCGAGGAGCCGGTCGAGGACGACCTCCTGACCGGGTTCGTCCCGGACGATCTCCTCCATGAGGACCGGCGTGAGGGGGTTCGGCCACTCCTCGGCGGTGAGGGAGAGCAAGGGTGGCAACGCGTCCAGCAACCGGTTGCTGATCTCGCCGTGCAGCAGGTACGTGCCGATCAGGAAGACGGTCGAGCCGTCGAGCCGGTCGCCCCAGCTGCGCACCCCGAGGTCCATGGAGCCGTTGAGGGGCCGCCCGTCGGGGCGGGCGCAGGCGCCGCGCGGCAGGATGAGGGCCTGCGGGGGCGTGTCGGGGTCGTCGGCGCAGGTGTACGGGTCGAAGCCGCGGGCGATCGCGAGGTCGCCGGCGCGCAACTGCAACCGCTTGCCGTGATCCGGCACGACCCAGGCGTCCCCGCGGACCAGGAGCATCACCGTGAGCGGCGCCCGGTCCTCGACGCGGATGCTCCACGGCGGGTCGAAGCAGGCGCGGACGAGGAAGGCGCCCCGGGCACGCGGGCCCTCCAGCAGTCCGGCGAGTGGGTCCATACGGCCAGCGTAGACGCGCGCGTATGGGGGTGAGCCGCTCGCGGATGGGCCCCGGCGCCGGGCGCGGCTTGACTGGACGCATGACGAAACGGGACATGACATTGGTGGTGACCGGCGCGACCGGTCGTACGGGTCGCCGGGTGGCGCGGGCCGCCGAGGCGGCGGGGCTGACGGTGCGGCCGGCCTCGCGGGCGCAGGGGTTCTCGTGGGCGGACGCCTCGACCTGGGCGGGGACGCTGCGCGGCGCGGACGCGGTGTATCTGGTGTATCCGCCGGACATCGGCGCGCCGGGCGCGGGGGCGGCGGTGGGTGCGCTGTCTCAGGAAGCGGTTGCGCTCGGTGTGCGGCGGCTCGTGCTGCTGTCGGGGCGCGGGCAGGCGTCGGCGCGGGCGGCGGAGGAGGCGCTCTGCGCGTCGGGCGCGGACTGGACAGTCGTGCGGGCCTCGTGGTTCACGCAGAACCTCAGCGAGGGGCCGCTGGCGGATGGGCTGCGGTTCACCGGTGACCTGGTGTTCCCGGCGCAGGAGGTGACCGAGCCGTTCCTGGACCTCGCGGACGTCGCGGAGGTCGTCGTGCGGACGGTCACCGAGGGCGACCGGTACGTGGGGCGGGCGCTGGACCTGTCGGGGCCGCGTCTGATGACGTTCCGGCAGGCCGTCACCGAGATCGGGCTGGCAGCGAGCCGCGATCTCACCTACACGCCGGTCACCTCGGAGCGGTACGCGCGGGTCCTCGCGGAGTTCGGGATGCCGGCCGAGGAGGTCGCCTTCCTGACCGAGGTGTTCGCCTCCCTCCTGGACGGCCACAACTCGTTCCTGTCGGTGGACGACGTCCACGAGGTCCTGGGCCGCGCCCCGCGCGACTTCGGGGACTGGGCGCGGGAGGCGGCGGCGGAGGGCGCCTGGAAGGTCTGAGGAAACCCGCGGCAACCGCTTGCACAAACGCGCGCGCCGGCGTCGTAGGGAAACCGGCGGGCCCGCCTTCTCCCGGCGCGCGGCCGTCCCCACTCCTCCCGTCACGCGGCGGCGGGCCCCACTCCCTCCCGGCACGCGGCGGCGGGCGCTACTTCTCCCGGCGCTGCTCCCCCTCCGCCTTCGCCACCGTCTTCGCGTGTGTCCGCAGCCGGGCCGTGACGTTCTCGTGGGGGAGGAAGCGGGACCAGCGTTCGGGGAACTCGGAGGGCATGTCGGGGTCGTCGGGGTCCTCGCGGCCCTGCTCGGCGGAGATCCGGGCGACGTACTCGACGACCTCCTCCTTGCGCAGCCGGTCGTTGGCGGCGCGGGCGGCGGCGGTCGCGGCGGCGGGCCAGACCCGGTCGATCGCGGCGTTGACGGCCGCGCCGACGAGCACGGCGAACGCGGACACGCCGATCCACAGCAGGACGGCGACGGCGGCGGCGAGCGAGCCGTAGATCGTGGCGCCCTCGATGGTGTTCTGGAGGTAGATCCGCAGCAGGAAGCTGCCCAGCACCCACATCGCGAGCGCGACGAGCGACCCCGGCACGTCCTCGATCCACGGCGAGCGCACGGGCACCGACACGTGGTACAGCGTGGTCAGGAAGGCGATCGACAGCAGGATCACGACCGGCCAGTACAGCAGCTGCACGAGCGTCGCCGACCAGGGCACGATCCGGACGACCGCGTCGGGCCCGGCGACCATCAGCGGCAGCGCGATCGCCCCGATGACGAGCGCGACGACGAACAGGGCGAACGCGACGAGCCGGGTCTTGACGATGCCGCGCACGCCGTCGAGGCCGTACATGACGGTGATCGTGTCGATGAACACGTTCACCGCGCGGGAGCCCGACCACAGGGCGAACAGGAACCCTATCGAGATGATGTCGGGCCGCCCGCCCTTCATCACGTCGTCGAGGATCGGCTGGGCGAGCTGCTGGACGCCCTTGTCGGACAGGACCGTCCGGGAGGCGTCGAGGAGGTTGATCTCCAGGCTCGTGATGGTGTCGGTGCCGGTCCAGTCGTCGACGTAGCCGAGCAGGCCGATGAGGCTGAGCAGGAGCGGCGGTACGGACAGCAACGTGAAGAAAGCGGCTTCTGCGGCGAGGCCCAGAATCCGGTACTCGACGCACGAGTTGACGGTGTCCTTGAGCAGCAGCCAGGTGGTCCTGCGCATGGAGACGTCCCGGTAGAGGGCACGCGCCCGGTGGAAGCGCCCGGTCGCGCCTTCGGGTTGCTCGGATGACTGACTTGCTGGCTGCACGCCCTAAAGGTATCCGCCGCCGGAGGTCCCACTCATCCCGGTGGTACGGCGTCGGCGCACGTGACGCCGGTGGAGGGGATAGGTTGCGCGCCATGGCAGGTACCACCCACACCGTGACCAATCAGCCTCCTCCCCTTGCCGCGTACGACATGTACGCCACCGACCGGGCCCTGGTGGACGCCGTGGGCCGGCATCTGCCGCCCGACGGACGTGACGACGCCCACGCGGAACTCTCCGAACTCGGGAGGTCGGCCGGTTCCGCACAGGTGCGCGAGTGGGCCGTACAGGCGGACGAGAATCCGCCCCGGCTGCGGACGCACGACCGGTACGGGAACCGGGTCGACGAGGTCGACTTCCACCCGGCGTGGCACCGGCTGCTCGGCAAGGGGGTGGGCGCGGGGCTGGCCGGGGTCCGGTCGCGGCCGGGCGGGGAGGTGCGGCGGGCGGCGGGGTTGCTGGTGTGGGCGCAGGCCGACGGGGGGACGTGCGGTCCGCTGTCGACGACGCACGCGGCGGTGCCGGCGCTGCGTGCGGAGCCTTCGCTCGCCGCCGAGTGGGAGGCGCCGCTGACGTCGGCGCTGTACGAACGGGAGTTGCGGCCCGTCGCCTCGAAGGGGGGCGCCCTGCTGGGGACGGCGTTGACGGAGAAGCAGGGCGGGAGCGACCTCCGGGCGATCACGACCGTTGCGCAACCGCTTGCCGAAACGGACGCGTACGTGCTCACCGGGCACAAGTGGTTCTGTTCGGCGCCGATGTCGGACGGGTTCCTGGTGCTGGCGCGGGCGGCGGAAGGGCTGACCTGCTTCCTGGTGCCGCGGGTGCTGGCGGACGGTTCCCGCAACCGGTTTCTGCTGCAACGTCTCAAGTCCACGCTCGGCAGCCGGTCCGGCGCGACGGCGGAGGTGGAGTTCGACGGGACGTGGGCGCGGCGGGTCGGGGCGGAGGGGCGCGGGGTGCGCACGGTCATGGACGTGGTCGCGGCGACGCGGCTGGACTCCGTGCTGGGGTCGGCGGGGCTGATGCGGCAGGCGGTCGCGCAGGCGGTCCACCACTGCGCGCACCGGGAGGCGTTCGGCGGGAAGCTGGCCGACAAGCCGCTCATGCGGAGCGTCCTCGCGGACCTCGCGCTGGAGTCGGAGGCGGCGACGGCCCTCGGGATGCGGCTGGCGGCGGCCCTCGACGACGGGGGCGAGCAGGAGCGGGCGCTGCTGCGGATCGCGGTGCCGGCCGCCAGGTACTGGGTGACGAAGCGGTGCCCGCCGGTCGTCGTGGAGGCCGCGGAGTGCCTGGGCGGCAACGGGTACGTCGAGGAGTCGGGGATGCCCCGGCTGGTGCGGGAGTCGCCGCTCGGCTCGGTCGGGGCGGGCGCGGGGAACGTCCAGGCGCTGGACGTGCTGCGGGTGCTCCGGCGGGAGCCTGCGGCGCTGGACGCGTACCTCCGGGAGGTGGGGCGGGCGCGGGGCGCCGACCACCGTCTCGACGCGGCGATCAAGGACCTGCTGACCGAACTCGCCGACCACTACGGCGCCGAGGCCCGCGCCCGGCGCCTGGCCGAGCGGTTCGCCCTGGTCCTCCAGGGGGCGCTGCTGGTCCGTTTCGCCCCGCCGGAGGTCGCCGACGCGTTCTGCGCGTCCCGGCTCGGCGGGGACGCGGGGGCGACGTTCGGGGGGCTGCCGCACACACTGGACCTGGAGGCGATCGTGGAGAGGGCCCGCGCCGTGTGAGGGGCGGGGGTTGTGGAAGCGGTTGCACAACCCCGCGAAGCCCCGCCCACGGGGTGGTGCCGCGCCGACACGGCACCACCCGCGCGTCCCCGGTCCTGCGAGACCGGGGCCGCCGCTCTCGTCGGCGTGGCTCAATTTTCAAGCACCGCAGGTACGTTCACCAGGGTTGCAGGGGGTTGCAACGGCCCGGCCGCGCCGACCCGCGTACGCCCGGACGTCCCGTCGGGCGGCAGGATGGACAGCCGGCTGCCATGAACCTTGACAACCGGCGCCCGGCTCTCTTCCCTCTTCACCTCACGCTCCACCCCACGTCGTCTCCGGAGGCACCCGTGGCGAATCCGCCGATGAACGCCGCGCAGAACGCGGCCGTGGACGCCGCCCGTCCGCCCCGCGCCTCCGACCCGCCGCGCGCCTCCAGCCCGGGCCGCCGAGTCCACCAGGTCCCGCGCAAGGTGATCGAGCAGTCCTGGACCCGGGTCCTGCGGCGCGGCGTGAACCCCGACCACGAGTTCGGCCCCGGCCTGCTCGGCCCGGACGAGGTCCGCAGACGGCGCGCGGAGTCGCCGCTCAGGGAGGTCGTCCCGGTGCTGCGGGCGGGGCTGCTGCCGGCCGCCGACGACGCCCGGCACATCATGATCGTCGCCGACCAGGAGGGCCGGGTGCTGTGGCGGGAGGGCTGCTCCCCGGTGCTGCGCAGGGCCGACGAGGTGGGCCTCGCCCTCGGCGCCGACCTCAGCGAGGAGGTCGCCGGGACGAACGGCATCGGCACCCCGGCGGTCCTGCGCCGGCCGGTACAGGTGTTCGCCGCCGAGCACTTCGTCCGCTCGCTGACGAACCTGACCTGCGCGGGCGCCCCCATCACGGACCCGAGGGACGGCCGGCTCCTCGGGGTGGTCGACGTGAGCGGCCCGCACGAGTCGCTGCACCCGGCGACGCTCGCCTGGGTGGAGTCGGTGGCGAAGCTCGCGGAGGCGCGGCTGCGGGAGACGCACCTCGGTTCGCTCCAGCGGCTGCGCGCGGTGGCCGCGCCGGTGCTGGCGCGGCTCGGCGGGCGGGCAGCGGTCGTGGACCGGGACGGGTGGACGGCGGCGGTGACGGGCATGCCGTACGTCCAGCGCATCACGCTGCCCAAGTCGGCCGCGGCGGGCGCCGGTTGGGTGCCGTCGCTCGGGCCGTGCGCCTTGGAGCCGCTGGACGGGGGCTGGTTGGTGCGGGCGGTGGAGCCGGGCGGGGGGCGCTGCGGCGGGGCGCGGATCACCCTGGATCTGTCGCTGGCGCGGCGCTGGTCGGTGACCGTCTCCGGGGGTGTGGGCTCCTGGGCGCAGGAACTCAGCCCGCGGCACGCCGAGTTGCTGTATCTCCTCGCGGTGTGTCCGGCGGGGCGCAGCGCGGCGGAGCTGGCGGAGGAGGTGTTCGGCGATCCGGCGCGGACGGTGACCGTGCGGGCCGAGCTGTCGCGCGTGCGGCGCTATCTCGGGGAGTTCCTGGAGCATCGGCCGTACCGGTTCCGGGAGGACACGGAGGTCGACGTCGTCCTGCCGGACGAGCCGAGGGACCTGCTCCCGCACTCGGCGGCGGCGACGGTGCAACGGGCGCGCGCCTCCTAGCCGTACAGAGAAATGCAGCGGGAAAAGCGCAGAAAGAAAATCGACAGAAAACCCTTGCTCGGCAAGGGAGTCGGCATAGGGATATCCCTCGGAAACGCTTCCGCACACGCTTTCTCCCCATCCTTTGCCGGGTCTTCCTCCCGGGCACGGGCCGTCTGCCGTAGCATCCTTTACGGGTCACCCCACCTGCTCCTCGGTCAACGCAAGGATCAACAGGCGCAGTTGGCCCGCCTCGGGAGGACGTAATGACGCAACGTGGCCGCCACCGCCGGCGCCGTAGGGGAAGAGCGCTGCGTGGGTTCCTCGCCGGGACCGCCCTCGCTCTCACCGCCGCCGCGACCATGATCAGCGCGTCGCAGGCGACCGTCTCGGACGCGCCGGGCGCGCTGAAGCAGGTGGAGGTCACGACCGCGCTGCGGATGACGGAGGACCTGGTCCCGCAGACGTCGCTGGACCGGCTGTCGGCGGGCATGGGCCGGCCGGTCGGGGTGAGCGCGGTGCTGGAGGCGGGTGACCGGCTGCTGCGGGACTCCGCGGACTGCACGGCCGCCGAACGCGGCCAGCTCCCCGTCGCGCCCGAGCCGGTGACGTCGTACTGCTGGGACGCGGCGGACACCCTCGGCTGGCGGCCGGGCGCGCTGACGACGTCCGGGGACGCGGACGACGACGGCGTGTGGGGCACGAACCGGGTGATCCTCTCCGGCTGGTCGCGCGCCGGGGCGGCGGCGGACGGCGGGTTCGCGCGGGTGGCGTTCGTCGACGCGAACGACCCGGACCGGCTGACGTACTCGTGGGTGCTGCTGGCGGTGCCGGTGTCGGACGGCGCGGACTTCCGCGCGCTGCGCTCGGGGCTGACCGGGATGGTCTGGTACCAGGACAAGCTGCTGGTCACCGCGGACGACGGGGACGGCGCCGCGCTGTACGTCTTCGACATGAACCGTATCCAGCGGGCCTCGGTCGACGGTGACGCGGTCGGCCGGGTCGCCGGGGGCTGGTCGGCCCACCGGGCGCGGTTCGTGCTGCCGGCGGTCGGCACCTACCGGCTGGGGGCGGGCTCCCCGCGCCCCGACACGATCTCCCTGGACCGCAGCACGGTCCCCGACAGCCTGGTGGCCGGCGAGTCGACGCGGCACGGCGGCTCGGCACGGCTGTGGCGCTACGCCCTCAGCTCCCTGCCCGACCGGGGCGGTCTGCTGGCCGCCGACATGTACGGCCGGGTCGCGGCGACCGAGGCGTACCGCACGGAGGTCGAAGGGCTGCGCGGGGTGCTCTCCCGCGACGACGCCTGGTACGTCAGCCAGGCGCCCGGCGCGGACCACGCGCACGGCACGCTGTGGCGCCAGGACACCGAGGGGACGTCGGCCGCGGAGTGCGACGGCTCCGACCAGCACGCCTGCTGGAGCGAGGCCCCGCAGTCCCTGTCGTACTGGGCGGCGACCGGCGAGGTCTGGTCCCAGTCGGGCCGCACCCTGTTCGCGATGCCGCTGGCGTCGGTGGACCGGGCGGCGAAGAAGCAGTGGAGCGACGACGACGGCTCGTGAGGACGGCCGGCCCCTCTCCGGGCGCGCCCTCAGCCGTGCGATGTCGGCCCACCTTCAGCCGCGCGGCACCTGCCCCGCCCGTAGCCGCGCGGCGGTAACCGATTGCTGTGCCTTCTCTGCCGGTCCCCGCAGGTCGTCGACAGATCCCGCGCCCGGATGATTCCCTGGCGTGCATGAGCAACATCCCCGTGACCACCTGGTCCCTGGAGCAGTCCGCGCCGACCGATCTGCTGCCCGCCGCCGCCCCGGAGGGCGATGTGCGGGTGGCGCGCGCGGCCGTCCCCTCGCCGGAGTTCAGCCGGTTCCTGTACGCCTCGGTCGGCGGCGACATCCGCTGGATCGACCGGCTCGCCTGGCCGTACGACCGCTGGCGCGAGCAGCTGGAGCGTCCGGGTGCCGAGACGTGGGTGGCGTACGAGCGGGACACCCCGGCCGGGTACGTGGAGCTGGACCCGCAGGACGACGGCGTCGTGGAGATCGCCTACTTCGGTCTGCTCCCGGCGTTCCGGGGCCGCCGGATCGGCGGTCACCTCCTGTCGTACGGCGTCGCGCGCGCCTGGGACCTGGCCGAACGCTGGCCGCAGCGGACGCCGACGAAGCGGGTGTGGCTGCACACGTGCAGCCTGGACGGCGAGCACGCGCTGGCGAACTACCAGCGCCGGGGCTTCCGGCTGTACGACACCGAGGTCAAGGAGCAGGCCGAGGTCGCGGCGCCGGGTCCCTGGCCCGGCGCATACCCGGGCTGACCTGCGCCGACAAGCCCTCGTGCAGCGCATGTGACCGAACACACCCGGGTCTCACTTGTCGAGACACGAGTGTCCGCATGTCGGATGAAGCTGGACTGTGTCCAGAACGCCGTGCCACGCTTTCCACCATGTCCGGAACTGGAATCGCCTTGGTGAGTCGGCGGCACGTCGATCTCTGCCGCATGTCCAGCGCCATCTGTCCGGCGAGCTGACGAGCCGCGTCGCCGCCGTTCCCGCCCTTGTGTCCGCCCTGCGCCAAACCCTCCTGACCTGCTGGGATTCCCCGGTCAGAGCCGCATTCGCCTGCCTTGAAGGACGTACATAACCATGGCCGCCACCCCGGAGAACCCTGCCGCCGCAGCGCCCCGCCGCAAGGTGAGCCGTCACCGCGGCGAGGGTCAGTGGGCCGCAGGGCACTTCACCCCGCTCAACGGGAACGAGCAGTTCAAGAAGGACGACGACGGTCTCAATGTGCGGACACGCATTGAGACGATCTACTCGAAGCGCGGTTTCGACTCGATCGACCCGAACGACCTGCGCGGCCGGATGCGCTGGTGGGGGCTGTACACCCAGCGCAAGCCCGGGATCGACGGCGGCAAGACCGCGATCCTGGAGCCGGAGGAGCTGGACGACAAGTACTTCATGCTGCGGGTGCGCATCGACGGCGGCCGGCTGACGACGGCGCAGCTGCGGGTGATCGCGGAGATCTCGCAGGAGTTCGCGCGCGGCACCGCGGACCTCACGGACCGGCAGAACGTGCAGTACCACTGGATTCGCATCGAGGACGTCCCGGAGATCTGGGAGCGTCTGGAGGCGGTGGGCCTGTCCACGACCGAGGCGTGCGGCGACACCCCGCGCGTGGTCATCGGCTCCCCGGTGGCGGGGATCGCCGAGGACGAGATCATCGACGGCTCCCCCGCGATCGAGGAGATCCAGCGCCGGATCATCGGCGACAAGGCGTTCTCGAACCTGCCGAGGAAGTTCAAGTCGGCGATCTCCGGCTCCCCCCTGCTGGACGTGGCGCACGAGATCAACGACGTCGCGTTCGTCGGCGTCGTCCACCCCGAGCACGGCCCCGGTTTCGACGTCTGGGTCGGCGGCGGCCTGTCCACGAACCCGAAGATCGGCGTCCGGCTCGGCACCTGGGTCGCGCTGGACGAGGTGGCGGACGTCTACGAGGGCGTCATCTCGATCTTCCGTGACTACGGCTACCGCCGGCTGCGCACCCGTGCCCGGCTGAAGTTCCTGGTCGCGGACTGGGGCGCGGAGAAGTTCCGCCAGGTGCTGGAGGACGAGTACCTGGGGCGCAAGCTGTCCGACGGTCCGGCCCCGGCGCAGCCGGTGGAGCGCTGGCGCGACCACGTCGGCGTGCACCGGCAGAACGACGGCCTGTTCTACGTCGGTTTCGCGCCGCGCGTGGGCCGGGTGGACGGGGCGACGCTCGCGAAGATCGCGGACCTCGCCGAGGCGCACGGCTCGGGGCGGGTCCGTACGACCGTCGAGCAGAAGATGATCGTCCTCGACGTCGAGCAGGACCGGGTGGAGTCGCTGGTCGAGGGCCTTGAGGCGCTGGACCTGCGGGTGACGCCGTCGCCGTTCCGGCGCGGGACGATGGCGTGCACCGGCATCGAGTACTGCAAGCTGGCGATCGTCGAGACGAAGGCGCGCGGTTCCCAGCTGATCGACGAACTGGAGCGCCGTATCCCGGAGTTCGACGAGCCGATCACCATCAACATCAACGGCTGCCCGAACGCCTGCGCCCGTATCCAGGTCGCGGACATCGGTCTCAAGGGTCAGCTGGTCCTGAACGACGAGGGCGAGCAGGTCGAGGGCTTCCAGGTGCACCTGGGCGGCGCGCTCGGTCTGGAGGCCGGGTTCGGCCGCAAGGTGCGTGGCCTGAAGGTCACTTCGGCCGAGCTGCCGGACTACGTGGAGCGGGTCCTGAAGCGGTTCCAGGAGGAGCGCGAGGACGGCGAGCGGTTCGCGGTGTGGACGGCGCGGGCGTCCGAAGAGGCCCTGTCATGAGCGAGCGCGCGGCCCCCTTCCACTGCCCCTACTGCGGCGACGAGGACCTGCGCCCCAACGAGACAGGTCACGGCGCCTGGGAATGCGGGGCCTGCAACCGCGCATTCCAGTTGAAGTTCCTGGGACTTCTCTCCCGGGGGCTCCAACAGGCGGACGACGGAGGGGATCGGACATGACGACGGCTCAGATAGCGCGTACCGACGACGAGTTGAAGGAGCTGGCCGAGCAGGCGGGCCGCGACCTGGAGGACGCCTCCGCGCTGGAGATCCTCCAGTGGGCCGTGGACACGTTCGGCACCGGCTTCTGCGTGACCTCCTCGATGGAGGACGCCGTGGTCGCCCACCTCGCCTCCCGCGTCCGCAAGGGCGTGGACGTGGTCTTCCTCGACACCGGCTACCACTTCCCCGAGACGATCGGCACCCGGGACGCCGTCGAGGCCGTGATGGACGTCAAGGTCATCACGCTGACGCCCCGTCAGACGGTCGCGGAGCAGGACGCCGAGTACGGGCCGAAGCTCCACGACCGCAACCCCGACCTCTGCTGCAAGCTGCGCAAAGTCCAGCCGCTGGAACAGGGGCTGACGGCGTATCAGGCGTGGGCGACCGGCCTGCGCCGCGACGAGTCCCCGACCCGGGCGAACACCCCGGTGGTCGGCTGGGACGAGAAGCGCCGCAAGGTGAAGGTCTCCCCCATCGCCCGCTGGACGCAGGACGACGTGGACGCGTACGTCCTCGAACACGGCGTGCTCACCAACCCGTTGCTGATGGACGGCTACGCCTCCGTCGGCTGCGAGCCCTGCACCCGCCGGGTCCTGGAGGGCGAGGACGCGCGCGCCGGGCGCTGGGCGGGACGCGCCAAGACCGAGTGCGGGCTGCACGGATGACGACGAATCAGGAGAGCGACGTGACGACCGGAGCCACCGTCTGGCTCACGGGTCTGCCGAGTGCCGGCAAGACCACCATCGCCTACGAGCTGGCCGGGCTGCTGCGCGCCGAGGGCCACGCCGTCGAGGTCCTCGACGGTGACGAGATCCGGGAGTTCATCTCCGCGGGGCTCGGCTTCAGCCGCGAGGACCGGCACACCAACGTGCAGCGCATCGGCTTCCTCGCCGAACTCCTCGCCCGCAACGGCGTGAAGACGCTGGTCCCGGTGATCGCGCCGTACGCGGACAGCCGGGAGGCCGTGCGGGGGCGCCACCAGGAGGGCGGGACGGCGTACTTGGAGGTGCATGTGGCGACTCCGGTCGAGGTGTGCTCCGTTCGCGACGTGAAGGGCCTGTACGCCAAGCAGGCGGCGGGTGAACTCACCGGTCTCACCGGCGTGGACGACCCGTACGAGGCGCCCGAGTCGCCGGATCTGCGGATCGAGTCGCAGGACCAGACCGTGGGCGAGTCCGCGGCGTCGGTGTACGCGCTGCTCAGCGAAAGGGGACTGGTGTGACCACCGTCGCGACGGTTACCGGGGGCACCTACGCCCTCTCGCATCTGGACGCCCTCGAATCGGAGGCCGTGCACATCTTCCGTGAGGTCGCGGGGGAGTTCGAGAACCCGGTGATCCTGTTCTCGGGCGGCAAGGACTCCATCGTCATGCTGCACCTCGCGCTGAAGGCGTTCCGCCCGGCGGCGGTGCCGTTCTCGCTGCTGCACGTCGACACCGGGCACAACTTCCCCGAGGTGCTGGAGTACCGCGACCGTACGGTGGCCGAGCACGGTCTGCGGCTGCATGTCGCGTCCGTGCAGGACTACATCGACCGGGGCGTCCTCAAGGAGCGGCCGGACGGGACCCGTAACCCGCTCCAGACGCTGCCGCTGACGGAGAAGATCCAGGCGGAGAAGTTCGACGCGGTGTTCGGCGGCGGACGCCGGGACGAGGAGAAGGCCCGCGCCAAGGAGCGGGTGTTCTCGCTGCGGGACGAGTTCTCGCAGTGGGACCCGCGCCGCCAGCGCCCGGAGCTGTGGAACCTGTACAACGGGCGGCACGCGCCGGGCGAGCACGTACGCGTCTTCCCGCTGTCCAACTGGACCGAGCTGGACGTCTGGCAGTACATCGCCCGTGAGGGCATCGAGCTGCCGGAGATCTACTTCGCGCACGAGCGCGAGGTGTTCGCGCGGGCCGGGATGTGGCTGACGGCCGGCGAGTGGGGCGGTCCGAAGGCGTCCGAGACGGTCGAGAAGCGGCTCGTGCGCTACCGCACGGTCGGCGACATGTCCTGCACGGGTGCCGTCGACTCGGACGCGGTGACGCTGGAGCAGGTCATCACCGAGATCGCCGCGTCCAGGCTGACCGAGCGGGGGGCCACGCGCGCGGACGACAAGATGTCCGAGGCCGCGATGGAGGACCGCAAGCGCGAGGGGTACTTCTAGAGATGACCACGACACTCACCGAGACGACGCTGCTGCGGTTCGCGACCGCCGGCTCGGTCGACGACGGCAAGTCCACCCTCGTGGGCCGGCTGCTGCACGACTCGAAGTCGGTCCTCGTGGACCAACTGGAGGCCGTGGAGCGGGCGTCGGCGTCGCGCGGTCAGGACGCCCCGGATCTCGCCCTGTTGACGGACGGCCTGCGCGCCGAGCGCGAGCAGGGCATCACGATCGACGTGGCGTACCGCTACTTCGCGACCGCCGAGCGCCGGTTCATCCTCGCCGACACGCCCGGACACGTGCAGTACACCCGCAACATGGTGACGGGTGCCTCCACGGCCGAGCTGACGGTGATCCTCGTCGACGCCCGCAACGGCGTCGTCGAGCAGACCCGCCGGCACGCGGCGATCGCGGCCCTGCTGCGCGTCCCGCACGTCGTCCTCGCCGTCAACAAGATGGACCTGGTCGACTACCAGGAGGGCGTGTTCGCCGCGATAGCCCAGGAATTCACCGCGTACGCCACGGAGTTGGGCGTCCCCGAGGTCACCGCGATCCCGATCTCGGCGCTGGCCGGCGACAACGTCGTGGAGCCGTCGGCGAACATGGACTGGTACGGCGGCCCGACGGTCCTCGAACACCTCGAAACCGTCCCCGTCGCCCACGACCTGGCGCACTGCCACGCGCGCCTGCCCGTGCAGTACGTGATCCGCCCGCAGACCGCCGAGCACCCCGACTACCGGGGGTACGCCGGTCAGATCGCCGCCGGTTCGTTCCGCGTCGGCGAGCCGGTCACCGTCCTGCCGTCGGGCTGCGCCACCCGGATCGCCGGGATCGACCTGCTGGGCACGGCAGTTGACGAAGCCTGGACGACGCAGTCGGTGACGATCCTCCTGGAGGACGACATCGACGTCTCGCGCGGCGACCTGATCGTCCCCAGCAAGGACGCCCCCGCGACCACGCAGGACGTCGAGGCGACCGTCTGCCACGTCGCCGACCAGCCGCTGACCGTCGGGCACCGCGTCCTGATCAAGCACGGCACGCGCACGGTCAAGGCGATCGTCAAGGACATCCCCTCCCGCCTCACCCTCGACGACCTGTCCCTGCACCCGCACCCGGGACAGCTCGTCGCCAACGACATCGGCCGGGTGAAGATCCGTACGGCCGAGCCGCTGCCGGTCGACTCGTACGCCGACTCGCGCCGCACCGGCTCGTTCATCCTGATCGACCCGGCCGACGGCACGACGCTCACGGCCGGCATGGTCGGCGAGTCGTTCGCCGCGCCGGAACCCGTCAAGGACGCCTCGGACGACGACGGTTGGGACTTCTGACGATGACTCAGGTGGATTTCTACTCGACGTTCGCGAAGGAGGGTGGCCGCGTCGGCAGCGGCGCCCTCGGCAGCGGGCAGGGCGGGGTGGCCCGATGTGCGTGATGACGTACGCGCACCGCCTGCGCGCCCTGTCCCCCCACCGGACGTCCCGTCATCGACGAAAACGCCCTGCCGAACTCCCGGCCACGACCTGAGAGACCGTGACCCGCCGGGCCAACGAGAGGAACCCCTCCCGTGCCTGCCTCCCGCTCCTCGCTCGCCCGCCGCACTCTGATCGCGGCAACCACCCTCCCCTTGCTGGCACTTGCCGCCTGCGGCTACGGCTCCGAGTCCAAGGACACCTCCTCGGAGCAGAAGGTCGCCGCCGGCGCGGAGAAGATCGACGGACTCGACTCCGTCAAGATCGGCTACTTCGGCAACCTGACCCACGGCACGGCGCTGGTGGGGGTGCAGAAGGGCTTCTTCCAGAAGGCGCTGGGCGCGACCAAGGCGTCGTACTCGACCTTCAACGCGGGCCCCTCCGAGATCGAGGCGCTCAACGCCGGTTCGATCGACATCGGCTGGATCGGCCCCTCCCCCGCGATCAACGGCTTCACGAAGTCGGACGGCAAGAGCCTGCGGATCATCGGCGGTTCGGCGTCCGGCGGGGTCAAGCTGGTCGTCAACCCGGCGAAGATCAAGTCGATCGCGGACGTCAAGGGCAAGAAGATCGCGACCCCGCAGCTCGGCAACACGCAGGACGTGGCGTTCCTCAACTGGATCGCCGAGCAGGGCTGGAAGGTCGACGCGCAGAGCGGCAAGGGTGACGTCTCCGTCGTCCGCACCGACAACAAGGTGACGCCGGACGCCTACAAGTCCGGTTCCATCGACGGCGCGTGGGTGCCGGAGCCGACCGCGTCGAAGCTGGTCGCCGAGGGCGCGAAGGTGCTGCTCGACGAGGCGTCGCTGTGGCCGGACAAGAAGTTCGTGATCACGAACATCATCGTGTCGCAGAAGTTCCTCACCGAGCACCCGAAGGCCGTCGAGGCGGTCCTGAAGGCGTCGGTCGACACCAACAAGTGGATCAACGCCAACCCGGCGGAGGCGAAGGCCGCCGCCAACGCCCAGCTGAAGATCGACTCGGGCAAGGCGCTCCCGGCGGACGTCCTCGACCCGGCGTGGTCGTCGATCCAGTTCATCGACGACCCGCTGGCCGCCACCCTCAACTCCGAGGCGGAGCACGCGGTCAAGGCGGGCCTGCTCGCCAAGCCCAAGCTGGACGGCATCTACGACCTGACGCTCCTGAACAAGGTCCTGAAGGCCGAGGGCGCCACCGAGGTCTCCGACGCCGGTCTCGGCGTCAAGTAGGTCCGGATTCCCCCGAGTTCCCAGGAGGTGACGATCATGGCAACCGCTCTCGCCAAGGCCGCCGACGCCGAGTCGGTGGAGCACGCGGCCCGTATCGAGCACGTCTCGAAGTCCTTCGCCGGGCCCGCCGGGCAGCAGCTCGTCCTGGACGACATCACGCTGGATGTCGCGCCGGGTGAGTTCGTCACCCTCCTGGGGGCCTCGGGCTGTGGCAAGTCGACCCTGCTCAACCTGGTGGCGGGCCTCGACAGGCCCTCCGCCGGCACCATCACGACCGACGGGCGCCCGGCTCTGATGTTCCAGGAGCACGCCCTGTTCCCGTGGCTCACCGCGGGCAAGAACATCGAACTCGCCCTGAAACTCGGGGGAGTCGCGAAGAACGAGCGCCGCACCCGCGCCGAGGAGCTGCTGGAGCTGGTGCGCCTGAAGGGCTCGTACGGCAAGCGCGTGCACGAGCTGTCCGGCGGGATGCGCCAGCGCGTCGCCCTGGCCCGGGCGCTCGCCCAGGACAGCAGGCTCCTGCTGATGGACGAGCCGTTCGCCGCGCTCGACGCCATCACCCGGGACGTCCTGCACGACGAACTGACCCGGATCTGGGCCGAGACGGGCGTGTCCGTCCTGTTCGTCACGCACAACGTGCGCGAGGCGGTCCGGCTCGCCCAGCGGGTCGTGCTGCTGTCGTCGCGGCCCGGCCGGGTGGCCCGCGAGTGGACCGTGGACATCCCGCAGCCGCGCCGCATCGAGGACGCGCCGGTGGCCGAACTGTCCCTGGAGATCACCGAAGTACTGCGTGGGGAGATCCGCCGTCATGGCCAGCACTGAGACCACCGCGCAGGAGAAGACGGGCGCCGGCCTCGGCGGCCTGGAGGCGGGCCTCGACGCACTGGAGTCGTCGGCGACGAGCCGCACGCCGTTCCTCGTCACCTTCCGGACGAAGATCCTGCCGCCGATCGTCGCCGTCGTCCTGGTGGTCCTCGTCTGGCAGGCGCTGATCACCTTCAAGGTCGTCGACGACCCGACGAAGCTGCCCTCGCCGTCCGACGTGGGCGCGGAGTTCAAGAGCGCCTGGCTGGAGGGGCGGCTCCTCGACTACATCTGGACCAGCGTCTCGCGCGGTCTGCTCGGCTTCCTCTTCGCGCTCGCCATCGGCACCCCGCTGGGGCTGCTGGTGGCGCGGGTGAAGTTCGTGCGGGCGGCGATCGGGCCGATCCTGTCCGGACTCCAGTCGCTGCCGTCGGTGGCGTGGGTGCCGCCGGCCGTGATCTGGCTGGGCCTGAACAACTCGATGATGTACGCGGTGATCCTGCTCGGCGCCGTCCCGTCCATCGCCAACGGCCTGGTGTCCGGCATCGACCAGGTGCCGCCGCTGTTCCTGCGGGCCGGCCGCACGATGGGGGCGACGGGGCTGAAGGGCGCCTGGCACATCGTCATGCCGGCCGCGCTGCCCGGC
This sequence comes from Streptomyces sp. NPDC004539, assembly GCF_040610055.1. Lineage (NCBI taxonomy): Bacteria > Bacillati > Actinomycetota > Actinomycetes > Kitasatosporales > Streptomycetaceae > Streptomyces > Streptomyces sp. NPDC004539. Next base: position 426,353 of record NZ_JBEXLS010000002.1, on the reverse strand, counting down.
TATCTGGCGGGTCTGAAGCAGGGGTGGGCGTTCTCCTGGCGGTCGCTGATGGCCGCCGAGATCATCGCCTCCTCCCCCGATCTCGGCATCGGGCTCGGCGCGTTGCTGGAGAACGGGCGCAACGCCAGTTCCATGGCGATGGTGTTCGAGGCGATCATCCTCATCCTGTTCGTCGGCATCGCGATCGACCTGCTGATCTTCAGTCCGCTGGAGCGGTGGGTGCTGCGCAGCCGCGGCCTGCTCGTGAAGAGCTGAACTCCCGTGCCGGTACTCCTCGTCATCGCCCACGGCAGCCGTGACCCACGGCACGCGGCGACCGTCCACGCCCTCGTACGGCGCGTGCGGTCGCTGCGGCCGGGGCTGCGCGTGGAGACCGGCTTCCTCGACTTCAACACCCCGTCCGTCCCTCAGGTGCTGGAGTCCCTGGCGGCCGAAGGCGCGCGGGACGTGGTGGCGTTGCCGCTGCTGCTGACCCGCGCCTTCCACGCGAAGGCGGACATCCCGGCGGTGCTGGCGGACGCGCCCGCCTCCCTGCGCATCCGCCAGGCGGCGGTCCTCGGCCCGTCGCCACTGCTCCTGACGGCGCTCGAACGCCGTTTGCACGAGGCGGGGTTGACCTCCGCCGACAAGTCCTCGACCGGGGTCGTGCTGGCCTCGGCGGGGTCCACCGACCCGGAGGCGATCGCGGTCATCGCCGACATCGCGCGGGAGTGGTGGCACACCGGTTGGTGCGCCGTGCGACCCGCGTTCGCCTCCGCGGCCCTGCCCCGCACCGAGGACGCGGTACGGGAGCTGCGCGCGCTCGGCTGCCGCCGGGTCGCGGTCGCGCCGTACGTCCTCGCGCCGGGCTTCCTGCCGGACCGGATCGCGCGGGGTGCGGCGGAGGCGGACGTACTGGCGGAGGTGCTGGGACCGGCGCCGGAGGTGGCACGGCTGCTGCTGCGGCGGTACGACGAGGCGCGCACCCGGCCCGCGCCGGCTCAGCCGGTCCTGGGGTCGCGTCCGCTGGCGGCCAGCGCCCGGGCGAACACCGGGGCGTCGTAGGGGAGTTCGACGGGCGCGGCGAAACCGTCGTACTGCCGGTAGAGGTCGGCGTGGGTCAGGACCACGTCCAGGACGAAGGCGGCGGCCTGCTCCGAGACGCGGAACTCCTGGCCGGTGGCGGTGGCCACGTCCCAGCCGTGGACGGCCGTCTCCTTGATGAGGAGTCCGGCGAGTTCGGCGGCGGGCAGGACGGCGTACCCGAGGTCGATCTCGCCCTCCCAGGCTGCCGGGCCGGCCCACAGGGCGAGGGCCCGGTCCAGTTGCGCGGCGTACGCGTCGGCCCAGCCGGGGTCGGCGGTGAAATCGGTTTCCGTGAGTTTCTCGGGGAGCGGGGTGCGCAGGGCGCGATGCTCCAGGCCGTGGGACGTGTACAGCACCCAGTGGTTGACGAGGGTGCGCAGATCCCAGTCCCCGCAGTGCGTGGGCCCGTCGAGCCGTGCCGCCGGGACGCCGTGGGCGACCCGGGCGGCCTCGGCGGCACATTCGGCCAGGTGGGCGTAGGTGTCGTTCGTCATGCGCCCCACGCTAGGGACCGTCGGCTCAGCTCTCTTGAACAAACGCGACAAGCCTGAGCAGCTCCTCGACCGACAGCGAGCCGGCTTCGCGCCGCTCGCGCGCGAACTCGTTCGCCAGCCGCTGGAGGAGCGTGTTCAGCGGGGTCGGTACGCCGTGCAGCCGCCCGAGGAGGACGATCTCGCCGTTGAGGTAGTCGGCCTCGATGCTGCCGGTGCCGCGGGCGAGGGACTGCCAGGAGGAGCCGCCGCCGCGCGGGGCGTCGGGCAGCGGGAGCAGGGTGATCTTGTCGCCGCGCAGGGCCCGCTCCTCCTCGGTGCCGGTCCAGTCGATGCCCGCCGCCTTCAGCACCGCCTCGCCCTCGGCCCGGACCGGCTCCCACAGGGCCGTCGCGCCCTCGTGGCCGGCCACCGCGTCGAGGGAGTTGCCGAGGTTGGTGAGGAGTTTCGCGTACTGCCAGCGGGCCACGTCGGGGACGACGGGTGCCTCGAACCTCGCCGCTTCGAGGTCCTCGGCGACGCGGTGGGCGGTGGCGTCGGTGCCGTGCGGGTAGCGGCCGAGGTGGAGGATGCCGGTGAGCGGGGAGCCGGCCGCCGAGACGACGCCGGGTTCGACGTGCGCGGAGGGCAGCCAGACGCAGACGCCGTAGACGTGGGTGAAGCGGCGCAGGGCGATGCGCTGGCTCTCCACGCCGTTCTGGGCGCACAGCAGCGGCAGCCGTTCCTGCGCGGTGCCGCCCCCGGCGACCGGCGCCGGGCCCCAGACGGCGAGGGCGGCCTCGCTGTCCTGCGTCTTCACGGCCAGGACGAGGACGTCGTCGGCGCGCAGCTCACCGAGCGCCGCCGGCCCGTCGACGACCGGCAGCCGGTACGTCAGCACCCCCTCGGGGACGTGCAGGCGCAGCCCCTTCTCCTCGATCGCCGCCTTGTGCGCGCCGCGCGCGACCAGGACGACCTCCCGGCCGGCCCCCGCGAGCCGGCCCCCGACGGTGCCGCCGACGGCACCCGCTCCGATGATGATGTAGCGCATGGGACGAGCGTAGGCTCTGCCGGATGACCGGCGCTTTTCAGGAGTCTTTCGTCCTCGGCGGTGAACTCCCCGTCCGCCGCCTCGGCTTCGGCACCGCCCAGCTCACCGGCCCCGGCTACTGGGGTCCGCGCGGGGCCGCCGGGGACGCGGTGGGGGTGCTGCGGCGGGCCGTGGCGCGCGGGGTGACGCTCGTGGACACGGCCGACAACTACGGGCCGTACGTCGCCGAGGAGTTGGTGGCCGAGGCGTTGTTCCCGTATCCGGCGGGGCTGGTGATCGCCACCAAGGGCGGGGTGGTGCGCACGAGCGACAGCGCCTGGCATGTCGACGGGCGGCCGGAGCGGCTGCGGGAGATGTGCGAGGGGAGTCTGCGCAGGCTCCGGCTGGAGCGGATCGACCTGTACCAGTTGCACCGGATCGACCCCGGTGTCCCGCTCGCCGAACAACTGGGTGTGCTCGACGAGTTGCGGGCCGAGGGGAAGATCCGGCTGGTCGGGCTGGACACGGTCACGCCGCGACAGCTCGGTGAGGCGCTGGAGTTGACGCGGATCGCGTCCGTGCAGAACCGGTACCACCTGCGGGACCGGTCCTCCGAACAGCTTCTGACGGTGTGTGAGGAACGCGGGATCGCCTTCCTGCCGTGGTTCCCGCTCGGCAACGGCACCCTCACGGCCGACCCGGCGTGCACGGCCGTCGCCGCCGCGCGCGGGGTGAGCGCGGGGCAGGTCGCGCTGTCCTGGCTGCTGCACCGCTCGCCGGTGCTGTGCCCGACACCCGGGACGGGGACGCCGGACCACCTGGAGGAGAACCTGGACTCCGGCGTCGTACGGCTGTCGGAGGCGGAGCTGCTACGGCTGGGGTGAGGTGAGTTCGGCGAGTTTGAGGACCGTGTTCCAGTTCCGGGCGGTCGCGATCAGGCCCTTCGTGAGGCGGGGGCGGGCCAGCTGTTCGGCGAGTTTGGAGCGGCCGAGGCCGTCGGGGGCGTAGAGGTAGAGCGCGCGGTCGCCGAGGCGGAACTCCTCGGGGAGATGGGCGGGTTGGTCGACGTCGGCGAAGCGGGCGGCGTCCACGGGGGCGGAGTAGTAGGTGACGTGGAGCTGTCTGGGTTCCAACTCGGCGGCCGGGAAGGGGCAGTCGTCGACGATCGCCCTGAGGTAGGCGTGGTCGCGGACGATGACGTCCACGGTGAACCCGAAGTGCCCCTCGATCGCCCGCTCCAGGGTCGCGGCGAGGGAGGTCTCGTCGCCGTCGCCGGTCGTGAAGACGGCCTGTCCGCTCTGGAGATGGGTGCGGACGGCGCCGTACCCGAGGCCCTCCATGAGGGTGCGCAGGTCGGCCATCGGGAGCTTGCGGTGGCCGCCCACGTTGATGCCGCGCAGGAGGGCCGCGTACGTCGTCGTCATGGGGTCACCGTAGGGCCTTGGGGGCGGCGCGCCCCTGAGGCGGGCGGGGTCCGACCCCGATGTGTGTAAGGGCCCGCGGTCCTCCGCGGTGACGAGGGCGCGCGGTCCATGGGGATGAGTTCGCAGGCCGGGACTTCGTCGGTGGGCACGACGAGGGGTCCTTATCGGCGCCATACCTTCGATGCAGAGGTGATGACAGGGGGTCGTCGCCGGACCCGAGGGGGATGGCCGGTCATGGGGAAGGCAGACGTGCGGGTACGGGGCTTCGCGGCCCGCGCCGGCGGGTGGAGCGCCCGCCACCGGTGGGCGGCCGTGGGGATCTGGGTGCTGTTCGTCGTCCTGGCGGTGGGGCTCGGCTCGGCGATGGGCCGGGTGGACGTCGGTGACTCGGACGGCCTGAAGGGCGAGACGCGCACCGCGGCGACCATCGTCAAGGACTCCGGCATCGAGGAACCGGCCGGTGAGACCGTCCTCGTGCAGGCGGCCGGCGGCGGGCTCAAGGCCACCGACGCGCCGTTCCGCGAGGCCGTCGGCGCGGTGATCGCCGCCGTCGAGAAGACCGGCCGGGTCACCGACGTGACCTCGCCCTACGACACCGGGACCCTCTCGAAGGACGGCCGCAGCGCGCTCGTCCAGTTCGACATGCGGGGTGACGCGGAGACCGCGGGCGAGCGGGTCGAACCGGTGCTGAAGGCCGTCGCCGGTGTGCAGAGGACGTACGCGGACACGCTGCGGATCGAGGAGATCGGCTCCGCCAGCATGAACAAGACGTTCGACGACGCGTTCGGCGACGATTTCAAGCAGGCCGAGTACTCCGCCGTCCCCGTCGCTCTCGGCATCCTGCTCGTCGCGTTCGGCGCGCTGGTCGCGGCGCTGCTGCCGGTGGCGCTGGCGCTCACCGCGATCGCGGCGACGATGGGCCTGATGGGTGTCGTCAGCCACGTCCAGCCGATGAGCGACACCGCCGACTCCGTGATGCTGCTGGTCGGGCTCGCCGTCGGCGTCGACTACTGCCTGTTCTACCTGCGCCGTGAGCGCGAGGAGCGGGAGGCCGGGCGGGACGCGCGGACGGCGCTGCGGATCGCCGCCGCGACCAGCGGGCGGGCGATCGTCGTCTCCGGGGTGACGGTGTGCGTCGCGATGGCGGGGATGCTGTTCACGGGGCTCGCCGAGTTCGAGGCGATGGGGCTGGCGTCGCTGATGGTCGTCGCCGTCGCGATGGTCGGGTCGGTGACCGTGCTGCCGGCGCTGCTCTCCCTGCTGGGCGAGCGGGTCGAGAAGGGCCGGGTGCCGTTCCTGCGGCGGCGCGGTGGCGGGAGCGGGGAGAACCGGTTCTGGTCGGCCGTCCTGAAGCGGGTGCTGGCCCGGCCGTGGGTGTCGGTGGCCGTCGCGGGCGGCGCGCTCCTCGCGATCGCCGCGCCCGCGCTGGGCATGAAGACGCAGAACCTCACGCTGGAGCAGGAGTTCGGGGACCGGCTGCCCATCGTCCAGACGTACGTCCGGGTCAACGAGGCGTTCCCCGGGGGTACGGCGCCGGCCGAGGTCGTCGTCAAGGCGCGGGACATCTCCGCGCCCGAAGTCCGGTCCGCGCTGGAGGAGTTCAAGGCGGAGGCGGTCTCCTCGGGGGCCTCGCGCGGGCCCGTCGAGATCAAGGTGCACCAGCGGCAGAACCTCGCCTACGTGTACGTCCCGCTGGTCGGCGGGTCCGATCTGGACGCGGCCGGGAAGAGCCTGGTCACGCTGCGCGACGAGGTCCGGCCGGCAACTCTCGGGAAGGTGGCGGGAGTTCAGGCGCCGATCACCGGTGAGGTGGCCGGTTCGCACGACTTCAACGAGCAACTCGTGGGCTCCGTCGCCCCGGTGTTCGCCTTCGTCGTGGTCTTCGCCTTCCTGCTGATGCTGCTGTCGTTCCGCTCGCTCACGGTCGCGGTCACCTCGATCGCCCTCAACCTCCTTTCCGTGGCAGCCGCTTACGGCATCCTCGTCGCCGTCTTCCAGCACGGCTGGGGCGCCTCGCTGGTCGGCGCGGAGGGCGTCGGCGCCATCGTCACCTGGCTGCCGCTGTTCCTCTTCGTCATCCTCTTCGGCCTCTCGATGGACTACCACGTCTTCGTGGTCTCCCGTATCCGCGAGGCCCGGATGCGGGGCCGCACCACCCAGGACGCCATCACGCACGGCGTCGTCACCACCGCCGGGGTCGTCACCAGCGCCGCCGCCATCATGGTCGCCGTCTTCGCGATCTTCGGGACGCTGTCCATGCAGTCGATGAAGCAGATGGGCGTGGGCCTCGCGGCGGCCGTCCTCATCGACGCGACGATCATCCGGGGCGTGCTGCTGCCGGCCGTGATGGCGCTCCTCGGCGAGCGGAACTGGTACCTGCCGAAGTGGCTGCGGTGGATGCCGGACCTGACGCACGACGAGTCGGCGGAGGAGATCGCCGCCCTCCCGCAGGAGCGGAAGGCACCGCTGAAGGTGTGAACCGCCGCGCCCCGAGGGCCCGTCGACTTCCGGAGGGAAGCCGACGGGCCCTCGGGCATCCCCAGGGCGGGCCCTTGGGCGTCTCTAGCCCAGTACGTCGAACAGCCGCAGCCACTCCCCAGGCGTCACCGCCCCCACCAGCACACCCCGTTCCAGCCCGGCCGCCCCGAACGCCGCGTCGACCCGCCTCCTGGGACACACCCTCCGCAACGACGCGTGCAACGACCCCCCGACCCCCGAGAACCCGGCCTCGACCAACTCCCCCCACCACGCGTACGACGCCGGCTCGACCAAGGGTGTCCGCCGCCGTTCGATCCGGACGACCCCGGCGTCCACCCGAGGCACCGGCCAAAACCGCGTCCGCGCGACCCGCCCGACCAGCCGCCATTCGTACCGGGGCCAGGTCCGCACGGTCAGCAGCGTCCAACTCCCGTAGTCGCCGGTGCGTTTGCGGGCGTACTCCAGCTGGGTCATGAGGGTCGCGTCGGTGAGACCGGGCGCCCGCAGACACCAGTCGACGATGTCCGCCGTCCGGGAGAAGGGCACGTTCCCGGCGACGGAGAACGGCGTCCGGGGCGGCTGCGAGGTGAGGAAGTCGCCGCCGATGACGGTGACGTGGGAAGTCTCGGTGAACCGGGCGCGCAGTGCGGGCAGGAGCCGTCGGTCGATCTCGTAGGCGCGCAGCTCGCGGCATCGGGGGGCGAGGTGTTCGGTCAACGCGCCTTTGCCCGCGCCGACTTCGAGCATGAGCGGGACTTTCGAGGTGAACGGCACGGCGAGTCGGGCGAGTTGCCGTGCGGCGGCGCGGTCCGCGAGGAAGTTCTGGGAGAGCGCGCGTGCGACAGGGGAGGGGCGGGCCATGGCCGACGTCCTTTGTCTTCCGGGTTTTCGGGGAGTGGGCAGACGTGACCCCGACCGGAAGACAGGAGAAATGGCACGCCTCAGGCGTGCGGGAGTGAAGGACGACCCGGCGGCTCAGCCGTCAGCGGGTGTCGCACCCCGGACCGGTCAGGGTTCCGGGGCCGCGACGCATCCGAATCGAATACGTGACGCCCCGGCCGAGACCGGTGTCGATGATCGTGCAGTTCGCTGCCACGCCCCGACGCTAGAAGGACGGGGCCGGTGGCGGCAACGCATTTTCAGCGCTGGTAGCGGGCGAGCACCAGGTTCCCGTCCTTCTCCAGCCGCCGGCGCAGCCCGTCGAGGCCGATCGCGCCGCTGTAGTACTCCTGGAGGGCGGGGGTGGCGACCTTGTCCTTCCACTCCGGGTAGCCGCGCACCGACTGCGCGGGGGCGGGGACGAGGTGGGGGGCGAGGGCGGTGCCGGTGGCCCAGCCGTGTTCGGCGGTGCGGAGGGCCGGGTCCTTGAGGGCGGTCGTGCCGGTGGGGAGCATCCAGTCGCCGAGGGCGAGGCGGACCATGTTCGGCGGGCGCAGGAGGAAGTCGAGGAAGGCGACGGCCTCTTTCTTGTGCGGGCTGTCCTCGGCGACGGAGAGCGTCTGCGGGCTGACGCCCTGGGTGAGTCCGGCGGCACCGGCGGGCGCGGGCAGCACCTGCCACTCGAAGCCCTTCGGCGCCTGCTGGGAGATCTGCTGGCGGTAGGAGAGGCCGAGGGGGACCATCGCGTACTTCCCGGCGAAAAACCCGGGCAGCGTGTCCGAACCCCCGCTGCCCAGCGTGGAGTCCGAGGCACTGTGGTCGACGTCGACCTGGTCGTGGATGGTTCGCGGTACGACCGTGTCGCCGGCGTCCATGCGGACGGTGACCTTGCCGTCCGCGCCCCGGTGGAAGAGCCGGCCGCCCGCCGAGAGGGACAGGTTGAGGGTGGCGGAGACAGGTTCGCGCAGGGGCCAGGCGACGCCGAACTTCCCGTCGCCGCTGAGCTGCCGGGTGACGCTCCTGAACTCCTCCCAGGTCCAAGGGCGTTGAGGGGTGGGGATGCGGACGCCGGACTCGCGCAGCCACTTCGCGTTGGCGATCAGGACGCGGGGTTCCTGGAGGAAGGGGACGCCGTAGACGCCGTCGCCGAACGTCGTCGTGGCCCAACTCCGCTCCGGGATGTCGGACTTGAGGCGGGCGGGGAGCAGTTCGGTCAGGTCCGCGAGGTAGCCGCCGTACGCGAAGTCCGCGAGGTCGTCGGAGGCGTCGTGGACGATGTCGGGGGCGTCGCCGCCCTCGAAGGAGGTGAGGAGCTGGTCGTGGACACTGTCCCAACTCCCCTGGACGTACTTGACATTGATGTCCGGATGGGTGGCGTTCCACTCCTTCACGAGTTCCTTGGTGGCGGCGACGGACTCGTCCTGCCAGGCGAGGGACTGGAAGCGGAGGGTGATCCGGCCGTCGTCCCGGGTGGCGTCCGCCGAGCAGGCGGCCGGGAACGCCAGCAGGAGGACGGCGACGGCCCTCAGCGCCCTGGCCCGCATCAGCTCTTCACCGCCCCCGTCAACAGGCCGCCGGTGATCCGGCGTTGGACGAACGCGAACACCACGAGGGACGGCAGGGTCGCGAGGAACGAGGCGGCGGCGAGCGGCCCGAGGTCGGCGACGCCCTCGGCGCCGATGAAGTGGGTGAGGATCACCGGCAGCGTCTGGTGCTCCGGAGTCTTCAGCAGGACCAGCGCGAAGAAGAACTCGTTCCACGCGGTGACGAACGCGAACATCGCCGTCGCCGCGATCCCCGGCGCCAGCAGGGGCGCGGTCACCGACACGAGCGTCCGCAGCCGCCCGGCGCCGTCGACGGCCGCCGCCTCCTCCAACTCCGTGGGGACGGCCCGGACATAGCCGGTGAGCATCCACAGCGCGAACGGCAGCGCCCACACCACGTAGACGATCACCAGTCCGGCGAGTGAGTCGATCAGCCGCAGGTTCTTCAGCAGCAGGAACAGCGGGATGATCAGCAGCACGAACGGGAACGCCTGGCTGACCACGACCCAGCCGTTCACCGCGCGCGCGAGCCGTGTCCGGCGCCGTGCGAGGACGTACGCCATCGGGGTGGCGACGAGCACGGCGAGCAGCGCGGCTGCCGCCGCGACCAGCAGGGAGTTCAACCCGGCGCGCAGCAGGGGCTGTTCGTCGAACGCCTGGCGGAAGTTGCCGAGCGTCGGGTCCCGGGGAATCCACGTCGGGTGCGGACTGCCCAGCTCCCGGGGCGGTTTGAACGCGGTGGACAGCAGCCACAGCAACGGGAAGGCGAGGAACACGAGATACGCGAGCAGCGCCGCGTACTGGGCGGGCCGTGCGAGTCGCCTCACGCCTCGTCACCTCCCTTGAGCCGGCCGGCCAGGAACACCGCGAGGCAGACCGCGACGACCGCGACCATCACACATCCCATCGCCGCCGCATACCCGAACTGGCCGTAGCGGAAAGCCTCTTCGTAGGCGAACAGCATCGGCAGCCGGGTGCGTCCGCCGGGGCCGCCGCTCGTCAGGACGTAGACCAGGGCGAAGGAGTTGAAGTTCCAGATGAAGTTGAGCGCGGTGATCGCGAGGGCGATCGGGCGCAGGGCGGGCCAGGTGACCGTGCGGAACCGCAGCCAGGCGCCCGCGCCGTCGACCTGCGCCGCCTCGTGGAGTTCACGCGGCGTGTTCTGGAGCCCGGCGAGCAGCGCGACGGTCGTCGTGGGCAGCCCCGCCCAGACGCCGACGACGATCACGGCGGGCAACGCCGTACCGAGGCCGCCGAGCCAGTCCCTGCCCTCGCCCAGCCCCAGGTTCCGCAGCGTCTCGTTGAGGATTCCGGCGTCCGGCTGGTAGACGAGCCGCCACATGATGCCGACGACGACCTCGGGCATCGCCCACGGCACGATCGCGAGCGCGCGGGCGAGCCGGCCGAAGCGCAGGCCCTGGTTGAGCAGCGAGGCGAGGCCGAGGGCGAGGAGGAACTGCGGCACGGTCACGCCGAACGCCCACACCAGGCCGATCCGGAACGACTCCCAGAACAGCGTGTCGTCCAGCAGGTCCCGGAAGTTGAGGCCGCCGATCCACTGGGTGGCCTGGGTGCGGCCCGACTGCGCGTCGGTGAACGCCAGGGAGATCCCGTACAGCAGGGGGCCGACGCTCAGCACCAGGATCGGTATCAGCGCGGGCAGCACCAGAAACCACGCGCCCCGGTCCAGCACTCCCTGCCGCGCCCTCACACGCCACCCCTTCCGCCGGGCCCCGCCATGGTCGTGAACCCACCGACGCCCGTCAAGACACCGCGCGCACGCTCCCACCAGTGGGAATGCGACACTGACCGACGCATGGCCGAATCCCGACGGGGGTACGGCGGCCGGGTGCCCGCCACGTCACCGGGGTCTCCACGTCATCGTGGCCCTCCGCGTCACCGGGGCCTCCGAGGCAGGGGTGCCGTTCACGGACGGGGCCCGGTGGCAGGCCCGGCAGCAGGGCCCAGCAGCAGGGCTCGGCGGCAGGACGACGACCGGCGGCCGGAAGACCGCCGCACGGCGAGAGGTGGAGGCAGGTCGATGGACGAGGCACGCGCGCGTGAGGTGCTGGCCCGGACGGAGTGGGCGGGCGGGGCCGACGCGCCCCTGCTCGCGCTCGGCGAGAACGCCGTGTTCGCGGTCGGGGACCTGGTCGTCAAGGTCGGCCGGGACGCCGAACTCCTCGACCGGGCGCGGCGGGAGGTCGCCGTCGCGGACTGGCTGGCGAGGGAGGGCGTACCGGCGGTCCGGGCGGCCGAGCCGGAGGCGGCGCTGGTCGACGGGCATCCGGTGACCGTGTGGCACCGGCTCCCCGACGCCGTACGGCCCGCCGAGCCGCGTGACCTCGCGGGGCTGCTGCGGCGCGTGCACGCCCTGCCCGCGCCGCCGTTCGCGCTGCCCGCGCGGGATCTGCTGTCCGGCGTGGAGCGCTGGCTGCGGCTCGCGGGCGACGCGATCGACCCGGCGGACGCGGACTACCTCCGCGCGCGGCGGGACGGTTTCGCGGCGGCGTCGGCCGCCCTCACCCCGCGGCTGGCGCCCGGCCCGATCCACGGCGACGCCCTCCCCCGCAACGTCCACCTCACCCCCGACGGCCCGGTCCTGATCGACCTGGAGACCTTCTCCACCGACCTCCGCGAGCACGACCTCGTCGTCCTCGCCCTCTCCCACGACCGCTACGCCCTCCCCACCGCCGCGTACGACGCCTTCACCGACGCCTACGGCTGGGACGTCCGCGACTGGTCCGGCTGCGCCACGCTGCGCGGTGCCCGGGAGACCGCGAGCTGCGCCTGGGTGGCCCAGCACACCCCCACCAACCCCAAGGCCCTCACCGAGTTCACCCGCCGGGTGGCCTCCCTGCGCGACGGCGACGAGTCGGTCCGCTGGTACCCCTTCTAGCCCCTCCCCTTCACGCCCCGCCCCCTCACGCCTCCTGCGGCACGACCTCCCGCACCGGCCACACGCCGTCCACGACCGCGTCCGCCTCGCCCTTGCGGCGCAGGAACGCCTGGAAGTCGGCGGCCCATTCGGCGTACCACTCGATCTGCTGCCGGTGCAGTTCGGCCGGTCCGAGGGCGGCGACCTTGGCGTGGCGGTCCGCTATCGCGCGGGCCAGGCGGGCGGCGGCGAGGGCGTCGGCCGACGCGTCGTGCGCCGAGTCGAGCCGTATGCCGTACTCCGCGCAGACCGCCTGGAGGTTGCGCTTGCCCCGGCGGTAGCGGTCGACGTGCCGGTCGATGGTGTACGGGTCGACGACCGGCGCGGGGTCGGCGCCGCCCAACCGCTCGCGCAGGGACGGCAGTCCGTGCCGCCGAAGCTCCGCGGACAGGAGCGTGAGGTCGAACGTGGCGTTGTAGGCGACGACCGGGACCCCCGCCTGCCAGGCGCTCACCAGCGCGTCGGCGACGGCTCCCGCGACCTCGTCGGCGGGCCGGCCCTCCTTGCTCGCCCGTTCGTTGCCGATGCCGTGGACCGCGACCGCGTCCGCCGGGATCTCGACGCCCGGGTCGGCGAGCCACTCGCGGCTCCCGCGGACCTCTCCGCGCTCGACCTCGATCACGGCGGCGGTGACGATGCGCGCCTGCCTCGGGTCCGTCCCCGTCGTCTCCAGGTCGAAGCCGATCATCAACTCCTGGTGCCAGGCCATACGGGCCCCCCTTCTCGGTGGTGCTTTCCCCCAGTGGTCTCCACCCTCCCACGAGCCACTGACAATCGGAGGACCGCCTTCCGCATCCCCCGCACCGAACCGCCGATCTCAGGACACAGGCCGCGAATCCGCCCAGGCCAGCTCGAACTCCTCCCGGTACGCCGGGAACAGCCCGCCCTCCTCGGTCTCGCCCGCCCTGACGACCCGGTTCCCGCCGCGCAGTACCAGCACCGGCGCCTCCATCCCGCGCATGCCGCGCAGGTAGGACTGGACGACCGCGATGCCGTCGGCGCCGTCGCCGTCGACGAGGTAGGCGGTGAAGCGGGGCGTCTCGTCGTACACCTGGATCTGGAAGGCCCCGGGGTCGCGCAGCCGGGAGCGGACCCGGCGCATGTGCAGGATGTTCATCTCGACGGCCCGGCTCAGCTCGCCGCGCTTGATGCCGAGTTCCCGCTCCCGGCGCTTGACGGCGCTGGACGCGGGGTTGATGAACAGCAGCCGTACCCGCCCGCCGCCCTCGGCGAGCCGCACCAGGCGGCGCCCGGAGAAGTTCTGCACGAGCAGGTTGAGGCCGATGCCGATCGCGTCGATCCGCCGGGCGCCCCCGAAGAGGTCCTCGGCGGGGAACTGCCGCATGAGCCGCACCCGGTCGGAGTGGACGGCGACGACGTCGCCGTACCGGTCGCCGACCAGGTCCTCCACGGCGTCGACCGGCAGCCGGCGCGCGGAGGGGACGTCACCGCTGGCGCCGAGCATCTCCAGGAGCCGCGCGGAGGCCCGTTCGGCCTGGCTGAGGACGTTCCCGGACAGCGCCCGGTTGCGGGAGACGACGTTGCGGGTGACCTCCAGCTCGTCCAGGGCGAGTTCGACGTCGCGCCGTTCGTCGAAGTACGGCTCGAAGCAGGGCCAGTGCTGGACCATCAGCTCGCGCAGCTGCGGGAGCGTCAGGAACGAGATGACGTTGTCGTCGGCCGGGTCGAGGAGGTAGCCCTTGCGGCGGCTGACCTCGCGCACGGCGACCGCGCGCTGCACCCACTCCTGCCCGGCGGGCCCGGCGGCGGCGACCACCCACTCGTCGCCGTGGACGGGCTCGTACACCGGCCGCAGGACCGCCGACACGACGGCCCGCAGCCGCTGTTCGACGAGGTTCAGCCAGATGTAGGCCCGGCCCGCGCGCTGCGCGCGGGTGCGCACCTCGCGCCAGGCGTCGGCGTCCCAGTCCAGCTCCGGTCCGATGGCCCCCGCGTCCATGGGTCTGGCCAGCGACACCGTGCCGGGCGGGGCGTCTGCGGAGCCTCCCTCGTGACCCTCGTCACCAGGGGGCAGCTCCAGCCCTCCCGAGCCCACCCAAGCACCGCCTTCCGCTCCCCCGAGCTCTCCCGTCCCAACGATCAAGGAAGGGTACTCCGGGAGCGGTCGGCGGTGCAGCCGGATGGACAGGGTCGTCGCGGACCGTTCCGAATCCGTCACACCGGGGCCGGGCGGGAAGCGGGCGCGACCGCGTTCCCTGTGAATCGGAGCGGGTCGGAGCGAGTTGGACGACCGGACGGACCCCGGTTCGCCCTACCGTCGTACAACCACACGTCCCACCCACCTGGAAGAGTCGTCCCATGCAGGTCTGGCCTGGACAGGCGTATCCCCTGGGTGCCACGTACGACGGCGCCGGCACGAACTTCGCGGTCTTCACGGAGGCCGCGGACCGAGTGGAGCTGTGTCTGCTGCACGACGACGGCTCCGAGACGGCGGTGGAACTGCGCGAGACCGACGCGTTCGTCCGGCACGCCTACCTGCCCGGGGTGATGCCCGGTCAGCGCTACGGCTTCCGCGTGCACGGCCCGTACGACCCCGCGCGCGGGCTGCGCTGCAACTCGGCGAAGCTGCTCCTCGACCCGTACGCGCGCGCGGTCGCCGGGGAGGTGCGCTGGGGCGAGGAGGTGTACGGCCATCACTTCGACGCCCCGGAGCGGCGCAACGACCTGGACTCCGCGCCGCACACCATGACGTCCGTGGTGGTGAACCCGTACTTCGACTGGGGCGACGACCGGCCGCCGCGCGTCGACTACCACCGCACGGTGATCTACGAGGCCCATGTGAAGGGCCTGACGATGCTCCACCCGGAGCTGCCGCCGGAGCTGCGGGGTACGTACGCGGGGCTCGCGCACCCGGCGGTGATCGGGCATCTGACGCGGCTCGGGGTGACGGCGCTGGAGCTGATGCCGGTGCACCAGTTCGTGAACGACCACCGGCTCTCGGACCTCGGTATGCGCAACTACTGGGGCTACAACACGGTCGGTTTCTTCGCCCCGCACAACGCGTACGCCTCCTGGGGCGACCGGGGGCAGCAGGTCCTGGAGTTCAAGTCGGCGGTCCGGGCGCTGCACGAGGCGGGTATCGAGGTGATCCTGGACGTCGTCTACAACCACACCGCCGAGGGCAACCACCTGGGGCCGACGCTGTCGTTCCGGGGTATCGACAACGGCAGTTACTACCGGCTGGCGGACGACCGCCGGTACTACACGGACACCACGGGCACCGGGAACTCGCTGCTGATGCGCTCCCCGCACGTCCTCCAGATGATCATGGACTCGCTGCGGTACTGGGTGACCGAGATGCACGTCGACGGGTTCCGCTTCGACCTCGCGGCGACCCTCGCGCGCCAGTTCCACGAAGTGGACCGGCTGTCGTCGTTCTTCGACCTCGTACAGCAGGACCCGGTGGTCTCGCAGGTGAAGCTGATCGCCGAGCCCTGGGACGTCGGCGAGGGCGGCTACCAGGTGGGCAACTTCCCGCCGCTGTGGACCGAGTGGAACGGCAAGTACCGCGACACCGTGCGCGACCTGTGGCGGGGCGAGCCGCGCACGCTCGCGGAGTTCGCGTCCCGGCTGACCGGCTCCTCCGACCTCTACCAGGACGACGGCCGCCGACCGCTGGCCTCCGTCAACTTCGTGACCTGCCACGACGGTTTCACGCTGCGGGACCTGGTGTCGTACGACCAGAAGCACAACGAGGCGAACGGGGAGGGCAACCGGGACGGCGAGAGCCACAACCGGTCCTGGAACTGCGGCGTCGAGGGGGACACCGACGACCCGGAGGTGCTGCGGCTGCGCGCCCGGCAAACCCGGAACTTCGTCGCGACCCTGATGCTGTCCCAGGGGGTGCCGATGCTCAGTCACGGCGACGAGTTCGGGCGCACCCAGCGGGGCAACAACAACGCCTACTGCCAGGACGGCGAGCTGTCCTGGGTGCGCTGGCCGGCCCCGGACGACGCCGGCGAGCTGTTCGCCTTCACGCGCGCGCTGGTGTGGCTGCGCCGGGAGCACCCGGTGTTCCGGCGGCGCCGCTTCTTCCACGGTCGGCCCGTCGAGGGCACTCACGACGACCTCTCGGACATCGCCTGGTTCACCCCGGAGGGCCGGGAGATGACCGACCGCGACTGGACCTCCGCGACCGCCTCCGCGCTCACCGTCTTCCTCAACGGCCACGCCATCTCCGAGCCGGGTCCTCGCGGCGAGCGCATCGCCGACGACTCCTTCCTCCTCATGTTCAACCCCTCCCCGACCCCTCTCGACTTCGTCGTCCCGGTCGACCACGGCCCCCGCTGGCACCTCGTCATCGACACCGCCCACCCCACCCCGCCGCCACCCGGCACCGGCCCCAAGGTGACCGCCGGGGACCGTCTCCACCTCATCGACCGGAGCGTGGTGGTACTCCAACGCCCGGCGTAGGACGGGGGTTCCCGGCCGGCCCGGTACACAACCCCCGTCCCCCGGGTACCTAGCTCAGCATGACCCCTCGACGCGCCGTCCCCACTGCCACCTACCGCCTCCAGCTCCAGCCCGCGTTCACGTTCGCGGACGCCGCGCGGGCGGCGCCGTACCTGGCGTCCCTCGGGGTGTCGCACCTGCATCTGTCGCCGGTCCTCGAAGCGGTCCCGGGATCGGCGCACGGGTACGACGTCGTCGACCACGCGCGCGTGCGGGGCGAACTGGGCGGGGAGGAGGGGCTGCGGGAACTGGCGGGCACCGCGCGGGAGCACGGGCTCGGGCTGGTCGCGGACGTCGTGCCGAACCACATGGCGATGGCGCCCCGGTACAACCACGCGCTGTGGGAGGTGCTCCGGGAGGGCCCGGCGTCGCCGTACGCGCGCTGGTTCGACGTCGACTGGGAGGCGCGGGACGGCCGGATGCTGCTGCCGGTGCTCGGGGGCCCGGCGGGCGGCGAGACCGGGCGGATGCGGGTCGAGGACGGGACGCTGCGGTACTACGACCACGTCCTGCCGCTGCGCGCGGGGACGGCGGACCTGCCGCTGCCGGAGCTGCTGGACGCGCAGTGGTACCGGCCGGTGTGGTGGCGGCTGGCGCGCACGGAGCTGAACTACCGGCGGTTCTTCAGCATCTCGGAGCTGATCGGGGTGCGCGTGGAGGACCCGGAGGTCTTCGACGCCACCCACGGCACGCTCCTGCGCCTCCTGGACGAGGAGGTCCTGGACGGGCTGCGCGTCGACCACCCCGACGGCCTCGCCGACCCGGACGCCTACCTGGACCGGCTGCACCGGGCGACCGGCGGCCGGTGGACGGTCGTCGAGAAGATCCTCGCGGCCGGCGAACCCCTCCCCCGCTCCTGGCCGGTGGCGGGCACGACCGGCTACGACGCGCTACGGCACGTGGACGGCCTTTTCACGGACCCGGCGGGGTGCGACACCCTCCTGGCCGCGTACCGCCGTCAGACGGGCGTACAGGCCGATCAGGGGGGCGACTGGGCGGCGACCGTCCGGCGGGCCGCGTACCCGACCCTCACCCACGAACTCGCCGCCGAGCTGGACCGCCTGACGCGTGCCGCCGTCCGCGCCTGCGCCGCCTCCCCCGACCCCGCCGCCCGCGACCGGGCCCCCTGGACCCTGCGCACGGCCCTCACCGAGCTCCTGGTCCGCATGGACGTCTACCGCCCCTACGCCTCGGGCGACCCGGCGTCCGTCCTCACCGAGGAGGCCGCCCGGGAGGCCCGCGAGGCGTTCGCCGTGCCGGAGGAGGCCGGGGCGGTGGGCGTCGTCCGGGACCTGCTCATGCACCCGCACGCGCACAGTGCCGAACTGCGCGACCGGTTCGCCCAGACGTCCTCCGCGCTGCGCGCCAAGTCCGTGGAGGACACGGCGTTCTACCGGTACGTCCCGCTGCTGTCGGCGACGGAGGTGGGCGGCGATCCGGGCCACCCGGCCGTGTCGCCGCGGGAGTTCCACGCGTACTGCGCGCGCGTGCAGCGCGACTGGCCGGCGACCGGGACGGCCGTCTCGACGCACGACACGAAACGCAGCGCCGACGTCCGGGCGGCGCTCGCGGTGCTGGCCGAGTGCCCCGAGCGGTGGGCCGGACTCGTCGCCGGGCTGCCGGAGTTCCCGGACGGGGCGTTCGCGTGGGCCGTGTGGCAGACGGTGTTCGGGCTGGGCGAGGCCGACCCCGCGCGTCTGCGGGAGCCGCTGCTGAAGCACGTCCGGGAGGCGGGGCTGCGCACGAGCTGGACGGAGCGGGACGCGGCGTACGAGGAGGCGGTGGAGGCGTTCGTGGCGGCGGGTCCGGCCGGTGCGGAGCGGGTGCTCGCCGTCCGGGAGGAACTCGCCCCGTACGTCCGGGCGAACGTCCTCGGGACCGCCCTCGTCCATCTGACGATGCCGGGGGTCCCGGACGTCTACCAGGGCACCGAGACCGAGTACCGGGCCCTGGTGGACCCGGACAACCGCCGCCCCGCGCGCTTCCCGCCGGCCGCCCCCGACGAGAAGGCCGCCCTCACGGCCGCCGCCCTGCGGCTGCGCCGGCGCCGCCCCGAGGTGTTCGGGACGTCGGCGACGTACACCCCGCTGCCCGCGCGCGGGGAGGCCGCCGGGCACTGTCTGGCGTACGCGCGCACGGGCGCGGTGGTCGCGGTGGTGACCCGGCTGCCGCTGGGGCTCGCGGAGGCGGGCGGCTGGCGGGGGACGGTGCTGCCGCTGCCGCCGGGGCGGTGGCGGGACGTCCTGGACCCGGGGCGGGAGTTCGAGGGGCACGCGCGCGTGGCGGACGTGTTGGAGGGGCTGCCGGTGGGGCTGCTGGAGCGGGTCGGGGAGTGAGCGGGACGGGGAGTGAGCGGGACGGGTGGGGTGCGCGCCGGGAACGGCGGGGTCCGGAATCGGTCGGGCGGGGCGTGGGCGGGGTACGGCGTGGCGGGCGGTGCGGGTCGTGCGCCCGGCGTAGGCGCCTCGTCGTGCGCCGGGCGTGCGCGCCGTTGCCGTGCCACCACCGTCTCGCTCCCCGACGCTCTCGCGCACCACCGGTCTCCGCCGTCCTTGACAGGGCCTGACGGGCGTGGGGTAGTGGGGAGGGCGGAGCAGGACGTGTGACGGGGGTGAGTCTTGCCGGAGCCGCGCTATCCCACGTTGGCCGAACTGACCTCGTCCGCGCGGGCGCTCGCCGTACGGCGTCCCGGGTTGTGCGGGATGCGCCAGGTGGGGGTGTCGCGCGCGGGACGTCCGCTGCACCTGCTGTCCGTCGGGCACGCGCGCCGGGCCGTGCTCGTCGTGGCCGGGGCGCACGCGAACGAGCCGACGGGCGGGCCGACCCTGCTGGCGCTCGCCGAACGCGTCCTTCGGGAGCGGCGGCTGCGCACCGGCAGGTCGTGGCACTTCCTGGTGTGCGCGGACCCGGACGGCGCGAGCCTGCACCGCACCCCGGCGCCGCGCAGCCTGCTGGAGTACCACCTCGGTTTCTTCCGGCCGGCCGGCCCCGAGCAGCCGGAGTGGTCCCCCGCGGCACTCCCTCCGGACCGGCTGCCGCCCGAGACGCTCGCGCTGACCGGCGTCATCGACGAGCTGCGGCCCTACCTCCAGGTGTCGCTGCACGGCACCGACCTGGGCGGCAGCTGGGTGCAGCTGACCCGGGACATCCCGGGGCTCGCGGCGCCGTTCGCGCGCTCGGCGGCGCGCTTGCGCATCCCGGTCGAGACGGGCGCCTCGGACGCGGCGGGCTGGCCGGTGTCGGGGCCCGGCGTGCACGTGATGCCGGGGCCCGGGGCGGGCGCGGCGTACCCGAGCATGCCGGACGACGCGCGCAGCAGCACCTGGTACCGCACGCACCGCTACGGGGGGCTCACGGCGGTCGTGGAGGTGCCGATGTGGGCGAGCGACCTGGTGGACGACGGGGCGCCGCACCCGGACCCGCCGGAGGCGCTGCGGCAGTTGGCGCGCAGGCTGCTGGGCGACGCGCGGATGGTCGAGGAGGTCCACCGGGAGGCGCTGCCCCGGCTGGGCGGCCCGGAGGGGCCTCTGCTGCGGGCCGCGCGGTGGGGCCTGGACCTGGTGCCGGGGCTGGCCTCCGACTGGACGCACACGGCCCCCGCGGACACCACGCGGGCCTATGTCAGCAGTGTCGACGCGTTCGCCCGGCGGCTGCCGCTGCGGGCGGCGGCGATGCTGCTGCGGGTGCTGCGCGAGAACGACGACCGGGCGGCGCCCCGGCTGGAACACCTGGTACGGATGTGGAGCGCGTCCTTCGCGGACCAGTTCCACGCCCGCTGGGTGCCGCTCCCCCACCAGGTGGAGCACCAGTCCCGCACGGTGGTGGCGGCGGCGCTGCACGCGCGCGGGAGAGCGGCTTGAGGGACGGGGCGGCTACCGGTCCAGCGCGAACACGGCGCCCGTCTGCGCGCCCATCTCGCACTTGTTGCCGAACGTCTTCTCGTACCGCACGGACCGTCCGTTCCACTGCCCGTGCGCCTCGGCGGTGACCGGGGCGTATTCGAGGGTGCAGAGGACCTCCTGCGCCGGGATGGACCGGATGTCGCCGCGGGCCTCCCGGAGCTGGGCGCAGGCTTCGGCGGCGCGCGCGTGGCCCTGGGGGACGTCGTTGCACAGCAGGAGGGTGCCGCGCATGTCGCTGGAGCGGCCGTCGCTCTTGGTGACGCTGATCTGGAGCCAGTTGCCGGGCAGCGCCCCCCGGACGGCGTTCTCGGGGGCCGCGGTCGCGGGGGCGGTGAGGGCCGTGAGGAAGAGGGCCGTGGCGAGGACGAGGAAGCGTGTCATGCCGTAGGCATCGGCACGCGCTCACCCCAGCCGCACCCCCCTCACCCGAACGTGCGCCGAACGTCAGTCCGCCGCGAGGCGGAACTCCACCCGGCCGAAGGAGATCTGGTCGCCCTCCCGGACGAGCGCCGCGCCGATCACGCGCCGCCCGTTGACGGTGGTGCCGTTGGTCGAGCCGAGGTCGCGCAGCACCCACATGCCGCCCTGGTGGCGCAGTTCGGCGTGCACCCGGGACACCGTCTCGTGGGTGAGGCGCAGCCCGTTCGCCGGGTCGCGGCCGATCCGCAGGGGGTGTTCCGAGCCCGGGATCGGCAGCAGGAGCTTCGGGAGCCGCTCGGCGCGCCAGGCGTTGCGCAGCCGGACCGTGAAGCCGGAGACGGCCTCGACGCTGCCGAACACCAGCCGCGACAGCCGCTTCTCGCGGGGCAGGTCGGCGGTGAGCGCCACCAGTTCGTCGGAGCGGCGCGCGGCGAGGGCCAGTTCCATGCGGCGGATGAACGTGTCGTGCGACAGGCGCCCCATGGCGACACCGTCCCGCAGCACCTTCAGCGCCTTGTCGCGCTCCACGTCGGAGAGCCGCGCGGGGTACGTGTTGAACTCGAAGGACGACGTCACGCTGGTGATTGTCTTTCAGGAGCTCCCGGGTGTCCAGAAAACCGGGGAACGGTGGCCTGCGCGCGCGTGCTTGACGAAAAAGGGGCACGTTATAACGGGCAAGTCCGCCGAAGCCGTCGTCCACGCGTGCGTGCACGACGGACGGGCCACCGACGAAGGGGAACCGTCCGTGCAGTTCGAGGTGTGGGCACCGCAGGCCGGCCGTGTGACGCTCCACGGCGACGGGATCACGCGCGCGCTGGAGCGCGATCCGGGGCGCGCGGGGTGGTGGACGGGCGAGGCGGAGGCAGCCGACAGCGCCCGGTACGGCTTCGCGGTGGACGACGGTCCCGTGCTGCCCGACCCGCGCTCCCGCCGCCAGCCGGACGGGCCGGACGGGCTCAGCGCGGTCGTCGACCAGGGCGCGTACACGTGGCGTGTGCCGTGGCCGGGACGCCCGTTGCAGGGGGCGGTGCTGTACGAGCTGCACGTCGGCACGTTCACCTCCGAGGGCACCCTGGACGCGGCGGCGGACCGGCTCGGCCTGCTCGCCGCCCTGGGCGTCACCCACGTCGAGCTGATGCCCCTGTGCCCGTTCCCGGGGACGCACGGCTGGGGCTACGAGGGCGTGTCCCTGTGGGCCGTCCACGAGCCGTACGGCGGCCCGGCGGGGCTCAAGCGGTTCGTGGACCGGGCGCACGAGGCGGGGCTCGGGGTGGTCTTGGACGTCGTCCACAACCATCTGGGGCCCTCCGGAAACCATCTGCCCGCGTTCGGGCCGTACTTCACGGACACGCACCACACGCCGTGGGGGGCCGCCGTCAATCTGGACGCGGCCGGGTCGGACGAGGTCAGATCGTTTCTGCTGGGGAGCGCGCTGGCGTGGCTGCGGGACTTCCGGCTGGACGGGCTGCGGCTGGACGCGGTGCACGCGCTGCGGGACGCGCGCGCGTACCCGTTCCTGGAGGAGCTGTCGGAGGCCGTGGACCGGCTCGCCGCCGAATCCGGCCGGCCGCTGTTCCTGATCGCCGAGTCCGATCTGAACGACCCCCGGGTGATCGCCCCGCGCGAGCGGCACGGTCTCGGGGTGCACGCGCAGTGGAACGACGACTTCCACCACGCGCTGCACTGCGCGCTGACCGGGGAGGCGCAGGGGTACTACGCGGACTTCGCGCGGGCCCCGCTGGCGGCGCTGGCCAAGACGCTGACGGGCGGGTTCTTCCACGACGGGACGTACTCGGCGTTCCGGGGGCGCCGGCACGGCCGTCCGCTGGACCGCTCCCGGACGGCCGCCCACCGGCTCCTCGGGTACAGCCAGACGCACGACCAGATCGGCAACCGGGCGCAGGGCGACCGGCTCTCCGCGTCCCTCCCGCCCGGTCTGCTCGCCTGCGCGGCGGCGCTGACCCTGACGGGGCCGTTCACGCCGATGCTGTTCATGGGCGAGGAGTGGGGGGCCTCGACGCCCTGGCAGTTCTTCACGGACCACACCGACCCGCAGCTCGCGGAGGCCGTCCGGCGGGGCAGGCGGCGGGAGTTCGCGGCGCACGGCTGGGCCGAGGAGGACGTCCCCGACCCGCAGTCCCCGGCCACCCGCGACCGCTCCTGCCTGAACTGGCCGGAGCGCGAGCGGGAGCCCCACGCCCGAATCCTGGCCTGGTACCGCGCCCTGATCGCCCTGCGCCACACCCACCCCGACCTCACCGACCCGGACCTCGCCGACCTCCGCGTCGCCTTCGACGAGGACGCCCGCTGGCTCGCCTTCCGCCGCGGCGACGTCCGCGTGGCCCTCAACCTGGCGAAGACCCCGGCGGACATCCCCCTCGGCCCCCGTCCGGCCCGCGTCCTGGCCGCCTGGGACCCCGTGGAGCCTCCGGGGGCCGACGGGCTGCTCCGGGTACCCGGGGAGTCGTGCACGGTGCTGGAACAGGACTGAGGGGAGGGGCGGGACTCGGGGACCGTCGCCGCCCGCCCGATCAACCCGCGCGCCTCATCAGCCCGCGCCCGAACACAGCCCCGCGCGGCCCGCACGCCGACCGCCCCCGCCGCCGTCACCGGTGGTCCGCCGCCGCTCCCCCGGCCCCAACCTCCCCCGCCCCTACTCGTCGTCCTCCCGAAGCTCCGTCGCCCTCTCCAGCAGGATCGCCTCCCAGGCCCGCTTCAGCTGGGTCCGCAGCAGGGGGAGCGCCGGTGCCGGGCCGGTGAGGTGGTCGGCGAGGCGGGTGACCGTGTCGCAGCGGGCCAGCCACAGGCCGCGCAGGCAGGGGCGGGGGCCGTAGCCGGCGAGGGTGGCGGCGCGGACGGCGGCACCGGAGCCGACCGCGCGGACGAGGCCGGCGATGTCCTCGGCGGGGTCGCCGAGGACGGCGGCGGTCCAGTCGAGGACGCCCCGGACGCGGCCGTCGGCGCTCACCACCAGATGCTCGCCGCGCAGCCGGTGGTGGACGAGGACGGCGGACCCGGGCTGCGAGGCGAGCTGCGCGGCGCCGGCCTGGGTGAGCTGCGCCAGCCGGCCCGCGTCGAACTCGTCGGCCCCGGCGAGCCGTTCCGCGGACTGGACCGCCATCCGCCGCAGCGCCTCCAGGGAGCGCGGCGCGGCGCGTGGCACCCCGAGCGACTCGGCCTGCCGGGCGGTCACCTCGCGCAGCCCGCCGAGCAGCCCCGCGAGGTCGGCCTCGCCGACGGCCGACACGTCGTGCTCCTCGGCGGTGCCGCCCGGCACCAGCGTGTCGAGCGTGTACGTCAGCCCCGGCGCCCACTCGCCGTGCGCGACGCTGACCGGCACGGTGACCGGGACGTGCGGCCGGACGACGTCCCGCAGCCGCAGCTCGCGGCGCTGGCGCAGGGACGCGTCCCGGTCCGGGGCGAGCCGCAGGACGTGGCGGGCGCCGACCCACCACGTGGAGTGCCCCTCGCCCTCGGTGACGGGGCGGACGCCCGGGTCGCCCTTGTCGAGGAGTGTGCGGGCCAGTCGGCGGACGGTGTCCGCGGTGGGGGTGGATGCCTGGGTCATGGTCGCGCCGTCACAGGTCGGTGAGGTGGGGAGGGGGCTCCGGGGTGCTCAGCGCACTATGACCAGCTCCCGCTCGGTGCGGTTGAGCCGCCGTCCGCCGTCCTCGGTGACCGTCACGATGTCCTCGATCCGCACCCCGAACCGGCCGGGCAGATAGATCCCGGGCTCCACGGAGAAACACATGCCGGGGACGAGGGGCTGCCGCTCGCCCTCGATCATGTACGGCGGTTCGTGGGTCGTGACCCCGATGCCGTGCCCGGTGCGGTGGATGAAGTACTCGCCGTACCCGGCGTCCGCGATGACCTCGCGGGCGGCGCGGTCGACGTCCTGGCAGGCGGCGCCGGGCCGCACCGCCCGGAACCCGGCCTCCTGGGCCTCCCGGACGATGTCGTGGACCCTGCGTTCCTCGTCGGTGGGCTCGCCGACGTGGACGGTCCGGGTGGTGTCGGAGCCGTAGCCGTCCTTCAGGCCGCCGAAGTCGAGGACGACCATGTCGCCGTCCTCGATGACCCGCTCCCCCATCTCGTGGTGCGGGTTCGCGCCGTTGGGGCCGGAGCCGACGATCGTGAAGTCGACCTGCTGGTGGCCGTGTTCGCGCAGCAGGCGGGCGAGGTCGGCGCCCACCTCGGACTCCCGGCGCCCGGCGAAGCGCACCGCGCGGACGCCCTCGAACGCGGCGTCGGCAGCCGCGCCGGCCGCGGCCATCAGCTCCAGCTCCGCCGCGTCCTTGACGGCCCGCAGCATCGGCAGCGCGTCCGTGAGCGCCGCGTACGCCGTGCCGGGCAGGGCCTTCTGGAAGGCGAGGAGATGCAGCGCCCACGCGTTGTCGCTGACGCCGAAGCGTCCGCGCGGGTCGAGGAGGGAGGCGGTCGCGGCGTACGGGTCCTTGCCGTCGGTCCAGTCCCGGAAGGACAGCGCGGGCGCGCCGGGCGCGTGGGCGGCGTCGGGCGCCTCCAGGGCGGGGACGACGAGGACGGGGTCCTGGCCGGGCGTGAGGACCAGGAGGGTGAGCCGCTCGGTCTCGGCGGTCGGGGCGTAGCCGGTGAGCCAGACCAGGTCGGGGCCGGGGGCGACGAGCAGGCCCGCGAGCCCCGCCTCGGCCGCGGACCGGGCGGCGCGCTCCATACGGGCCCGGTAGTCCTCGGCGGTGAAGGGTGCGGTGGCGGTCATGCGGGCCTCCGGGCGGGTCAGGGGCTACGGTCAGCATCCTGCCCGTGCGGCGGGGGCCGCGCGAGCCGGTCACCGCGGGTACTGCGCGGCATGGGGCCATCGTCGCGCATCCCTCGGACAGGGTGCGGAAGTTTTCCACAGGCCCCACCATTTGTCGGCTGATCATCCCCTATCACCGCCACGCCCGGCTCGTCCACCGGCCGGACCACGCCTCCCGGCACGGCCGGCGTCCGCCGGCCGGTCCACGACCCCCGCCACGCCCGGCTCGTCCGCCGGTCAGACCACCACCCCCGGCACGACCGTCAGCTGCTGGTACCCCCCGCCCCGGTGCAGCACCGTCACCTTGACCTCCTTCCCGGGTGCCGCCCGCCCCACCGCGCGCACGAGGTCGGCCGCCGAGTCGATCCGGGTCCCGCCGAACGTCAGGAGCACGTCGCCGCGGACGAGCCCCGCCGTGTATCCCGGGCCGGGGACGTGGACGGCGACGATCGCGGCGCCCGCCTTCTCTGCGTCGACCGCCTCCACGCCGAGTGCCCCACGCGCGGGCGCCGGGGAGGCGGTGGACGGGGAGGGGGCCGCGGGGGCCGACTGGGCGGTGCCCGGCGGGGCGGTGCCCGGCAGCGCGGTACCGGGGAGGCCGGCACCCGGCGCCGACTTCGTGCCCGCCGCCGCGCGTGCCGCCTGTTTCTGCATCTCCGCCAGCTTGCTCATGCCGATGACGGTCGCCCCGACCGTACCGAGCCCGACGCCGGCCAGGACGAGCACCGTCGCGGCGAGGAACCCGAGCAGCAGGGTCGTGATCCGCCGTCCCCGGCGGCGCGCGGCGTGCGGGCGCCGGGCGGCCGGGCCCCGCTCACCGCCTCCGGGCTCCCGTCCGGGCATCGGTTTGGGCCGCAACGCAGTCTGTTCCATGGGGATCGCCTCCGGCAGGTGCTCTACCCGGCCCACCGGCGCCCGACGTGCCACGAACGAGTGAGACTGACCCACGGTCAAAAGAGGTAGGGCCAGCTGAACGCCTCACCCGGAACCCCTGCCCCGCACTCCCCGCCCGGGACCCCCGCCCCGCACTCCCCGCCCGGAGCCCTCACCCGAGCGCCCCCACCAACTCCCCCGCGGCCCCCGCCGGCACCCCCGCGTACACGCACTCCACCCGGTGCACCACCCGAGGCGCCCCGAGCGGCACCACCCGTACCCCCGCCGCCCCCTCCCCCGCCGAACAGGGCAGCAGCGCCAGCCCGTGCCCCGCCGCCACCAGCGCCGTCAGCATGCGGACGTCGACCCCCTCGTACCGCAGCGCAGGCCGGAACCCGTGCCCCCCGTTGGCGGCGCGCAGGTGCGGCAGGGGCAGCGCGGTGTCGGGGGCGTCGATCCAGCGGGCGTCCGCCAGGTCCGCGAGCCGCACCGCGTCGCGTCCCGCCAGGGGATGCCCGTCCGGGAAGAGCACGCCCACCGGTTCCTCCGAGACCCCGTGCGTGGTCAGCGGGGCCACGTCGGGCAGGCGCAGCGGGTCGCTGGGGGCGGCGAGGCCGTCCACGAGGCCGATCTCGGCGGTCCCGGTGGCGACGGCAGCGGGGACGTCCGCGCGGGCGACGACGCGCAGGGTGACGCCGGCCGGCGGGAGCGCGGCGAGGACGCGGGCGCCGAGGGCGGTCGGGGAGGCGGCAAGGGTCAGGCCGTACGCGGGGGCGGCGGCGATGCGGGTGACGTCCGCGCGGGCCGCGTCGAGGCGCAGGAGGAGGGGCGCGGCGTGTTCCAGGAGGCGTTCGCCGGCCGCCGTGGGGGTGACCGGGCGGCGGGTCAGGAGGGGCGCCCCGAGGTCCTGTTCGAGCGCCGCGATGTGCTGGGAGACGGCCGACTGGGTGTAGCCCAGTTCACGGGCGGCCTCGGAGAAGGAGGCGAGGCGGGCGACGGCGACGAAGGTGCGCAGGAGATGCGGGTCCATGTCCGCAGGGTGTCATCAGTTCTGCTTATCGGGGGTGCAGGAATCATCGTTGGACGTGAACTCGGGGCGCCTTCCAGGATGGACGGCATGACAGCACGCATCGCTCTGGTCGGGGACCGTTCCCCGCACGTCGTCTCCCACACCCGTGTCCCGCGGCTGATCGAGGCCCTCGCGGTCCACGACCGGCTCGTCCTGGACGCCTACTGGATTCCCACCGAGGACGCGGCGCGGGAGGGCGCCGTCCGAGGGTTCGACGCCGTGTGGGTCGTCCCGGGGAGTCCCTATCGCAGCGAGGAGGGGGCGGTGGCGGCCGTACGGCACGCGCGCGTGGCGGGGGTGCCGTTCCTCGGGACCTGCGGCGGGTTCCAGCACGCCCTGCTGGAGTTCGCGCGGAACGTCGCCGGACTGGCGGACGCCGCGCACGCGGAGAACGACCCCGGCGCCGAGGAGCCCCTGCTGGCGCCCCTCGCCTGCTCCCTGGAGGGGCACGAGGGGGCCGTCCTGCTCGCGCCGGGTTCGCTCGCCCACACCGTCATCGGCTCGGACCGCAGCGTGGAGCGCTACTCCTGCCGGTACGGCCTGGCCCGCGACGAGGACGCCCTCACCGCCCACGGGCTGCGCTTCTCCGGCCGGGACGAGGCGGGCGAACCCCGGGTCGCCGAACTCCCCGGCCACCCCTTCTTCCTCGCGACCCTCTTCCAGCCGGAGCTGTCCGGCGACGGCTCCCGCCCGCACCCGGTGATCAGGGCACTGGCGCGAGCCGCCGTGGACCACGCGGCACGCACGCGTACGGATCAGCTGACCGGGAGCGGCGCGTAAGGCACCGCGGGCTCCCGCCGCACCCGCGTCTCCTCAGCCCGTGTGCCCCCCGTGCCCGCCGTGCCCGCCCGCGCCGTGGTCGAACTTCAGGGCCTCCGGGGGCAGGACGACGAAGGGGCGCATCATGCCCATGTCCTCGTGCTCCAGGAAGTGGCAGTGGTACATGAAGCGGCCGTAGGCGCCGTCGAACGTGCCCATGACCCGCAGGCCCTGGCCGCCGAGGGCGCGGAAGACGTCCTTGTAGCCCTGTTCGTTGGCCGGGAGGGGCACGATGTCCGGCTTGAGGGTGATCGGGGTGGCGGTGCCGCCGACCTCGGGGCGGAAGCCCGACACGTCGTAGACGTCGCGGCCCATGATCTGGAAGTCGGCGAGGTGGATGTGCATGGGGTGGGCGAACCCCGCGAGGTTGAGGAAGGTCCACTGCTCGTGGGCGCCCTCGGCGACGGTGAAGCCCAGGCCGTCGTTGAAGGTGCGGGAGATGCGGCGGTACGTCTTCGGCGTGCCGTTCGCCCCGGTGATCTGGATGATCCCGTCGGCCGGGAACTGGATGCCGTCCGCGCTCTCCA
Organism: Streptomyces sp. NPDC004539; assembly: GCF_040610055.1. Lineage (NCBI taxonomy): Bacteria > Bacillati > Actinomycetota > Actinomycetes > Kitasatosporales > Streptomycetaceae > Streptomyces > Streptomyces sp. NPDC004539. Next base: position 397,665 of record NZ_JBEXLS010000002.1, on the reverse strand, counting down.
GGGGGAGCATCTCCCAGATCTCCGGATGTCCGCCGCCGCCCTTGGTGGTGGGCGGGGTGAGGACGATCATCCGGTGTTCGTGCGGCGTGTCGTGGCTCATGCGGCGGAAGGAGCCGGAGAGCACCTCGGGGAGTTCGAAGGCGTCCGGCTCGCACGCCTCGCCGACGCGGAACTGCATGACGTCGGGATAGCGGACGTCACCCGCCGGGTCGGGCACGCCGGGGGCCTGGTTGGGGCCCTTGTTGACCAGGCGCAGCGTGCGCCCCTCCAGGCCGCGCAGGTCGAAGAGGAGGTCGAAGCGCTCCGCCGGGGCGGCGATCAGCGCGGGCATCGCCGCGTCGAAGTCGATCGGCACCGGGCGCGGCAGGAGGCCGCCGTCGCTGCCGATCTGGTGGACGACGCCGGGGACCGGAAGGTCGTCCTCGTCGAGCAGGACGAGATTGTAGATGCGGGCGTTCGAGGCGTTGACCAGGCGGAAGCGGTACCAGCCGGCCTCGACCTCGGCGTAGGGCCAGATGCGGCCGTTGACCGTGGAGTACGGGCCGCTGAACGGGAGCGAGACGGGCTTGCCCGTTTCGGCGTTGACGCCGAGCATCTGCGTCTTGTGCAGCAGGCGGCCGTTGAGGCGGCCGTCCTCGTCGGTGTCGAGGTTGCGGTCGGCGAGCAGCAGCGGGATCTCGCGGTCGCCGGAGGGGAGGCCGAGGGCGTCCTCCTCGTCGTCCCTGATCAGGTACGTGCCGTACAGGCCCGTCATCACGTTCCACCGGGTGATGTTCATGGCGTGGTCGTGGTACCACCACTGGACGGCCTGGTGGTCGTTCGGGTACTCGGAGAGCTGGGCGTCGCCGACGGCCACGGCGTTGTCGGCCCAGCCGTCGTTCCCGCCGCCCGTCTGGGCGCCGTGGAGATGCGTCACAGACCAGGCGGGGAGGGCCGCGACGTCCTTGTTGGGTTCGACGCCCTCGCGGCCCGGTACGGTCGTCGTCCCGGGGCGCTGGACCTCCACGGCCGTGACGGGGTACTCGCTCCCCTCGGGGATGCGGTTGGTCCACGCGATGCGTACGCGCTGTCCCCGGCGCACCTCGATGGTCGGGCCCGGCACCACGCCGTCGTACCCCCACATGAGGGTCGGCGGGAGCTGGGGGTGCAGGCGCACCCAGGCGGGGCGCAGGGCGATCTCGGTCTCCCGCGTGACGTCCCCCTGCGCGGGGCGCAGGACCGGCGGGACGGTCAGCGGTGCGGCGAACGGCGTCAGCTCCTGGGCTGCCGCCGCCTCGATGTCGTGCTCGACGGTGGTCTCGGTGGTCTTCTCGACGGTGTCGGTCATCAGGCACTACCCCCGTAGTGAGTTCGGGTCGGTCGTTCCCCTCACCCCAGAAGACTCCGTGCGCCTCCCCAAGGTTCAGTGAATGTCCTATTCCGCAAGAAAAAGTTATGAAAACACCGGATTCGCCGGTACTCGGTCCGGGAGGAAGCCGTGGGCGCGGGCGGCGAGGTGGGGGGCCTTGTACCGGTCGACCTCGCGGTGCCAGTGCAGGACGCCGGACATCCAGTGGCGCAGGTCGGTGACGTAACGGTTCATCGCCGCGCGCCCCTCGGCGGACAGGTCGAAGTCGTCGTACAGGACGGGCAGTTCGTGGGCGACGATGTGCTCGAACTGCTCCATCCGCCGGTTGATCAGGTCGGCGACGACGCGCGCGCCCGTCGGGTAGTCGCAGCCGAAGAAGTTCTGGACGACGAGGATCGCGTTGTGCAGCTCGCCCTCGTACTCGATCTCCTTCTGGTACGAGAAGACGTCGTTCAGGAGGGCCCCGAAGTCCATGGCGGAGTTCTCCAGCGCGCGCACGGGTCCGGCGGCGCGCAGCTCCGGCGGGATGTCGGGGCCGAGGCCCAGCCGGCAGAGGCTGAGGGTGAGGTCGGAGCCGAAGGTGTCGCGGCGCATCTCCAGGTAGTCGACGGGGTCGGGGACCCGGTTCTGGAGCTGGTTGGCCAGCTCCCAGAGCCAGCTCTCGGTCATCTTGTCGATCGCCCGTCTGAACGAGCCGCGCTCCTCGGGCGTCATCTCGGCCGTGGTGTCCGCCCACAGCTCGACGAGACCGCGCTCCAGCCCGTTCGCCGGGGTCACCGGCACCCCCTCGCCGTCGACGGGCATGCAGGCCGAGAGGCGGGCGGTGGCCAGGCGCGCGCCCGCGAAGTCACCGCGCCGGCCGAAGTAGAGGGGGTAGTAGTCGTCCGCGTACGTCCCCCAGGCGAGCCACCGGGAGCTGAGGTCCAGCTCGTCCGCGTCCGCGCGCGGGCCGATGCCCGCGGCGCACAGCGCGAGGTCGGCGGCGCGCAGCCGGTCCTCGTCCCAGACGCCCTCCTCCAGCATGCCCATGACGTGCATCCAGGGCACGAGCCGCGCGCGGGCGCCCTCCAGATGCGGGCTCAGCTCCACCTCGTACGGCATCCGCAGCTCGGGCAGCAGGGACGGGCCGACCTTCCGGTACGGCACGTGCGTGTACGCGCGCGTGCGCTCGGCGGCGGCCGTGGCGAGGAGGGCGCCGACACCCGCGGCGGACGTCCCCGGGCCGGTCAGCCGCTCCCAGGGGCTCTCCTGGCGGGCGCCCTTGTTCATGTACCTGCTGGAGCGCATGTGCCACTCCTGCCCGCCGGCCTGCCAGTCCTGGAGCCCCTTGGTGTACGCCCCGATCGCGGCCACCTCGTCGGGCCGCAGCCCCTTCTCCAGGGCGACCGCCGGGACCTCCGTGAACGCGGTGTGCTCGAACTGGTGCAGCCGCGAGGTCAGGATGTCGTTGACGGTGTCGGCGGCCTCCTGCGTCGTGCAGCCGAAGAACGTCTCCAGGACGAGGACGCCGTTGCTGTTCTCGCCCTCGTCCTGGACCTCCCGCTGGTAGGAGAACAGGTCGTTGCGCAGGTGCACGGCGTCCGAGAACGTCTCCATCAGGACCCGCAGCGGCCGGGTCCCGGAGACGGCGGCAGGCACCTCGGCGGTCGCGTACTCGACGAGCCCCGCCGACCAGGGGGCGCCGCCGACCTTGCGGCGCATCTCGATGTACTCGACGGGGTTGGCGATCCGCCCCTCGTCGATGTTGGACAGCTCCCACATCGACTCGTTGAGCAGGTGCTCGGTGGCGACGGCGAACCGGCGCCGCCAGTCGTCGGACATCGCCGGGACGGTCCGCGCCCACAGGTCCGCGAGCCCCGCCTCGACCGGGTTGCGCGGCTCCGGGACCGGCGCCGCCGGGTCCAGCGGCATGAACAGCGGCAGCCGGTCCAGGTGCGCCTTGCCGGCCGCGCGGTCGGGGGTGCGCTTGAACATGTCGAGGAAGTGGTCGTCGAAGAAGAACACCCACACGTACCAGTCGGTGATCAGCGAGAGCGCGTCCGCGTCGCAGTCCGGGTGCGTGTACGCGCACAGCAGGCCGTAGTCGTGCGCCTCCAGGTCGGCCTGTTCCCAGATGCCCGACCCCTCCAGCATGCCCATCCCGCGCGCCCACTCCGTGGAGTGCGCGCGGGCCTGTTCGACGTGCGGGTTCAGCCGCGCGGGGTGCGGCATGTAGAAGTGCGGGAGCTCGAACGGCTGAGTCATGGCCGGGCCCTACCCAGGCCCCTTCCGGGGCATCCGTCCGGCGGCACATGATCACACCATCGCGTGAATTCCCCCCGAACCCCTGTACGCATCCCTCTTCGGCGCCCTCGACGCCCCCTTGCCACCGGCCCCGCCGCCCCGCACCGTGACCGGTATGACGACCCCCTTCGCACTCCCCCACGAACTGCACGGCGACGGCGCCCACAAGGTGTTCGCGGTGCACGGCTGGTTCGCCGACCGCACCGCCTACGCCCCCGTCGTCCCCGACCTCGACCGCGCCGCCTTCCAGTACGCCCTGGTCGACCTGCGCGGCTACGGCGAGGCCAGGGACGCGGGCGGCGCGTTCAGCACCACCGAGGCCGCCGCCGACCTCGTGGCCCTCGCCGACCGGCTCGGCTGGGAGCGCTTCTCGGTCGTCGGGCACTCGATGGGCGGCGCGATCGGCCAACGCCTCCTCGCCGGGGCCCCGGACCGGGTACGGCGGCTGGTGGGCGTCTCGCCGGTGCCCGCGTCCGGGCTCGACCTGCCGCCGGAGCAGTGGACGCTGTTCGCCGAGGCCGATCGCCGCCCCGAGAACCGCCGGACGATCCTCGACGTCACGACCAGCGGCCGGTGCCCCGCCGCCTGGCTGGACCGGATGGTCGCCCGCTCCCTCGCGGTCAGCGACGCGAAGGCGTTCCGCGCCTGGCTCGACTCCTGGGCCCGCGAGGACTTCCACCAGGACACCGAGGGCTCCCCGGTCCCGGCCCTCGCGGTCACGGGCGCCCTGGACCCGGCCCTCTCCGCCGACCTGATGCGGCGGACGTGGATGACGTGGTACCCGAACGCCGAGCTGTACGAACTCGCGTCGGCGGGGCACTACGCCATGGACGAGACGCCGTTGGAGCTGATCCGGGCCGTGGAGGACTTCCTGAGGGCGGACGGCGCCTGAGGAACGGGCCCGGCCTCACACCCCCCGCACCTGGATGAGCGCCCGGGTCCCCCCGATCCGCCACCCCTGTCCCTCGCTCGCCGTCAACGCCGCCTCCGTCCGCGCCGAAAGCCCCGTGATCACATCGGACTTGAGGGTCCGCAGCGCCGCGACGGTCCCCGGGAAGTAGTCCGTGACGTCCGCGAACGGCGTGGTCGGCGGCCACAGCCGGTCCCCCACCAGCCGCCGGTAGTTGAGGTCCCCTTTGAGGATCGTGACCGAGGCGGCGGCGAAGTCGGCGCGCAGGTCGTCCGGCATGTCCGTGTAGGGCAGGGGCGAGGCGGAGAAGGGGTGCGCGCGGACGGTGAGGGTGCCGTCGGAGAGCGCGGCCCACAGCCGCCGGCCGTGCTCCCCGGCGGCCCCGGCGCCCCCGCCCGCCGCGACCAGCCTGCGGACCGCGTCGAGGACGTCGGCGGGCGTCGCGTCGGAGACGTAGTACGGGTACGGCTTGACGTGCAGGACGGCCCGCCCGATCCGGCGCTCCGTCAGCAGGTGGGACAGGAGCAGCAGATCGGGGACGAGTTCACGGCCCGCGTTGTCCGCGACGAGGCACACGCTCGCCGCGCCCTCCAGCGCCGCCCACAGCGCGTCGCCGTCGTCGGCGACCAGCCCCGGTACGGCGGCCCGCTCTTCGGCGTCGGCGTCGGAGAGGCGGAAGCCGAGGTCCGCGCGGTTGCCCCAGAGCGAGCCGTGCAGCAGGGCCCGGCCGCGCTCCTCGGCGGACAGGGCGGTCAGGGCGTCGAGGGCCGCCAACTCCCCGTCCGTCTCCGGGGAGTCGAGCTCCGCCAGCTTGAACGGGCGGAAGGGGTCGATGCCCTGCCAGACGCCGGGGGCGAAGTAGCCGACGGCGTCGAGGAGTCGGCGGTAGAAGTAGCTCTCCGACCAGAGCCAGGGGACGTCGTACCAGGAGGTGCCGAGATGGTCGTCGAGGCCCCAGGACCGCCAGCGGCCGAGGTCGGGGGCGTCGGCCGGGAGCGGTTCCAGCACGCCCCGCGCGCAGTTGGCGGCGAGCGCGTCGAGGGCGCGGCCGACGCCGGCGTCGTACGGGAACGCCTCGCGCACCTGGCGGATGATCGCGGGGTGCCGGTCGGCGAGGACGGAGCGGCGGAAGGAGCCCGGTTCGTCGCCGAGCAGCACGGGCGGGGTGGGGGTGCGGGGCATGCGGATCACCGTATCGCGCGGTTCGGCCCCGTCACCGGCCGCCCGCGCCACGCCCCACACCTGTACGGCGGACCCGCGTGCCCGCCGTACCCCACCCGTCCCCCCGCCGGTCTTGTCGAAAACGCTTCCTGAAACGGTTTCAGGACACGGTCGAAAACATTCCGAGGCGTCCCGCACGGTCCCTCAGGACACGCACGCCGCCGTGATCTCCCGTTCCAGCCGGGAGGCGAGGCTCAGGTAGCGGGGGCGGCGGGGGACCGGGACGAGGCCGCGGATGAGGACGTACCACATCTCCGCCATCCGGCGCGGGAGCCGGGCGGACGCCTCGCGGGAGCGGCCGACGACGCGGGTGCCGACGAAGAAGCAGACCATGGAGTGCGCGACGGCGTCGAGGTCGACGTCCTGGTGTATGTCGGCCTCGCGGACCGCGCCGGACAGACCGCGGGTGACCAGCTCCAGCCATTCGGAGAAGGGGTGGCGCAGGGGCGGTCTCACCGCCACTCCCCCGGTCGCGAGTCTCAACCCCGCGCGGGCGATGGGCCCTTCGACGGACAGCCGGGTCAGGCCGAACGTCAGGCGCATCAGCGCTTCGAGGGAGGAGTAGCCGCGGTTGTCGATCTCGCCCGCGACGCGCTGCGACGCCTGGGACTGGAGTTCCATGATCGCGTGGGCGAGGTCCTCCTTCGCCGCGAAGTGGAAGTACAGGGCGCCCTTGGTGACTTGGGCGTGCTCGACGATGTCACTGAGGCTCGTCGATTCGTATCCATGCCGGTCGAACAGATCGGCTGCCGCCGTGATGATCGTCGCGCGGGTCTGTTCGGCGCGTAACTGCCTCGCCATCGCCTGGAACACTCCTGGGCCGGTGAAAGGGGCCGGTAAAAGAACGGGTCATGCCGTTTGTTTCTCACCCCCTGTACACAATAACTCACCCTGCGGCGGCGTCGACCCCACACTCGAAGACGGCCGACTCCCGCTGCACGCCGACGACTTGGAGGTGTCCGCCGCCTTCGTCGCGAGCCTCGATCCAGACGGGTTCGTCCAGCTCAGCGTACCTGTGGAAGACCGCCTGGTATGCGCTGGGGGCATATTTTCCAGGAAGTGCGAAGCGGGCCGCCTGCCGGGCCGCCTCCAGCAGGAGCATCCCGGGGACGTGATCGAGCGGATGGTCGAAGAAAACGGGGTGTGCGGTATTTACCCGGAGCTGCCAACATCCGCCCCGCGCACCGGGGTCGGGGACGGGCGGGGCGAGGACGACGTCGGTGGGCAGCGCCCGGTCCACGGCCTGCGGAGGCAGCCCCGGTGGCAGCGGGACGGCCCGGACCGTCGCCGGGGTCCTGCCGCCCCGCAGCCTGCGGTAGACGGCCTCCGCGACGCAGCTGAAGGCGACGTCGGCGGTGGCGGCGGGCTCCCCGCAGCACAGCACGCGGGCGGTGTAGCGGCAGGCCGCGGGGCGCCCGCCCCGGTGGCGCAGCTCGGTGAAGGCGAGTTCGACGACGGGTTCGGCGGGCAGCGGGCCGACCTCCAACCGGTGCGGGTCCGTGGCGACTTCGAACGCGTTGAGCACGAACCGCCGGTCCAGGGGGACGTCGTACTCGGTGTGCATGATCAGGGTGCCGGCCTGCCGGACGGTCTCCACGACCAGCAGCGGATCGTAGGAACACCAGTCCGGAGACACGTGTAAGCCGTGCGCGCGCGGCCATTGGGCGGACACGGTGAAACGGTCGGGTCCGGTGCGGCGCCAGTCGGTGAGCAACGTCTCGGCGAGGGACGCCCGGTGGACGAACTGACGGGGGACGGTCGCCGTCAGGAGCGGGGTGCCGGCGGACTGCGAAGAACGGGTCATCGCTTCCTCCTCACGGTCCCCCGCAAGGCCCCGGCGGACGGCGAATCGTCCACACAGCGAACGTTAGAGTACGAGGCGACCGGTTTGGCATCAATGAGATCAGTCGACGGCATCCTATGATCGGGCCGAACAGACACACGATCGCGGGATCGGCCAACTCGGTTCCGCGGAGGGGCTCTTATGGCTAAACAGGAGCGCGCCATCAGAACGCGCCAGGCCATCGTGGAAGCAGCCGGTGAGGTTTTCGACGAGCACGGTTACACGTCCACCACCATCGCCATGGTCCTGGAGCGTTCCGACGTCACCAAAGGCGCGCTGTACTTCCACTTCCCGTCGAAGGAGGCGCTGGCGCGGGCGGTGCTCGACGAGCAGGTGCCGTTCGGGATCGTGCCGCCGCAGGCGTGCAAGCTCCAGGAGATCGTCGACATGACGTTCGTGGTGGGCCAGCGGCTGCTGACCAGCTCCCTCCTGAGGGGCAGCATCCGGCTGGCGGTGGACCAGGAGGCGCCGCACCGGATCGACCACGGAGGGCCGTTCCGGCAGTGGTCGCAGCGGCTGGAGGAACTGCTCGAACAGGCGCGGGAGCGGGGCGAGTTGCTGCCGACGGTGCAGCCCCGGCAGACGGTGGAACTGCTCGTCGGCTGCTTCAGCGGCATCCAGCTGATGTCCCGGGCGCTGACCGGGCGCGCGGACCTCGGCGAGCGGCTGTCCGTGCTGTGGGCACACATACTGCCGAGCATCGCCGTACCGGGGCTGCTGCCCGCGCTGGACACGAAGGCGGACCGGGGGGTGCGGGTCCTGGGGTCACCGGAAAGGGTGGCTTCGTAGAAACGTTTCCGGGACGATCATAGCGGCGTTCAGGGCCGCTGACGATCTTGAAGAAGCGTTCACAGCGAGCCCGGCTTTCACCCACGCGAGACGGCGGGCCCGCCGGTGTCCATCCACACCGGCGGGCCCGCCCGCATCTACGAACTGCTCAGTGGGACCAGCCCACTTGACGAACCGTCAGAAAGTGAGCTTCCAGCTGTTCAGCGTCCCCGCGTCCTGCGCGGCGGTGTCCTGGACACGCAGCTTCCAGGTGCCGTTGGCGACCTTCGCGGAGGCGTTCACCGTGTACGTGGTGTTCAGGTTGTCCGTGGAGTCGGAGGAGCTGTTCTTCAGGCGGAAGGTGCCGCCGTCGGGGGCCACCAGGTCGATGACGAGGTCACCGATGTAGGGGTGGGTGATGGTCACGCCGACCTGGAGGGCCGAGGGCGCGTTGCCGGTGCGGCCGGTGACGGAGATCGAGGACTCGATCGCCGCGGCGTTGTCCGGGATGGCGACGGCCGTGGTGTTGGAGAACACCGTGCCGGTCGAGCCGCCCGAACCGCTCACCGCGGCCACGGTCTTGCCGGCGTCCGCGAGACCCGCGCCGCAGCCGCCCGAGCAGGCGCCCGGCAGGGCACGGGCGTTGGTCTTGATGGCCGACTCGATCTGGGCCGGGGTCAGCGAGGAGTTGGCCGACTTCAGCAGCGCCGCGAGGCCCGCGATGTGCGGCGTGGCCATGCTGGTGCCCTGGTAGTAGGAGTAGTTCTCGCCGACCGGCGTCTTCGTGCCGGAGTTCAGCGTCGACAGGATGCCGTTCGCGGTCGCGGTGCGGGTCTCGCCGCCCGGCGCCGAGATGTCCACGAGGGAACCGAAGTTGGAGTACGACGCCTTGGCGCCGGCGCGGTTGGTCGCGGCGACCGAGATGACGTTGTTGCAGTTGCCCGGGTTGTGGTTCGCGACGTTGTCGTTGTCGTTGCCCGCGGCCACGACGACCGTCGTGCCCCGGTTCACGGCGGCGTTGATCGCGTTCTGGGTGGCCGTCGAGCAGGCGCCGTCGCCGCCGAGGCTCATGTTGATGACCTTGGCGACGTTGGTGTTGGCCGGCACGCCGGAGACGGTGCCGCCGGACGCCCAGGTGATCGCGTCGATGATGTCGGAGTCGTAGCCGCCGCACTTGCCGAGCACGCGCACCGGGGAGATCTTCGCGCCGTACGCGATACCGGCGATGCCCTTGCTGTTGTTCGTGACGGCGGCGATCGTGCCGGCCACGTGGGTGCCGTGCCAGGAGGAGTTGGAGGCCGGGATGCCGGAGCCGCACTCGTTGGCGTTGTACCAGTCGCCCGGGTCGGCCGGGTTGCTGTCGCGGCCGTCGCCGTCGACGGAGACGGCGGTGTCGGCGATGAAGTCGTAGCCGCCGACGATGTTCGCGGCGAGGTCGGAGTGCGCGACGTAACCGGTGTCGATGACGGCGACGGTGACGCCGGTGCCCGTGGTGGTGTTCCAGGCCGCCGGAACGTTCATGCCGGCCGCGGTCTCGAAGAGGTCCCACTGCTTGGCGTACTCGGTGTCGTTCGGGTCGGCCTGCGCCTGGTTCAGGCGGTCCGGGACGACGAAGGCGACGGACGGGTCGGCCTGGTACTGGGCGACGACGTCGGCGACGTCCGCCTTCGAGGCACCGCCGAGGTCGACGAGGGCGGCACCGGTGCCGAGGCGGCGCTCGAAGTCGGCGTCCTTCGCGGTGGCGTCGGCCTCGGCGGCCTTGTTCGACGTGGCCTCGGCCGCACCGGACTTGTAGCCGACGATGAGGCGCTCGGCGGTGAGGCCGGGGGCGGCCTCGGTCTGCGCGGCGGGCACGGCCGGCAGCGCGGCGGCGTCCCGGGCGGGAGCGGCGACGGACGGCAGGGTCGAACCGGCGAGCAGGGCCGCGGAGAGGGCGGTGACGGATATGAGCTTCCGTCGAAGAGCGGGCGAAGTGCGCAAGGGGGTGCCTTTCGTGGCCGGCTCCGGGCACGAGGCGGGAGCGGCGGTCGATTCGCTTCGGCGTCGAAGCGGAGGGGGGTGCATCGAGAGAGCGCGCTGTGGCGGGCCAGGCGGGGCGACCGACCGGTTTCGGGGTGACCTATGGGTCGGCTGTGGTGGAACGATAGGCAAAGAGTTGGTCATCGGGATACAGGGGAAACCCTCGATCACACCGGGAGAACCCCATTTCCAGGGGCAGTTGACCAGCAGATGTCCGGGTTCGGTCATGCTCCGGCCACTTTTCCGGAAAGCGGTTTCCGCGCTGATGCGCCACACCTCGGGGCGCGGGCGCCGTCCCGCTGAACGCGGGCGCGGGCGCAGCCGTACTTGCCCGGTGCAGCCGTTCCCGAGGAGGCGTTCCCTCATGTCCCGTCACCGTCTGGTCCCGCTCACGGCGGCCGTCGTCGCCACGCTGTCCGTCGCCGCGGGCCCCGCCGCCGCGCACGGCGCCCCGACCACCCCGGTGAGCCGGGTGTTCGCCTGCTCGCCCGAGGGCGGCGCGAACTCCGGTACGGCGGCCTGCCGGGCGGCCGTGAAGGCGAACGGCGCCTCCTTCGCCCAGTGGGACAACCTGCGGGTGGCGGACGTGAACGGGCGGGACCGGCAGACGATCCCGGACGGCGAGCTGTGCAGCGGAGGTCTGTCCGCGTACAAGGGGCTCGACCTGGCCCGCGCCGACTGGCCGTCGACCGAGCTGGAGCCGGGGGCCACGCTGCGGATGACGTACGAGTCGACGATCCCGCACACCGGGTCGTTCAAGCTGTACCTGACCAAACCGGGGTACGACCCGTCGAAGCCGCTGACCTGGTCGGAGCTGCCGGAGCAGCCGTTCGCGGTGGTCAAGGACCCGCGACTGACCGACGGGGCCTACCGGTTCAGCGCGAAGCTGCCCGCCGACCGGACGGGACGGCAGGTGCTGTACACGATCTGGCAGAACACGAGCACGGCGGACACGTACTACTCGTGCTCGGACGTGGTGTTCCCGGAGGCGGCGGCCCAGAAGGAGCGGAAGGAGTCGGCGTCACCCGAGGCCCAGGCCCAGGAGCCGTCCCCGACACCCACGCCGACGCCCGCATCCGTCGCCACCCCCACCCCGGCCTCCGCCACCACGGACGACAGCACACCGGCCGCCGCCCCCGTCGCGAAGAACACCGACTCGGGCCCGTCCGCCCCCATGCTGGCGGGCGGTGCCGCGGCGGTTCTTCTGCTCGCCGGCGGCACCGCCCTGTTCACGCGGTTGAGGCGCAGGTGAACGCCCCTGCGGCATCAGGTCAGTTGACCGTGACCACGTTCGTGCCGTCCGACACCGGGGCGTACTTCGCGGTGAAGTAGCCGGCGGCGAAGCAGAGGGACGAACCCGAGGTGCGGGTGAACGCCTGGCTGGCGAAGTTGATGCTGTTGTCGGTGTTGCTGGTCGTGCCGTTCAGGCTCGGGCCCTGGTAGACGCAGGTGATGGAGCCGAGCAGGGTGCGCAGGACGATCGTGGTCTGGATGACGCCGCCGCTCGGCGGGTTCACCGTGAGGGCGCCGCCGGAGGCCGCGGAGACGGTGTAGGGCAGGTTGTTGACGGTGATGCTGGTGACGCCCGTGACACCGAGGACGTTCGAGGTGCAGCTGCCGAAGGTGTGCGCGGTGAGCGTCTCGGTGGCGGTGCCCGGCGCGGTCGGGTTGCTGGTGACGGTGGCGTTGAACGCCGAGGACGCACAGGAGATGCCGCTGGTGCCGGTCGCGCTGGAGTAGAACGTGGCGGCGGTGCCGCTGGCCAGGGACGCGGTCAGGACGTCGCCGACGGCCACGTTCGCGCCGTTCGCGGTGAGCACCGCGTCGGCGTCGGCGGCGGCCGGGGTGATGGCGGGCAGGGTGAGGGCGGCGGCGGTGCCGAGGATCGCGACGAGAGAGCGAGCGCGCATTGCGGGTGCCTCTTTCTTTTCTGGGGGTACCGGAGACAACCGGGGTGGCCCGGGGGTCTCCAGGGAATTGGGGGTCTCGGTGTCTACCGCTGGTCCGTGACGCCTTCTCCGTACGTGACGGACCGAGGGACGGCGGCCGGCAGGGGGGAAGTGGCCGCGAATGCGACACCGAGGGATACCAGGTGAGCGGACTCGGCGGAGGTGCCCGCCCCTGGTGGGGGCGGGCACGTCCGGTGCAGAAGGTCCGGGAGCGCGACGAAGCGTCGCGCTGCGGGTCCGGCGCCACGGACCCGGGCTGAGCCAGGCAGAGTTGTAGACCTGAGTCTCAGTCAGAGTCAAGGAGTTGGACCGAAGTTGATGAAGTGACGGACCGTCAGAAAATCATGGCTGTCACCGGTACACCACGGGTGGCGCCATGATCCATACCTGACGCACAATGAACACCCTTTTTCCACAACTCCCTTGACCCGTAGTTGTAACCATCGGTAACTTCCTGGCTTGGCTACTGCCGCGTAACGAGAAAGTCCGTACGACTTCCGGGAGTTGTGGGGAGCGTGCGCGGCAGCCGCTGTCCGCGCCAGGACAACGCGCCACAAAGCAACCTGCATGTACTAATGCCCATGGGAGCAGACATGGCTTCGTCCCCGGACGTCACACCGTCCGCCGACAGCACACCCGGGAATCCGGGTAGCGGTACCACCGAAAGACGCGGCAGGGTCCGCGGGCGCCGGGCCGCCGTGCTGGCGGTGCCCGCGACGCTCGCCGCCGCGACCCTCGCCGTCCTGACCGCCGAGGGCATCCTCGGCGTCCAGTTCGCGATCTCCGGCATGCCGTTCGTCGTCAAGGCCGACAAACTCGAAGGCGTCGGTTTCGAGCAGTACGGCGCGCTCGACCACATGATCCCGGACAGCCCCAACCAGGGCGACACGGACGGCTCGGTCCTCGTCGTGACCTCGGTCATCGGCAAGGGCAAGCTCACCAACATGTGCCAGTCCGTGGACCTCGGCGGCATCCAGCTCCTCCTGACCGCCGGCAACAAGGGCACCAAGGTCGAGGTGGAGAACCTGGCGATCGACTCGGACGAGATCACGGGTAACGCCGAGTTCAACGACATCGAGATCGGCCGCGACTCCAGCACCTTCGACCGGGTACCCGGCTTCAAGGGCCCCGCCGGTGTCTACGGCCAGCAGGCGCGCACCGTCACGATCAACAACCTGTACCAGCACAACTACGCCGCCACCGCGGCCGTGTTCAAGCTGCCCGACCTGCGCATGAGTTTCTCCACCAGCGGATGCCCGGGGACGTGACACAGTGACCCAGCACGAACCGCCGGCCGTACCCGAGCCCGGGTCGACCGCGTCCGCCGAGCCGGTGGCGCCCGCACAGCCGGGCCCCAAGGAGCCGGCGCGGCAGCGTTTCCGTCGGTGGCGAGGTCACCGGCCGTTCGTGGGCGGGGTCCTGCTCACCTTCGGCGGCGCCGAGATCCTCGTCACGATGAAGGCGCCGCTGCCGGTGATCCTGCACATCGGCATGCAGGGGCTGGCGGGATACCTCCTGCCGTCGCTCATGATCCTCTGCGGCCTGCTGATCCTGTTCAACCCGGCACAGCGGCTGTTCTACTCGATCACCGCCGTGCTGCTCTCCCTGGGCACCTGGGTGACCTCCAACATCGGAGGGTTCATGGTCGGCCTGTTGTGCGGCCTGATCGGCAGCAGCATGGCCTTCGGCTGGCTGCCCGACCAGGAGCCGCGCCGCACCCGGCGGCAGCGGCGCGAGGAGTCCCGTTCGGCCGCGGAGGCGCTGCTCCCCAAGGGGGCCGGGGAGCCCGCCTGAGTCCGTGACCGGCGCGCCTTCGGCGCACAGCAAGACACCAGGCCGGTGCGGCCCGCTGCCACGCACAGCGGACCGCGCCGGCCCCGTCGTCCTTCAGCCCTCCCGGCCGCCCCGCGCGGCGTCAGCTCTGGGCGACCGGCGGCTGGACGTTCTGCACGTTCTGCGCGGTCAGGGGCTGGGTGCGCGCCGTCTCCGCCGCGGTCGTCACCGTCGTCGGCTCCACCGGGGAGGCGGGGGCCACCGGCTCCGACGGGTTCACGCCGCTCTCGTCCTTCATCGCCTTCGCCTCGCTCTTGAGGATGCGCATCGACTTGCCGAGGGCGCGGGCCGTGTCGGGCAGCTTCTTCGAGCCGAAGAGGACGATGACGACGATCGCCACGATCAACAGGTGCCAGGGTTCCAGTCCGTTACGGAGCATGGCCTGATCTCTCTTTCGTCGAGCCTGGTCGGAGTCACACTCCGGAAGGTTGCTACATTGCGCAACTGTACAACCTAGGGTGAGACACAGCGAGGGCGCCGATGACCGTCACCAGCAGCCGCAGCGCAGCACCGTCACGCCACCGGACCGGCGGCCGACGCGCCGCCCCGCCGGACCGGGGCCACGGGCGCCGGCGCGGTGACAAGCGCGGCCCACGCGGCTCACGCGCCCGGCGGATACGCGTGGGGCTCGCGATCGCCCTGTCGCTGCTGGTCCTGCTCGGCGCGGGCGCCGGCTGGCTCTACCTGAAGCTGACCGGCGACATCAGCACCTTCGACGCCGGCGGCCTCTCCGACGACCGCCCCGAGGACACCGCCGGCGAAAACGTCCTGGTCATCGGGTCGGACGCGCGCACCGACGGCAACGCGGCGCTCGGCGGCGGCGACAAGAGCGACATCGGCCGCTCCGACACGGCGTTCCTGCTCCACGTCTACGCCGACCACCAGCACGCCCTCGCGGTCTCCATCCCCCGCGACACCCTGGTGACCATCCCGCCCTGCAAGCTCCCCGACGGCACCTGGTCCGCCGAGCAGCGGAACACGATGTTCAACGCGGCGTTCTCCATGGGCCAGACGGACAAAGGGAACCCCGCCTGCACGCAGAACACCGTCGAGAAGCTGACCGGGCTGCGGGTCGACCACACGGTCGTCGTCGACTTCAAGGGGTTCGCGTCACTGACGGACGTCGTCGGCGGGGTCGACGTGTGCCTGCCGAACGACATCTACCAGAAGGACCTGAGCCCCGGCCGGGCCACGCGCGGCGACCTGCTCTTCACGAAGGGCGAGCAGAAGGTCTCGGGGCAGAAGGCGCTGGACTACGTACGGATCAGGCACGGTATCGGGGACGGTTCGGACATCGGCCGGATCAAGCGCCAACAGGCGTTCGTGGCCTCCCTGTTGAAGCAGATCAAGGAGAAGGGGCTGTCCCCGACGAACCTGCTGCCGCTGGCCGAGGCCGCGACCAAGTCACTCACCGTCGACCCCGGGCTCGGCTCCGCCGACAAGCTGATCTCGTTCGCGATGTCCCTCAAGGACGTCGACCTGCACAACACCAAGTTCGTGACGGTGCCCTGGCGTTACGAGGGGGCGCGGGTCGCGATCGTCGAGCCGGACGCGTCCGCGCTGTGGACGGCCCTCAAGGAGGACCGGACGATCGACGGGCAGAACGCGGGCGGCAGGAAGAAGGCGACCACGACCCCCACGCCCGCGCCGACTCCCGTCTCCGGCGCGGGAATCGACGTCGCCGTCTACAACGGCACCACGGTCTCGGGGCTCGCGGCCAAGGGCGCCGCGAAGCTCACGTCGGCGGGCTTCACGGTGACGGGCACGGCGACGGCGGGCAGCCAGGCCCACACGACGACGGTGATCCAGTACGGGCCGGGTCTGGAGAAGAGCGCGCAAACGGTTGCTACGGCGTTTCCCGGCGCACGGCTGGAGCAGATCCAGGGCACCGCCCTCAACGTCGTCCTGGGCGCCGACTACGCGGCGACGGCCGACACGGACACCGGCACCGGCACCGGCACCGGCACAGCGGCCTCCCCCACCGCCGTCCCCACCCAGGTCGCGGCGGACGCCCGCTCCGCCGACGACAACCCCTGCTCGAACCTCTCCTACGGCTGACGCCGGGCCAGCGGCCTGAGCGCCAGCGCGTACAGCACCAGGACCGCGCCGAGCATCAGGTAGTACGGCAGCGGCAGCCCGGTCATCCCGAGGGCGGCGCCGAGGGGGCTCGGCGGGACGAGGAGGCCGACGCCGACGAGGACGACGGCGGCCCAGCCGACGGGCCCCGGCCGCCGCCCCCCGCGCACGGCGTGCCGCCCGGTCCGCAGCAGGACCATCACCAGCGCCTGCGTGAGGAGGTTCTCCGTGAACCAGGCGGAGTGGAAGAGCGCCTCGTCGTCCACCTCGTCGGGGCCGCGCAGCGCGAACGCCAGGATGCCGAAGGTCGTGAGGTCGGCGACCGCGTTGAGCGCGCCGAAGCCGGTGATCAGGGCGAGGAAGGAGCGGGGCCGCAGCACGGTCGGGCGGCGCAGCACGGCCGCCGAGGGACGGTCGTAGGCGAAGGCGAGCTGGGCCGCGTCGAAGCACAGGTTCTGGACGAGGACCTGCGCCGGGAGCATCGGCAGGAACGGCAGCAGGAGGCCCGCGGAGAGCATCGCGAGGACGTTGCCGAGGTTGGAGGAGAGCGTGACGCGCAGGTACGAGGCGATGTTGCCGCTGCTGTAGCGGCCGGCGGTGACCGCGTGCCCGACGGCCGTCAGCTCCTTGCGGCCCAGCACGACGTCCGCGCTCTCCCGGGCCACCGCGCAGGCCGCGCGCGGGGCGATCCCGACGTCGGCGGCGCGCAGCGCGGGCGCGTCGTTGACGCCGTCCCCGAGGAAGCCGACGGTGTGCCCGCGCTCGCGCAGCGCGGCGACGACCCGCGCCTTGTCCTCGGGGGTGCAGCGGGCGTACACGGTCGCCTCGGGGACGTCACCGGCGCCCGGGACGGCCGGCACCCCCGGGTCGAGCCCCAGCTCCCGGCAGACCCGGGCCGCCGTACCGGGCGCGTCGCCCGTCAGGACGCGCACGGAGATCCCGCGCGCTGCAAGGCCCCGCAGCGCCTCGGCCGCGCTGGGGGCGAGCGCGTCGCGGAAGGCGACGAGGCCCCGGAAGGTGAGTCCGCGTTCGTCGGCGGGGGTGTAGGGGCGGCTGCGGGCGGTCCGCTCGGCGGTCGCGACGGCGAGCAGCCTGAGGCTGTCGTCCGCCTGGTCCGCCGCGAGTTTCCGCAACCGCTCCCGCTCGTCCTCCGCGAGGTCGCAGCGCTCCAGGACGTCGTCCACCGCGCCCTTGGTGATCAGCAGGTGCGTGCCCGGACGACGGCCGCGGACGACCGCCGTCGCGATCCGCCGGGCCGGGTCGAACGGCACGGTGTCGACACCGTCGTACTCCTCCCCCGCCGCGCCCTCGGCGTCGAGGAGGGCCTCGTCGAGGGCGTCCGGGGTGGGGAGTTCGGCGAGTTGCAGGGTCCACCACGCCTGGACGGCGGCCCAGTGGACGACGTCCGTGTCCGGGCCCCCGTCGGGCGCCACGCCGTGCGCGAGGACCGGGCGGTCCTGGGTGAGGGTGCCGGTCTTGTCGACGCACAGGACGTCGACCGCGCCGAGGTCGTGCAGCGCGGGGAGGCGTTTGACGATGACGTCGTGCGAGCGGGCCAGCAGGGTCGCCCCGCGCGCCAGGCACGTCGTGACGATCACCGGCAGCATCTCGGGCGTCAGCCCCACGGCGACCGCCACCGCGAACGGCAGCGTCTCCAGGCCCCGGTCCCGCAGCGCCGCGTTCGCCATCAGCACCAGCGGCGGCGTCAGCAGCATGAACCGGATCAGCACCCACGAGATCCCGTGCACGGACCGGTCGAAGGCGTTCCCCGTCGGCCGCGCGGGCGGCGCGTGCGCGGCGGCGAACCGCGTCCGCGCCCCGGTCTCCACCACGACGGCGGTGGCGCTCCCGGAGGCGATGTCGCTGCCCTGGAAGCAGAGGTGGGGGGCGGCGAAGGGGGATTTCTCAAGAGCGACCCCGGTGGCGGCCCCCGGTCCCTCCACCTGTTTCGCGACCGGCCGCGACTCCCCCGTCAGCGCCGCCTGGTGCACCGTGAGCCCCCGGGCCCGCAGCAGCCGTACCTCCGCCGGGACCAGGTCGCCCGGGCCGAGCCGGACGACGTCCCCGGGGACGAGTTCGCCGGCCGGGACCTCCCGGGTGAGGGGCGCCTCGCCGGGGGCGGGGCGGCGGACGACGGTGGCGGTGCCGGCGACCAGGTCGCGCAGGGCGGCCACGGACCGGTCGGCCCGCCGCTCGCCGCTCGCGCGCAGGACGCAGCTCACGGCGACGAGGGCGAGGATGACGGTCGCGGTGCCCCAGGAGGAGACCAGCGCGGAGACCAGGCCGAGGCAGAGCAGGACGCAGGTGAAGGGGTCGCGGACGCCGGTGAGCAGGAGGCGCGGCCAGGCGACCGTGGAGGTCTCGGGCAGCGTGTTCTCGCCGTACCGGGCGAGCCGGGCCGTGGCCTCGTCCTCGGTCAGTCCGTACGGCCGGGTGCCGAGCCTGCGCAGGGTCTGGAGGGCCGTTCCGTCGTGTTCGGGGGGCGTGGCGCCCGGCTTCGGGGCCGTGCCGTCGGCGGCCCGCTCAGAGGCCACGGAGGCGGGGCACCGGGACGTCGGCCCCGGCGGCGCGGTCGCTCAGCCGCCCGAGGACGAGGCGGACGACGTCCACGACGTCCGGGTCGTCCACGAAGTACACCTGGCGCCGTCCCTCGCGCCGCGAGCGCACGAGACCGGCCAGCTTCAGTTTCGTCAGATGCTGGCTCACGGCCGGCAGCGCCCCGCCGACCCGCTCCGCGAGCCCCGTCACGTCGCTCTCGCCCTGGGCCAGCGCCCACACGATGTGCAGCCGCGCGGGCGACGCGAGCAGCCCGAAGTTCTCGGCGGCCTGCGTGAGCATTTCGGCGGAGGGGTCCTCGAACGCCACGGTTGCCGACCTCCTGAGCGCTGACGTGTCACTGAACGGATCGCCCCAGTTTACGGCGTGCGGCCCGGCGGGGCGCCGCCCGGCCGGGGGGTTCACTCGCCGTCGCGCGCGCCCGCCGCGAGCAGGACGGCGGCCGTCTCCTCGTGGGAGCCGGCGCGGGCCCACTCCAGCGGGGTGCGGCCGGTGCCCCGGTCCTCGCGGCGGCCGGGGTCGGCGCCGTGGGCGAGGAGGACGCGGACGGTGCCGGTGTGGCCCCAGCAAGCGGCGGCGCACAGGGGGGTGCCCTCGGCGCCGGGGCCGGCGCTCTCCTCGTCCGGCGGGGCTCCGGCGGCCAGCAGGAGGCGGGCGGCCTCGGCACGGCCCTGGACGGCGGCGGCGTAGAGGGGGGTGGTGCCGTCGGCGTCGCGGGCGGCGGGGTCGACGCCGGCGCGCAGGAGGGCGGCGATCTCGGTGCGGTCGCCGTTCAGGATCGCGGCGTCGAGGCGGCGGGCGAGCTTCTTGCGGCGTCTTCTGTTCATCGGAGGGGAGGTTAGCGGGCGGTTCCGGATGGCGTTCCGGATTTTCCTCCGGCATAGTCCGCCCGGACAGCAGAAAACCCGCCCCAACCGGGACGGGTTCTCTTTCTGAGCGCCGGGCAAGCCTTGCACTTGCATCTCCCCGCAGGAAGCGGGGCATCTTTCCTTGGACCACCAACGCGCGTTCTGTTCCGCCTTGTTCGGCGGCCAGCTCGTGATCGAACTCTACCCCACGCCCGGGGGTGCTTCACAACTCGGCGAGGACCGGGAGGAGTTCGGCCGCCGCCGCGATGTCCGCGGTGAGTGGGCGGTCGTCCGTGCCGGTGGGCAGGGCGGCGGACGCGGTGGTGAAGGCGGGCGTCGGGGGCTGGGTCGGGCGGAGCCGAAGTGCCCTGACGGCGCTGACCAGTTCGCAGGCGAGGAGGGTCGTGCAGGCGTCCGCCGCGCGCATCGACTGCCGGGCCGCCTGGCCGGCGAAACTGGCGGCCTCCTCCAGACCGTGGGAGACGACGGCGTGCCCCGAGGAGGCGGGCACGGCCTGCGAACGCAGCTCCGCGAGCGCCGAGTTGGCCGTGTACTCCAGGATCATCGTGCCCGAGCTGCTCGCCGGTCCGTCCGCCAGGAAGGGTGTCAGGCCGGTGAGTTCGGGGTGGCCGAGCGCGCCGAGGCGGGCCGTGGAGAGCTGGGCCGTCTTCAGCAGGGCCAGGTTCAGGCCGTCCAGGGCGAGGGCGAGGGGGGCCGCGAAGAAGCCGCCGTGGTGGTAGGCGGTGAGCGCGTCGGGGTCGACGAGGGGGTTCTCGGAGGGGCAGTTGACCTCGACCTCGACGATCTCGCGCAGCCGTTCGGCGGCGTCCAGCGCGCAGCCGTGCACCTGCGGGAACGCCCGGAACCCGTACGGGTCCTGCACCCTGCGCCCGGCGGCCTGCGGCACCTCGGGCCACCCCGACAGCCGGCGCACCTCCCCGGCCGCGCGCGCCGCCCCGGCGTACGGCCGCAGCGCGTGCACGGGTGCCGCGTACGCCTCGCCCGACCCGGACACCGCCGCGAGCGACAGCGCGGCGACGGCGTGCGTGGCCCGCAACAGGACGTCGAGCCCGTGCCAGGCGAGCGCGGCCTGCCCGAGGGCGAGGGCGTTGCTGCTCAACAGGGCGAGGGCGTCGCCCGGTTGGAGGGTGACGGGGGCGGGGTGGCCGGCGAGGGGCGATGCCGGGCGGGCGGCGGACGCGGCCCACGCGAGGGGCAGGGCACCGCCGGACGCGGTCTCCGCACCGCTCGCGTCGGCCCCCTCGCCCTCCAACTCCCCGCCGGCCCAGGGCTGTTCCCCGATCAGCGTGAGCCCCGTCTGCGCGGGCGCCGTCGGGACACCTGCCCCCTCGCCCTCCAACTCCCCGCCGATCCACGGCCGTTCCCCGATCAGCGTCAGCCCCGTCTGGGCCAGCGCCGTCAGGTCACCGGTGCCCAGCCCTCCGTACTCGTTCACGGCGGGACGCACCCCGAGGCGCAGTGCGTCGGTGAGGGCGTCGATGACGGCGGGCTGGATGCCGGCGCCACCAGCCAGGAGCTGGTTGGCGCGGACCGCGAGCATCGCGCGGACCTGGCGGGCGGGCAGCAGCGCGCCCGCGCCGCCCGCGTGGCTGCGCAGGAGGCGCAGTCCGTGGGCGTGCTCGTCGGCGGTGTCGACGGCGACGGAGCGGTTGGCGCCGACGCCGGTGCCGCGGCCGTACAGCCGTCCTGTCGAGGCGAGTTGACGGGCCGTCAGCCAGGAGCGGGTGGCGCGTTCGCGGGCCTCGGGGGCGACGGCGGGCCGGGCGGCGGCGTCCGCGAGGGAGATCAGCTCGGCCGCGGTGAGGGCGGAGCCGGTGAGCGTGACACCCCGGGTGTCCGCGCGGTACGCGGACACCCGGGGCCGGTCGGTGAGGTCCAAGCGGGTCAGTCCAGGCCGACGGTCTTCAGCCACGCCTTCGCGACGTCCAGCGGGTCCTTGTTCTCCAGCTGGACCTGCGCGTCGAGGTCGAGGAGGGTCTTCGTGTCGAGCTTCGCGGAGACCGCGTTGAGGGCGGCGACGCCGTCCGAGGAGAGCGCGCTCTTGTAGACGAGCGGGGTGACGTTCGCGTACCCGAAGAGGTTCTTCGGGTCCTGGAGGACGACGAACTTCTCCTTGACGATGGTCGGGTCGGTCGTGAAGATGTCCGCCGCCTGCACGGTGTTCTTCTTCAGCGCCGCCTGCGTGAGCGGGCCGCCGGCGTCGAGCGCCTTGAAGGACTTGAACTTCAGGCCGTACTCCGACTCCAGGCCGAGCATGCCCTGGTGGCGCGTCTGGAACTCGGGCGAGCCGCCGAGGACCAGGTCCGGGGCGATGTCCTTGAGGTCCGCGAGCGTGGAGGCGGCCGTCAGGTTGTACTGCTTGGCGGTCTCCGCGTTGATCGTGACGGAGTCCTTGTCCTCGGCCGGGGAGGATTCGAGGAGCGTCAGCTTCGAGTCGACCTTGGCCTTGGCCGCCGCGTTGACCGTCTCCAGCGAGGTCTGCGGGGCCTTGGCGTCGAGGTAGGCGAGCAGCGAGCCGTTGTACTCGGGCAGAACGTGGATGGAACCGTTCTTGAGGAGGCCGTACGTGGTCTCGCGGCTGCCGATGTTGGGCTTGTAGGAGACCTTGATGCCCTTGGCCTTGAGGGCCTCGCCGTAGATGTCGGCGAGGAGGGTGCTCTCGGCGAAGTTGTTCGACCCCACGACGACCGACTTGCCGTCGGACCCGCCCCCGTCCAGGGGGTTGCTGCCGGAGTCGTCGGAGCTACAGCCCGCCAGCAGGACCGTCGCCGCGGCGAACACGGCCGTGGCCGCGCCGGGGTTGCGGAGGAGGGATCTGCGGGGGTGGTCGGTAGAAGTCACGGTTCCTGTTTCCGACTTGGGGGAGGAGAGACGAGCGAGACGCCCGAAGGTCTCGATCCAATCCAGCCTCTTCTCCGGCAGTCAAGGGGAGTTGTGTAAACGATTCGCTTTCGATCCCGAGCGCTCCGTTTACGGTTCCGCTTGTATACGTGGCTGGTTGTGGTCGGCGTCGCTTCGTAATGGATTCTTGACCCAGGGCGATGTGCCCGTCCCTTCACGGAAGCGATAGCCTCGCCGCAGTCGGCTTCCGATCACTCACCGGTA
The DNA here is from genome assembly GCF_040610055.1 of Streptomyces sp. NPDC004539. Lineage (NCBI taxonomy): Bacteria > Bacillati > Actinomycetota > Actinomycetes > Kitasatosporales > Streptomycetaceae > Streptomyces > Streptomyces sp. NPDC004539. The sequence goes on along the minus strand of NZ_JBEXLS010000002.1, from coordinate 374,885 downwards.
CGAATCGGTCGCCGACCCGATCGGAGCCGGACACGACCGGTCACCGATCGGAACCGGCCATCCGTGTGCGTCGCGCGCGGTGCCCCACCCGCGACGAAGGAGGCCCGGTGTCCACGAAAGAGGTGGACGCGCCCGTCAAGCCGGCCCCGGCGCCCGGCCGTCGGGGGCTGCGGGCCCTCGCCGACCGGTGGCCCTTCCAACGCAAGCTGAACGTCCTCGTGGGCGTGCCGCTCGCGGTGATCGCGGTCCTGCTGACGTACGTCATCACGGACCTGATCCAGGAGTCCAGGCGAGCCGAGGACGCCGCGCAGTTGGTGCGGGACAGCGCCCAAGTCGCCGAACTGGTCTCGCTGGTGGAGGCGGAGCACCAGCAGGCGATCCTGCTGTCGGTCCGTCACGAGGCGTCGTTCGACGGGGGTACCCCCTCGACCGACCCCTACCGGGTGGCGCAGGTCAAGGTCGACAACCAGGTGACGAAGGTGCGCGACTCCTTCGGCGGCCGGCTGCCGGCGGGCGAGGCGCAGGCGCTGCGCGAGATCGAGGGGCTCGCGGGCCTGAGGTCGACGATCGAGCAGGGCTATCTGCCCGCCGACAACATCGACCCGGCGTACACGGGCGCCGCCCGCGGTCTCATCGACGGCCTCGGCCTGGACCGCAACTCGGCGCTGGCGACGACGTTCACCGGCAACCTGCTGGACTCCCTGCTGCGGGCGGACGCCGCGCACGGCGCCTTCGAGACCGGCGTGTTCTCGGCGCTGACCGGCGACAGCAACGCGCTCATCGAGTTCACCGGCGCGGTCGGCGCCTACGAGGTGTACACCTACCAGGTCCAGCGGTTCACCCGGTTCGCGAGCACCGACCAGGCCGACAAGCTCGGCGGTATCGAGCACAACGCGGCGCAGGCCGCGATCGACCAGCACTACGCGGGGCTGTCCGTCGACCCGAGTTCGCTCCAGGCGACGTCGACGGCGCAGCTGCGCACCTCCCTGCGCCAGGCGCTGGGCGCCTACGGCGACTTCCAGCAGCAGGCCGAGAACCGGCTGAAGATCACCGACTCGCTGATCGGCGAGATCGCCGACCGCGCGGACGACGCGGCGAGCAGCGCCCGCTGGCGGGTCATCCTGCTGCTGAACCTGGTGGTCGTCGGCTTCGTCCTGTGGATCGGCCTCTCGGTCCTGGTCCGCCGCTCGGTCGTGCGGCCGGTGCTGGCGCTGACCGGGGCGGCGCGGGAGGTCGCGGACGTCGCCGGGCGCGAGCTGGCCCGGGTCGCCGACGACGACACGGAGGAGACCGGCCCGCCGCGGCTGCGCGAGCTGCCGGTCACCGCGGACGACGAGATCGGTGAGCTGGCCGAGGCGTTCAACAACGTGCAGACGACGGCCGCCGCCCTGCTGGAGCGTCAGGTCCTCAGCCGGCGCAACGTCGCGGAGATGTTCGGCAACGTGGGGCGCCGCGTCAGCAACCTGACGACCCGTCAGCTGACGCTGATCGACGCGGTGGAGCGCGGCGAGACCGACCCGGCGCTGCTGGAGCGGCTGTACTCCATCGACCACATCGCGGTGCGCCTGCGCCGCAACGCCGACAGCCTGATGCTGCTGGCCGGCATCCGGGAGACGGTCCTCGACTCGGGTCCGACGGCGCTCACCAACGTCGTACGCGCCGGGCTCGGGCAGATCGAGGGGTATCAGCGCGTCGAGCTGCGGGCCGCGTCGGAGGTGATGGTCGCGCCGGACATCATCGGCGACCTGACCCTGATGGTGGCCGAACTCCTGGAGAACGCGGTGTCGTTCTCGCCGGCGGACTCGCCGGTCGAGGTCGGGGTGCGCTCGCACGCCGAGGGGGCGTCGATCACGGTCGTCGACCACGGGCTCGGGATGAGCGCGGAGCGGCTCGCCGAGGAGAACGCCCGGCTGGTGCGGCGCGAGCGGCTGGACCTGGTCCCGACGAAGGTGCTCGGCCTGTTCGTCGTCGGCGCCCTCGCGCGGCGCTGGGAGATCGAGGTCACCCTGTCGCGGACGCCGGGCGGGGGTGTCACCGCGGAGATCGCGCTGCCCTCGACGCTGCTGCTGACCCTGAGCGGTGAGGAGCCGGCGCCGGTCGTGCGCGAAGCCGTGGTTTCCGGCGGGAACTTCGGGGCAGGCGTCGCGGGGACCGGGCGAGCGATCACGGAGCGGCAAGTGGGCGAGGGCGACGCAGACGCGGTGGCACCGGCTTCCCCGACGCCGCGTGCCGCCCCCGGCTCCCGTGCGTCCGACGACGTTCCGCTGCTCCCCCGCCGCGATCCGCGGCCGGACGCTCCCGAGGCCCCGGCCGCCGTGGACCCGGCCGCCGCCTTCATCCCCCGGGCCCGCTCGGAGGAGCCCCCGGCGCCCGTCGGCGGCCCCCGGCCGCTGAAGCGCCGGGTGCGGGGGGCGACGCTGCGGACGACGGCGGACGCCGCCGCGCAGCAGGCCACGCGCCAGACCTCGCGCCCCGCCGACGCGGACGCCGTCCGTGACTCGCTGGACGAGTTCGAGGAGGCGGTGGCGCGGGCGAACGCCGATACGGCGCAGCAGCCGACGCCCCCCTTCACCACCGGGGGGACCTCCGGGGAGAATGTCCCGGAAACGACTCAGGAAGCGCTTGCGCACGACGAGGTGCCGAGCCGCCGATCCCCCGAAGACCGGAACACCACGCACCACCAGAACCACCTTCCGGAAGGAGCCGAGCAGTGAGCACGTCGACAGGTGACACCCCCGCGGGTGAGGCCACGCCGACCGATCTGCGGGCCGCCGCAGCCGATTTCACCTGGCTGCTCAACCGTTTCGCCACCGAGACCGCGGGCGTCGTCGACGCCATCGCCGTGTCCTCGGACGGACTGCTGATAGCCGTCTCGGAGCTGCGTGAGCACGCGGACTCCGAGCGGCTCGCGGCGATCGTCTCCGGCATCACCTCGCTGGCCGCCGGGGCCTCCGGCAACTACGGCCTGGGCGGGCTGAACAAGGTCATCATCGACCTGGAGGGCGGCCATGTGCTGGTCTCCTCGGTCGGCAGCGGCGCCGTCCTCGGGGTCGTCACCGACAAGGAGGCGAAGCTCGGCAACATCGCCTACGAGATGACGGTGTTCGCGAACCGCGCGGGCACCGCGCTCAGCCCGCAGCTGGTGCTGGAGCTGAAGAACACCGTGGGCGCCGCCAAGCAGAGCCAGCAGGACCGCCACCGTCACCAGAGCAGGATGCGCTGACCGTCCGGCACCGGCCGGCGAGCCGACCGCAGAAGAGAAGAGCAGGCGAAGATGGCGGACGGGCGCACCCCGCAGGGCGCCGGAGAGGACGGCGCCCCGGCGCGTCCGCCCTCCGCCGTGCGGCCCTTCCTGGTCACCGCGGGCCGGGTGGCCGGCGGTTCGGCGGCCTCCGGGCGGCCGATGCCGGTCGAGACGCAGGTGGTGGCCACGGCGGGCGGGCTCGACGTGCTGGACCGGCTCTCCTTCGAACGGCACGACATCGTCGCGGCCTGCCGCCGTCCGCAGTCGATCGCGGAGATCGCGGCGCGGCTGCGGCTGCATCTGAACGTGGTGCGGGTCCTCGCCGAGGACCTGCGTTCGGCGGGCCATCTGACAGTGCACGTTCCCGACTCCGGCGCGATCCACGACGCGTCCGTCCTGCGCAGGGTTATCGATGGCCTGCGGGCCATCCCCGACTCCCGGGGGGTACTCCGTGACTCCGACTGAACCGTTCACCGGCGCCGCCGGCACGGCGCCCGCCGAACGGCCGCCGCTGCCGGTGAAGCTGGTGATCGCGGGCGGCTTCGGGGTGGGCAAGACCACCGCCGTCGGTTCGATCTCCGAGATCGAGCCGCTCACCACCGAGGCGGCCATCACCGAAGTCGCGGCGGGTGTCGACGACCTGTCGCACACGCCGCGCAAGACGACCACCACGGTCGCGATGGACTTCGGCTGCATCACCATCGACCCGACGCTGAAGCTGTACCTGTTCGGCACGCCCGGCCAGGAACGTTTCGGCTTCATGTGGGACGACATCGTCGAGGGCGCCGTCGGCGGCCTCGTCATCGTCGACACCCGGCGCCTCGACGACTGCTACGCGGCCGTCGACTACTTCGAGCACCGCCGTATCCCCTTCGCCGTCGCCATCAACGCCTTCGACGGCAGGGTCGACCACACCCTCGACGAGGTCCGCTGGGCCCTCGACGTCACCGACGGCGTCCCCCTCCTGGTCTTCGACGCCCGCGAACGGGGCTCGGTCCGGGACGCGCTGCTGGTCGTCCTGGAACAGGCGCTGGCCCGCACGGGCGGCTGAGACAGAGAAGGGAGGCCGGTACCTGGGGTTTCCCGGTACCGGCCTCCCTTCTCTGTCTGAGGGACGCCGCCTACGCGTTCCTGCGCACCCCCGGCGAGACCGCGAACCGGGCGACCGCCCAGAACAGGCCGAGGGTCGCGAGGGCCATGAGGGCGACGAGGGTGGCGCCGCCGACGACCTTCTCGTAGTCGTGCTGGTAGAGGCCGTCGATGATGAAGCGGCCGAGCCCGCCGAGGCCGACGTACGCGGCGATGGTGGCGGTGGAGACGATCTGGATGGCGGCGGAGCGCATCCCGCTGAGGATCAGGGCGAGGGCGACGGGGAGTTCGACGCGGAAGAGGATCTCCGCCTCCCCCATCCCCATCCCCCGCGCCGCGTCCACCGGCGCCGGGTCGACCGTGCGCATCGCCTCGTACGTGGTGACGAGGATCGGCGGGACGGCGAGGACGACGAGGGGGATCATCACCGGCAGCATGCCGAAGCCGATGATCATCGTGGTGAGGACCAGGAGCCCGAACGTCGGCAGCGCGCGGGCCGCCGTCGCGACGAACGCGAGGGCGTTGCCGCCGCGCCCGTAGTGCCCGGTGACCAGCCCGATCGGCAGGCCGATGAGCACGGCGAGCCCGAGCGCCTCCAGCGAGTACTGGACGTGCTCCCACAGCCGCGTCGGAATCCCCGCGTAGCCGCTCCAGTTGGCGTCGTTCTCGAAGAAGTTGCTGATGTAGTGCAGGACGTTCACCGGACGGCGTCCTCCAGTGCGGCGGGGGCCGCCTCGGTCCTGGGCCGGCCGGCGCTCCCCCGGGGCATCCACGGCGTGAGCAGTGTCCGCAGGCCGACCAGAGCCGCGTCGACGAGCACCGCGAGGGCGGCCGAGGTGAGCACCGAGTTCCAGGCCAGCTCGGGGCGGTTGTAGATGTTCGCGTCGTGCAGCAGGTTGCCGAGGGCGCCCTGGTTGCCGATCAGCGTGCCGACGCTGACCAGCGAGATGCTGGAGGCGACGGCGACCCTGAGGCCGGCGATGATCGCGGGCACGGCGATCGGCAACTGCACCTGGACGTACCGGCGTACGGGGCCGAAGCCCATCGCGGTCGCGGCGGCCAGCGTCTCCTGCGGCACCGAGCGCACCGCGTCGACGATCGCCGGGACGAGCACGACGAGGCTGTAGACCGTCAGCGGGATCATCACGGTCAGCTCGGTCATGCCGGTGTAGTCGATGAGGACGACGAAGAACGCGAGCGACGGGATCGCGTACAGCACGGTCGTCACCCAGAGGACCGGCGGATAAAGCCACTTGAGGCGGACACAGAGCTGTCCGAGCGGCAGGGCGATGACGAGCCCGGCGAGGACCGGGAGCAGCGCCTCGCGCAGGTGGAGGCCGATGAGGCCGAGCCAGCTGTGCTGGAGGTCGCTGGGGATGTCGAAGAAGCCGTCGAAGTAGCTCACCGCAGGACCTTCGGCTCCGGGGAGGCGCTCTCTTCGTGCGCCCCGCGAATCGCGTCCCCGATGGCCTGCTGCGAGACGACCCCGGCGACCCGGCCCTCGGCGTCGACGCCGACCGCCCAGCCCGTCGGCGAGAGCACGGCGCAGTCGAGGGCGGCCCGCAGGGAGTCGGTCCCGGCGGCGAACGGGCGCCCGCAGGACAGGAGTTGCCCGGCGTCGATCTCTCCCGCGACCAGCTCGCCGGGCTCCCCCCAGCCGAGCGGTTTGCCGTCCAGGCCGGTCACGAGGAGGTAGGGCGCCCCCGCGTTCCGCGCCGAAGTCAGCTGCTCGGCGCTGGAGTCGACGGCGACGACCGGGCCGGTGAGCAGCTCCAGCCCCGAGGAGGGGAAGAAGGAGAGCCGCCGGATGCCCCGGTCGGCGCCGAGGAAGTCCTCGACGAACGCGTCGGCGGGCGAGGTGAGCAGTTCGGCCGGGGGCGCGAACTGGGCGAGCTTGCCGCCGGTGCGCAGGACGGCGACCATCGTGCCGAGTTTGACGGCCTCGTCGATGTCGTGCGTGACGAAGACGATCGTCTTGCCCAACTCGCCCTGGATGCGCAGGAGTTCGTCCTGGAGTCCCTTGCGGACGACGGGGTCGACGGCGGAGAACGGCTCGTCCATGAGCAGGATCGGCGGGTCGGCGGCGAGGGCGCGGGCCACGCCGACGCGCTGCTGCTGGCCGCCGGAGAGCTGGTAGGGGTAGCGCTTCGCGAGCGCGGCGTCGAGGCCGACGCGGCCCATCAACTCCCGTGCGCGTTCCCGGGCTTCGGCCTTGCTCCGGCCCAGCAGGCGCGGCACGGTCGCGATGTTGTCGAGGATCGTGCGGTGCTGGAAGAGTCCGGCGTTCTGGATGACGTAACCCATGCCCCGGCGCAGGGTGTTGACGGGCTGCCGGCGGGTGTCGACGCCGTCGATGGAGATCGTGCCCTCGCTGGGTTCGACCATCCGGTTGATCATCCGCAGGGTGGTCGTCTTGCCGCAGCCCGAGGGGCCGACCAGGACGGTGATCGCGCGGTCCGGGATCTCCAGGGAGAGCCGGTCGACGGCGGTCGTGCCGTCCGGATACCGCTTGGTGACTGAATCTATCCGTATCAAAACGCCGAACACCCTTCGGGTCTGGCCGAATCCGCCCGTTGTCGACCGCAACTAGGGCCGTTGCGGGGAGAGTGTAGACCGCCTGTGTTGCATCTCTTCAATGGGTACACGGTCTGAATTTCGCCATGCGAGACGCGGGCCGCCGACCCTCCCCGTGCGGCTGCCCGCAGGTCCCTGTGGCACACCTGTGAGTCCGCTGATTCTCATGGTCCGCTCAGCGATGCCTCAGGATCGCCCCAGACGGCGGCCTCAGGGTCGGGGCCATGAACGAAACGAACGCGGGAGGCGTCCGGGGGCGGTCCGTAGAGATCGTCGTGCCGGTCCACAACGAGGCGCACGTCCTCGCCGGCAGCATCGGACGTCTCCACGCCCATCTCGAAGAGTCCTTCCCGTTCCCGTTCCGCATCACGGTCGCGGACAACGCCAGCACGGACGCCACCTGGTCCGTCGCCACCGGCCTCACCCTGGAGCTCCCCCACGTCCACGCGCGCCGGCTGGAGCTCAAGGGCCGGGGCCGCGCCCTGAAGCACGTGTGGAGCCGCTCGCAGGCGGACGTCGTCGCCTACATGGACGTCGACCTCTCCACCGGCCTCGAAGCGTTCCTGCCGCTGGTCGCCCCGCTCCTGTCGGGCCACAGCGACCTCGCGACCGGCACCCGCCTGCACCGCCGGTCGGCCGTGACCCGGGGCGCGAAGCGGGAGTTCATCTCGCGCTCCTACAACCTGCTCCTCAAGGCGGGTCTCCAGGCCCGCTTCTCGGACGCGCAGTGCGGTTTCAAGGCGGTCCGCACCGACGTCTTCCGCGCCCTGGCCCCGCACATCGAGGACACCGCCTGGTTCTTCGACACCGAACTCCTCGTCCTGGCCCAGCGCGCGGGCCTGCGTCTGCACGAGGTGCCCGTCGACTGGATCGACGACCCGGACAGCCGCGTCGACATCGTCCGCACCGCGCTGGACGACCTGAAGGGCATCGCCCGGATGACCCGCACCCGGCGCCGGGTGCCCTGTGTCCCGCGCCGCACCGCCCCGACCGCCCTCACCTCCCCCACCGCCTCGCCCGTCGCGGCGAAGCCCGCCCCGGCCGACCTGGAGTACGCGTCATGACGACCCTCGCCCCACCGCCCGCCCCGGTCCGGCACCACGCCGCGCCCCCGAAGCGGGGCGACCGTGCCCGGCGCCTCTTCCTCGGCTCCCCCGACGACCCCCGCTGGGCCCGCCCCGCGCTCTGGTCGGTGCTGCTCCTCGCGACCGCCCTGTACGCCTGGAACATGACGTCGATCAGCGGGAACACCTTCTACGACGCGGCCGTCTACAGCGGCACGAAGAGCTGGAAGGCGTTCTTCTTCGGCGCCCTGGACTCGGGGAGCTTCATCACCGTCGACAAACCCCCCTTCGCCCTCTGGGTGATGGGCCTGTCGGCCCGCGTCTTCGGCTACGGCACCTGGCAGTTGGCGCTGCCGATGGTCGGACTCGGCGTCGGCTCGGTCGCGTTGCTGCACCGGATGGTGAAGCGGGACTTCGGGCCGGTCGCGGGGATCGTCGCCGCGCTGGCGCTCGCCCTGACGCCGATCACGGTCGCCATCACCCGGGACACCAACCCGGACCCGGTCCTCGTCTTCCTGATGCTGCTGGGCGCGGCGGGCCTCCTGAAGGCCGTCCGCACCGGTCGGCTGATGCCGCTCGTGTGGTCCGGGGTGGCGATCGGGTTCGCGTTCAACACGAAGATGATGCAGGCGTACGTCGTCCTGCCCGCGTTCTTCCTGGTCTACCTGTGGGCCGCGCGCGGCGGCATCGGGCGGCGGCTGCGCAACCTGGCCGTCGGCACGCTCGCGCTGGTCGTCTCCAGCGCCTGGTGGATGGTCGTCGTCGATCTGATCCCGGCCTCGTCGCGGCCGTACATCGGCGGTTCGACCGACAACACGGTCTGGGACCTGGTCATCGGCTACAACGGCTTCGGCCGGATCTTCGGGGCGAGTTCGTCGGTCGGCTCGCAGGGCAACGGGGCGAGCTTCGGCGGTGAGGCCGGGCTGTACCGGATGTTCAACGAGATCATGGGCGGGCAGATCGCCTGGCTGATCCCGTTCGCGCTGATCGCCCTCGTCGGCGGTCTGGTGCTGCGCGGCCGGGCGCCGCGCACCGACGCCAAGCGGGCCGCGCTCCTGCTGTGGGGCGGCTGGTTCGTCCTGCACTACCTGACCTTCGCGCTCGCCGAGGGCACCTTCCACCCCTACTACGTCACCGCCATGGCCCCCGGGATCGCGGCGCTGGCCGGTGCGGGCGGGGTCATGCTCCACCAGGCGTTCCGTGAGCGCCCGGCCGTGAAGTGGGCCTGGGTGCTGCCGACGGCGATCGCCGCGAGCACGGCGCTGGCGGTCGTCCTGCTCCAGCGGGTCTCCGGTTCCGGGACCGTCTACACGGTCGCCGAGGTCGTCGCCGGTGTCGCCGGCACGGCCGCCGTCCTCGGCCTGCTGATCGGCCGGTTCACGCAGCGGCACCGGCTGATGGGGGTCGCCGCGCTCGCGGCGGTCGTCGCGCTCCTCGCCGGTCCGGCCGCGTACTCCGCGTCGGCGGCGACGTCCACCACCAACGGCACGAACCCGACGGCGGGCCCGAGCACGGGCGGCATGGGCGGCGGCATGGGCGGGGGCGGCGGTCAGCGGCCGAGCGGTGACGGGGGCGGTCAGGGGACCAACTCCGGTGAGCGGCCCAGCGGTTCGCAGGGCCAGGAGACGGGCGAACCCCCGACGGGCAGCGACTCGACGGAATCCTCGGGCACTTCGGAGTCCGGAACCCGTGAGTCCGGCGGCATGGGCGGCGGTACGCAGGTCTCCTCCGCGATGATCAGCTACCTGAAGAAGAACCAGGACGGCGCCGCCTGGCTCGTCGCGGTCGCCACCGACCAGACCGCCGCCTCCATCATCCTGGAGTCCGGCCAGCCGGTGATCTCCATGGGCGGCTGGTCCGGCAGCGACAACGCGATGACCCTCGCCAAGCTCAAGTCCCTCGTGAAGGCGGGCAAGTTGCACTACGTCGTCGTCAGCGAGAGCGGCGGCCAGAGCACCGACTCCGAACTCTCCACCTGGATCAAGAAGAACGGCACGGCGGTGAGCGAGTACAGCGGCCTCTACCGGCTGGACGCGTCCGACGTCAGCTGACCCCTCCAAAACACAACGGGTGGGCCGCCGGAGAGATCCGGCGGCCCACCCGTGTGCCGTACGGGGACCGGCATCAGTCCCCGCCACCACCACCGCCACCCCCACAGGACGACCCACCCCCGCACGACGACCCGCCGCCCCCGCAGGACGACCCCTCCCCGCACCCGTCCCCGCCGTCCCCCCAGCCGCCGGACCGCCGCCTGCGGCGCCGCGCGGGCGACCGGGTCCCGACCAGCCCCCCGATCACGAACAGCGCGAACAACCCGAACACCACGATCCCCGCGCTCATCAGAAAGTCCATCTCCCCCACCCCCGTAGTCGCCGCCCGTGCGGCTGAGTGAAGGGGGGATGCCCCTCGACGACGGCCCCCCAAGCGCGACTTGAGGAAGACGAGAGCAACCACGCCAAAAGCGCCCCCGGCCACGACCGGCCGAGGGCGCTGAAACACTCCGAACCCGCTAGGACGCGATCGGCACCCCGTCCGTCCGCAGCACCTCTCCCCCCGCCACCACGGCGAACACCTCGCACCCCGCCCGCCCGGCCGCCCACTCCACACCCTCGCGCCCCATGGCGAAGGCCGCGGTGGCGACGGTGTCGGCCAGCGTCAGCGACGCCGCGACGATCGTCAGGCTGTCGAGCCCGGTCGCCGGCAGCCCCGTACGCCCGTCGACGATGTGGTCCCCCCGCTCGTAGCGGGCGGACGTCGCGACGGCCCCCTCGCCGATCTCCAGGACGGCGCACACCTGGTCGGCGAACTCCGGATGCCGCACCCCCACCCGCCAGGGCCCGCCGCCGACGACGACGTCACCCCCGGCGTTGAGGCAGAACCGCCGCACCCCGGCCCCGGTGAGCAGATCGGCCGCGCGCTGCACGGACCACCCCTTCACGACGGCGCACGGGTCGAAGTCGCGGCCGGGCAGCCGGACGTCGAACGCCCCGCCCGTCGCGACCCGGTACTCCTCGCACAGGCCGAGCACCTCGACGAGGTCCGCGCTCAGCTCGCCGTCCGTCAGCTCCCCGCGGCCGTACCGCGAGACCTCGCTGCCGGACTTGTACGGGCTGAACCGCTCGTCGACCTCGCGCAGCCAGTCGAAGACGGTGTCACCGAGCCCCTCGGGGACGGTGTCGTCGTCGATCCGCAGCGAGATCGGGAACCCCATGACGTGCTCGACCCGGTGCATGGTTCAGCCCTTCGCGTCAAGCGCGGCCTGGAGGGACTCCTTGTAGCCGTCGCTGGTGATGGTCGCACCGGACACGGTATCGATCTCCGCGCTCTGCGCCTCCAGCGTCTCGGCGATGAGCTTCGGGACGGCGTTCTTCGTCTGCGGGTGATCGGGCGCCTTCAGCATCTCGACGGCCGTGATCTTGTCACCCTCGAAGGTGACCTGGACCTGCACGTCCCCCTTCTCGGTACCCACCGTCGTACCGGCGACGACCTTCGAAGAAGAGGCGGAGGAGGCGGACGGGCTCGGGGAAGCCTTCGCGGCGGCCGTGTACGCGTCGATCGCCGCCTGCAACGACTCCTTGTAGCCGTTGCTGGTGATCGTCGCCCCCGACACCGTGTCGATGTCGGCGCTCTGCGCGCTCAGGGTCTCCGCGATCAGCTTCGGCACGGCCGCTTCCGTCTGCGGATGGTCCGGCGCCTTCAGCATCTTGACGGCGGTGATCTTGCCGTCGGTGTACGTGATCTGGACCTGGACGTCACCCTTGTCGGTGGTGACGGTCGTCCCGGAGAAGACGGTTCCGGAGGTGCCCGAGGAGGAGGAGTCGCTCGTCTCCGAAGTACTGCTGCTGGCCGACGAGGACGACGACTCGACGCCGGGCTCGTACCGGAAGACGGGGATCAGACCGGCGACGGACAGGACAAGGACGGGTATGGCTCGTTTCACGGTGTCTCTCTCATCCCGCCAGGCTGAAGCGCTCGAAGTGGATCTGCGGTTTCGGCACGTCCAGCTCGCGCAGGGTGCCGAGGACCGCGTTCATCATCGGGGGCGGCCCGCACAGGAAGACGTCCCGCTCGGCGATGTCCGGGACCAGCGCCGCGAGTTCGCGCGGGGCGAGCCGGTCGGGGACGGGCGGGCCGGTGACGAGGTGCAGCTCGGCGCCCTTCGCGTGGGCGAGTTCGCGCAGCTCGTCGTAGAGGACGGCGTCGCTCTCGGAGCCGACGCGGTAGACGACGACCGCGTGCCCGGTGAGGTCCTCCATGAGGGCGCGGATCGGGGTGACGCCGACGCCGCCGGCGATGAGGAGCGCGTCGGTGCGGGTGCGGTGCAGCGCGGTGAACGCGCCGTACGGGCCCTCGGCGAAGACGCGGGTGCCGGGCTTGATGTGGCGCAGGCCGGCCGAGCCGTCGCCGGCCGCCTTGGCGGTGAGGCGCAGCCGCAGGCCGTCGGGGGCGGCGGACAGCGAGAAGGGGTTCGCCTGCCACCAGCGGTCACGGGTCAGGAAGCGCCACAGGAAGAACTGGCCGGCCTGGGCGGGCATCTTGTCGAGGTCGCGGCCGGTGATGTGCACGGAGACGACGTTGTCCGACTCGGGGACGACCTCCGAGACACGCAGCTGGTGGCGCCAGTTGCGCCACAGCGGCAGCACGAACCGGCCGAGGACGACCGCGCCGAGGGCGACGCCCCACACCCCGTACCAGTAGGCGGTCGCGGCGTCGGACGCGGTGAACGTCGTCCCGATGGCGACCTGGTGGGTGAAGGCGAGGACGACGGCGACGTACGTGTAGAGGTGGATGAAGTGCCACGTCTCGTACGCGAGGCGGCGGCGGGCCCAGCGGGCGGAGGCGCCGCCGATGACCAGGATCAGGACGAGCGCGACGACGGCGCGCAGGACGCCCTCGGCGGTCTCGGCGAGGTTCACTATCTGGTTGACCGGGTCCATCGTGCCGGCGAGGTCGGCGTAGCCGAAGGCGATGAAGACGACGTGCCCGACGAGCGTCCACAGCAGGCCGAAGCCGGTCCAGCGGTGCCAGTTGGTCAGGCGGTCCATGCCGATGCGGCGGTCGAGCCAGGGCAGCCGGGCGACCAGCAGGAGCTGGAAGGCCATGAAGAGCGCGCCGTAGAGGCCGGCGAAGCGGCCGAGCACGATGAGGGCGTTGGAGCCGAAGCCGGCGTCCGCGGCGAAGTAGGTGACGGCGGCGACGTTCGCGGCGAGCACGGCGTACAGACCGGTGCGCGCCACCACCTTCGGTCGGATACCCGTGGCGGCGGGTGTGGGGGGAGACTGCTGGACGGTCGTCACGGGCTGGGACTCCTCGATCGGGTTCTCAGGACATGAGCTTCGCCGTCGGGAGCTGTCGATATCCTGTCGTAACACTTTCAAGTAATTATCGATCCAGGAGAGTGTCATCGGAGGGTCTGGCCTTGTCAGTGGCGTAGCGCACTATGGGCGGGTGGAGAAAGTACGCCTTCTCGTCGTGGACGACGACCCGCCGATCGCCGATCTCGTGGCGACGGTCGCCCGCTACGAAGGCTGGGAAGCGGTCACCGCGAACTCCGGTGAGGACGCGCTGCGGCTGGCCGCCGAGTTCCAGCCGGACATCGTGGTGCTCGACCTGATGCTGCCCGATCTGGACGGATTCGGGGTGCTCGACCGCCTGCGCCGGTCCGGGACGATGGTCCCTGTGGTGTTCCTCACGGCACGCGACGGCGTCGCGGACCGTGTCGCCGGCCTCACCCGCGGTGGGGACGACTACCTGGTGAAGCCGTTCGCCGTCGAGGAGCTGATGGCCCGCCTGCGGACGGTCCTGCGCCGCTCCGCCGGCCCCAACTTCACCCGCTCGGTCCTCCAGGTCGCCGACCTGACGATGGACGAGGACACCCGCGAGGTCCGCCGCGCCGGCACCCTGCTGACGCTGACCCCGACGGAGTACGAGGTGCTGCGCTACCTGATGCGCCGCTCCCCGACGGTCCTCACGAAGGCGCAGATCCTCGACCACGTCTGGGAGTACGGCTTCGGCGGCCGGTCGAACGTCGTCGAGCTGGTCGTCAGCCGCCTGCGCCGCAAGCTCGACGCGACGGGCGACCCGCTGATCCACACCGTGCGCGGCTTCGGGTACGTCGTCCGCCGCCAGGCCGCCGAATGATCACGCGGCTGCGGGGGTCGTACCGGCGGATGCGGCTCGGCACCCGCCTCGCGCTCGGCCTCGGCGTGCTCGCGCTGGTCGTCTTCGGCGTCGTCGGCACGGCCCTGACGACGTACATGCGCGACTACCTCTCCACCCAGCTCGACACGCAGATCGCGCAGGCCCAGATCGCCCAGTCCAAGAACGTCGTGGACACCGGCTCGCTGGTGGGCAAGAAGTACTGGAGCTGGTTCTACGCCGTCTACGACATCAAGGGCGGCGAAGCGGAGCTGCGCAGACCCGAGGACCCGACCGACCTCCCGCACGACATCGCCGGTTTCACCGCCCTCGCCAAGGCGCAGGGGGGCGCCCCGCAGGAGATGCTGCGCACCGAGCACATCGCCGGCGTCGGTGACTACCGGCTGCGCGCCTGCGAGGTCGAGCCCGGGGTGGTCCTGGTGAGCGCCGCGCCGCTGGACGACATCGACGACACCGTGCAGCGCCTGATCAAGATCCAGGTGGTCGCGTTCGGGTTCGCGCTCCTCGTCCTCGTGGTGATAGGCCGCCGGCTGCTGCGGCGCGGGCTCAACCCGCTGAGCGACATGGCCCACACGGCGCACGGCATCGCCTCCCACGACCTCACGGACTCCGCCGCGCGGCTGCCGCTGCGCGCCGACAAGCGGGGCGGCGGGCCCGAGGTGGAGGAGCTGCGGACCGCCTTCAACACGATGCTGGAGCACATCGACGACTCCCTCGCGGTGCGGGCGGAGGCCGAGCAGCGGCTGCGGCGGTTCGTCGCGGACGCCTCGCACGAGCTGCGGACGCCGCTGATGTCCGTCCGGGGGTACGCGGACCTCTTCCAGTACGCCGCCGCGAACGAGCCGGCGGAGCGGGAACGGCATCTGGCCCGGCTGCGGGCGGAGGCGGCGCGGATGGGGTTCCTGCTCGACGACCTGCTCCTGCTGGCCCGGCTCGACGCCGCCGAGGTGGAGGCGCCGCTGCGGATGGCCGAGGCGGATCTCGTGGACCTCGTCGGGCAGGCCGCCGACGCGTTCCGGGTGAGCCACAAGGACCATCCGCTGACGGCGGCGCCCGGTCCGGTGGAGCTGAAGGTACGGCTCGATCCGCAGCGGATCAGACAGGTCCTGGACAACCTCCTCACCAACGCCGCCGTCCACACCCCGGCCGGCACGCCGGTCTCCGTCTCGGTGTCCGTCGAGGGCGCCACGGCGTACGTCCGCGTCACCGACGAGGGCCCCGGCATCCCCGCCGCCGACCGCGAACGCGTCTTCGACCGCTTCTACCGCGTCGACAAGGCCCGCAGCCGCGACCGCGGCGGCAGCGGCCTCGGCCTCTCCGTGGCCCGCTCCCTGGCCCGGGCCCACGGCGGGACGATCCGGCTGACGACCGACGAGACGGGCCGAACGGTGTTCGCGCTGGAGCTGCCGGTCAGGTGACGGGAGCGGGCGCGTCGGGGCTACCGATCCGGCGCCGGGTGCGGGCCGTCGCGGCTGTCTCTATGCCATGGGCGGGACACCCTCGCCCAGCTCGGGCTCCGGCTCCAGCGCTCGCCGTACCGTCTCCTCCGCCACCCCCTCCGCCCGGTTGTCGAACTCCAGCCACCGCGCCCCCTCCCACCGGCAGGGGTTCGCCTCGGTCCTCGCACAGAACGTCTCCCAGTCCGCCAGCTTCGAGGCGTCCCGCGCGAGCCCCCGGGCCCGGACACGGCCGTACGCCGTCCCCGAGTCCACCCGGACCCGCACGACGACGGGGACGACGCCGGCGGGCCAGCCGTGCCGCCGGGCCGCCTCCGGGAGGAAACCGGCGTCGGCGAAGTAGCTGCCGAAGGGGGCGTCCAGGACCACGTCACGGCCGGCCGCGAGGTTGTCCCGCGCCAGGTCGAGCAGCGTCAGGTACTCCAGCTCCCGTACGGCGGACAGGTAGTACGCGTTGCCGTCCCGGTCGTCGGGGTCCGTGCCGGCCGCCGTCAGCAGGGCCTCGGTCAGCCGTGTGCAGGCCGTGTCCTTGTCGAGGTGGGCCGCGCCGGTGAGCCGCGCGAGGAGGCGGGCGACGGTGGACTTGCCGGAACCGGCGGGACCGATGACGAAGTAGGCCCTCACGCGCCGGCCCCCGCGCCCCGCGTGTCCTTCACGAAGAACAGGTACGACGCGCCGCCGACCAGCAGCAGGACCCCGCCCACCACGAACACCAGGCTGTAGCTGTTGCCGGTCGCGTCGAGGATCGCGCCCGTGACGATCGGTGCCAGCGCCGCCCCGAGGAACCCCCCGAAGTTCTGGATCGCCCCGAGGGAGGCGACCTGGTGGGGCGCCGCGAGATCGGAGGCCAGCGTCCACAGGCAGCCCATCGGCACCTGCGCCGCGAAGTAGCCGAGGGAGAGCAGGGCCACGGCGAGGGGGGTGCTCTCGACGTACGCCACCGGCAGGACGGACACGGCGGCGAGGACGGCCCCGCCGACGATGGGCACCTTCCGCGCCGTCACCGTGGGCAGCCCCCGCCGGATCAGCCGCCCCGACAGCACGCCGCCGCACAGCACGCCGGCGATCCCGCACAGGTACGGCAGCGAGGCCAGCCAGCCCGTCTCGGCGAGGCTGAAGCCCCGTGAGGTCTCCAGATAGCTGGGCAGCCAGGTCAGGTACACCCACACGGTGTAGAAGATCCCGAACGCCCCCACGATCATGAACCAGGTGTTCCGCTGCCCGAACAGCGCACCCCAACTGGCCTTCTCCCCATCGCCCTTGACTGCCTCGGCGATCTCCTCGCCCCGGATCTCCGCCTGTTCCCGCAGCGACGGGTCCCGGTAGACCCGCAGCCACACCAGCATCACGAAGATCCCGAGCGCCCCGACCACGAGGAACATCCCCCGCCACCCGAACGCGATCAGCAGCGAGGTCAGCAGCGGCGGCGCGATCGCGTTGGCTATCTGCGACCCGGTGTTGACCACCGAGATCGGCAACGCCCGCTCCTCCTTGCCGAACCACGTCTCGTTCACCTTCAGACTGGCGGTGAAGAACGGCGATTCGGCCACCCCGAGCGCGACCCGGGCGGCGTACAGCAACCCGAAGCTACTGGCGGCAGCGGTCACCATGGTCATCAACGACCACAGCCCGGCCGCCCACGCGTACATCTTCTTCGGCCCGAACCGGTCCACCAGATACCCGGCCGGCAGATTGGCGATGGCGTACGGCCACGAGAACGCGGCGAGCAACAGCCCCATCTCCGTGGCGCTGAGCCCGAACTCCCCCGCGATGGTGGTGTTGGCGACACTGAGAGTGGCCCGGTCGAGGTAGTTGACGATCCCACCGACGACGAGCAGCGCGACGAAGAACCAGCGGACACGGAGGCGGGGGGAGGTTTTGACGGGAGCGGAAACGAGCGATTCTTGAACCACGGTAACGACTCCTTGGGGACGAAAGGAGAAGAAAGGGACGGTAATGGGTGTGACGCGGTGTTAGCTCCGCGCTCCTTCGATCTCTCGCAACATCACTGACGCCGCCTCGGTGACCCGCCGGTAATCCCCGTCCCCCCGAGCCGCCTTGGTCACGAAACTCCCCACCCCCACAGCCACCACCCCCGCGTCGAACCACTCCTTCACGTTCTCCGGCGTCACCCCGCCCGTCGGCATGATCGGCGCCTGCGGCAACGGCGCCCGAACGGTCCGCACATAAGCGGGCCCCCCGGAGAACTCGGCGGGAAACAGCTTCACGATGTCGGCCCCCGCCTCCAGCGTCCGCACGATCTCGGTCGGAGTGAACGCCCCGCTGACGGTCACCGCCTGATACCGGTTCGCGGCGGCGATCATCGCCGGCTCCAGATTGGGGCTGACCAGCAACCGCGCCCCCGCCCGCACACAGGCGACGGCCGACTCCGCGTCCAGCACGGTCCCGGCCCCCACCACCACCTCGTCCCCGTACCGGTCGGCCAGCGTGGAGATCACGTCCAGCGCACCGGGCACGGACAGGGTGATCTCCAGCGCCCGGAACCCCCCTTCGATCGCCGCCTCGGAGACGGCGAGCGCCTCCTCGGCGCTGTCGAGCCGGACGATCAGCAGTGCACCCGTACGGGTGATCGACTCCAGAGCCGCAAACTTGGTTACCATGGGATCACACACTAGAACACGGATTCACACGATGTCACGAGTCGGGACACCGAAAATTTCCCGGATAGGCTGAACGCCCGCGCAGCGGAGCCGTATCGAGGAGACCCAGTGAGCCCAGCGGGCAAGGCCCCCCTGATCCCCGAACAGCGCCACCAGGAGCTGCTGCGGCTGCTGCGCGCCACCGGCGTGCTGAGCATCCGGGACCTCACGTCCGCGCTGGACGTCTCGCACATGACGGTCCGCCGGGACATCGCCGCGCTGGAGCGGACGGGCCTCGTGGTCTCGGTGCAGGGCGGTGTCCGGCTGGCCGAGCGCGCGGGGCACGCGCCGCCGAGGGAGCGGGCGACGCGCGCGGGCCTGGAGATCCCCCGCAAGGAGGCGATCGCGGAGCGGGCGGCGGCGCTGGTGGCGGACGACATGGTGGTCTACCTGGACGCGGGGACGACGTGCCAGTCGGTCGTCCCGTTCCTCGCCCCCCGCTCGGGCCTCACGGTCGTCACGAACGACCTGCACGCCGCGCTCGCCCTCTTCGCCCTCCCGTCCGTCCACATCGTGCACACCGGCGGCGAGGTGGACCCGGCGAGCGCGGCCGGGGGCGGTCCGCTGGCCGCGCGGACGATCGAGGGCATCGCCGTCGACCTGTGCCTGCTGGGCGCGGGCGCCTGGGACCTGGCGCACGGCGTGACCAGCCACTCCACGGACAAGGTGCTGCTGAAGCAGGCGGTGATACGGGCGTCGGGCGCGGTGGCGCTGCTCGCGGACAGCACGAAGTGGGGCTCCACGGAGCGGTTCCGGGTGACCTCTCTCGACCGGCTCGACACCGTCGTCACCGACGGCGGTCTCCCGGACGAGGTGACGGCCAGGATCGAGGAGGAGGGCCCGGAGGTGCTGCGGGCGGGCTGAGCGGGAACGCCGGCCGCCCTCGGCGGAGTTGAACCGAGTCACCGTGTGGGCCGTATGAGAGTGCGACAGGCCCGTCGTACCGGGATGAGCGACGGTCACCCTGGGCAGAACTCACCCGACCGACCCGACAGCCTCCCGTCCCCGAGTCGCCCCTCCGCCCGCACCTCGTAGGCTCCCGGACACCGCACCGTCACACCGGAGGGGAACCGTTCCTTCATCCCCTCCCCACCGGTGGCCGGTCCAGGGGGCGCGCGAGAGTCCTCGTACGCCCCACCGCTCCCCGCGGACCAGCCGCCGCCCGCACCTCGCCCCCTCCCGCACGCCCCACGCGGAAGGGGGCGACGCGAAAGGACGAAGCGCCCCGTGACCGTGCTGCCGACCACGAAGACGCTGTACGACGAGACAGCCCCGCTCCCGACACCCCCGACGACTCCGGAGACCCCGGCGCCCCCGACGACCCCGGCGGCCGGGCGTGGCCCCGCCGTGAGCCGGCACGTCCGCCGGGCGATCAGCCTCGTGCCCCTGCTGTTCCTGATCGTCTGGGCGGCGCTCGACTGGCAGACGGTCAGCGACGGCGTGACCCAGCTGGCCGACGCGGACCCTTGGTGGCTGCTGGTCGGCGCGGGTTTCACGTTCCTGGGCTGTGTCGCGGCGGCGTTCATCCGCCAGGGCGCCCTGATGGACCGCCTCCCGCCGGGCCCCCTGCTGGCCTCGCAGTTCGCGGCGGGTGCCGCCAACCACGTCCTGCCGGCCAGTCTCGGCGCGCACGCGGTCACCCTGCGTTTCCTCCAGCGCCAGAACGTCCCGCTGCCCCGGGCGACCGCGTCCCTGGCCCTCTACTCGCTGGCCCGCGCGGTCGCGAAGACCCCGGTGGTCCTCGCGTTCGTCATCGCGGCCCCCGACGCGGTCCGCCCCGAGGCCCTCCTGCCCAACGGCCGGGCCCTGATGATGGCGGTCACCGGAATCCTCCTGATCCCGGCGGCGGGAGCCCTCCTGCTGGCGACGATCCGCCCCCTGCGCCGCCCCACGACGGAGTTCGTCCGCACGGCCCTGACCGGCGTCAAGGCGATCCACTCCCGCCCGACCCGCTTCCTGTCCCTCTGGGGCGGCGCGCTCGCGGCCCCCCTGATCCAGGCGGCGATCGTCGCCTCGGTGGGCACGGCCCTGGACCTCCCCCTCTCCTGGCTCCAGCTGGCCTTCGCCTACCTCGCCGCCAGCACCGCCGCCGGCGCCGTCCCCGCCCCCGGCGGCATCGGCCCCCTGGACGCGGCCCTCATCCTCACCCTCGCCGGCTACGGCACCCCCCTCTCCCTCGCCACCGCCACCGTCCTCGGCTACCGGGTCCTCACCGTCTGGGTCCCTCTGCTGCCGGGCATGCTGGTGATGTCAGCGATGGTCCAGCGCGAACTGCTGTAGCCCCTGCAAGGTTTCCGCAAGGCCCCCGCAAGGTTTCCGTCGGCCCGCCCGGGCACCACCCCCTCACCGAGCACCTTCATGACAGGTACGGAACACGGGGGTACCACATGAACCAGAGCACGGAACGCAAGCCCGCCCACACCGCTTCCCCGGCCGGCGCCTCGCAGTGGCTCACCCTGCCGCACTGCAAGCGTGTCCTGGTCGTCGTCCACACGGAGGTCTACGGCAAACGACTGCACGACATCCTGCCCCTGCTGGAGTCGGACCTGCGCGTCCAGGTCGAGTTCACGATCGCGCCGCACGCCTTCAACGCCGGAGCGGCACGCGCCGTACCGACCCGGCACGGCGGGCTGATCCCCTGGGAGACGGCGGTCCGCGGCCGGTACGACCTGGTGATCGCCGCCGGTTCACAGGGGCTGCACCTGCTGGACGGCCCGCTGCTGCGGCTGCCGCACGGCGCGGGCCACATCAAGCTGTCCCGCCCGGACGACGACCGCGACCCCGGCTCACCGCGCACCGTGGGCGGGCTGGGCCGACGGTACCTGATGCGCGACGGCCGGGTGGTCCCGGCGGCGCTGGCCCTCGCCCACCGCGACGACCTGGACTCGCTGCGCCGGCACTGTCCGGAGGCGCTGCCGGTCGCCGAGGTGGTCGGGGACTCGTCGTACGACCTGCTGAAGGCCGGGCTGCGGGGGCGTGCCCGTATCCGGGCCGCGCTCGGGCTGCGCCGGGGCCAGAAGCTGGTGGTGGTCTCCTCCACCTGGGGCGCGGGGTCCAGCTTCAACCGGCTGGACGCCCTGCTGCCCCGGCTGCTGGCGGAGCTGGACGCCGACGCGTTCCGGATCGCCGTGATCGTCCACCCCAACGTCTGGTCCGGGCACGGCGACTGGCAGGTCCGGTCCTGGCTGTCGACGGCCCGCCGGCACGGCATCGCTGTCGTCCCCCCGCAGGCCGACTGGCGCGCACCGCTGATCGCGGCCGACTGGCTGATCGGGGACCACGGCTCGGTGACCTTGTACGGGACCCTCGCCCGCGTCCCCATTCTGCTGGCCCGGTTCCCCTCGCACGACGTCAACCCCGACTCGCCCACGGCCGAACTGGCACGGGTCGCACCGGCGTTGTCGGCGGCGCACCGCCTGCCCGAGCAGCTCGCGTACGCACGCGCCACGTACCCGGCGGACGACTACGCCCGGATCGCCCGCCAGCTCTCCTCGGAGCCGGGCCGGTTCGGCCGCAACCTGCGGAAGGTGATGTACCGGCTGCTGAGCCTCGGCGAGCCCGCGCATCCGGCGGTCCTGCCGCCCCCGCCACTTCCGGCCCCCTTGTGGGGAACGGCGCAGGGCGAGGTGTCGGCGTGAGCGGCCTGCTGGTCGTCCGGCTGGACGCGGGCGGCGGGGAGAACTGGCGGGAGTGCGCCGACATGCTGTACGCGGCACGCCCGTTGGCACTCCCGGAGGCCCGGTCGCTGACCTCTCTCGTGCTGGAGCGCTACCCGGGATGCGGCCTCGTGTGCGTGCCCGGCGAGGACGGCGGCTGGGTCCTCGGCACCCGCTCCCGCCTCACGGTCGTAGCCCTTCCAACCGGCCCGCCAGACGTCCCGCGTCCGCTTCGCTGACCGGCCGGTAGAGGGTCAGGGACTCGTTGTACCGGTCCCTGGCCCCTTCCACGTCCCCGCGTTCCTCGGCCCCCTGACCGAGCAGCTCCAGCGTCCGGGCCTGCCAGTGGACTGAGCCGGTCGCCCCGAACTCGGCGACAGCCTGGTGCAGTTGGCGGTCGGCGGTGTCGTGCAGGCCGGCGAGGGCATGGGCGCGGCCGAGGAACGCGAGGGCGCGGGCGGCGTCGTACGGGTCGTTCTCGGCGAGGAGGCCGGTGCGGGCCCGGTCCAGATGGCGCAGCGCCTCGTCCGGCCGGCCGCGCTCCAGGGCGATGTCCCCCAGACAGAGCCGGGTCAGGGCCGCGCCGCGCCGGTAACCGATCGCTTCCCGGAGGGCGAGGGCCTGGGCGAAGTACGTCTGGGCTTCGGAGAGCCGTCCTGCGAGCTGATGGGACTGCCCGAGCCCGTGCAGCGCCTGTGCCTCGGCCCGGCGGGCGGTGTGCGGCGCTCCCGGGTCCGCGGACGCCACGTCCTCACGTGCGAGGTCCAGCGCCTCGTGGTAGAGGACGATGGCCTCGTCGTGCCGGCCGGCGTTGCGCAGACCGCCGCCTCCGTCCGTCAGCATGCGGCCCACGGCGTCCCGGTCCCCCGTCCGGCGGGCCGCCACGAGCCCGATCTCGTGGGCCTCGGTCCACAGGTCGTACGGCCTGATCCGCAGGAAGTACGGAAACATCGCGTCCGCGAGCTGCCAGACCGCCGTGTCCTCATCCCGCCGGGCGCAGTCGCGCAGGACGGCCATGAGCGGGCCGCTCTCCTCGACCAGCCACCGCAGCGCTCCGGTGGCGTCGGTGAACGGAGCCGGCGAGGGCTGCCCCGCATAATCGCGGCGCAGCGTGCGATGGGTCGGGGTGAGCAGCGCCTCGGCAGCCGTGGTCACGGACAGATAGTGGTCGACGGCCCGCCGCCGCGCGTGGGCGGCGCTCTCGGCGCTCTCCTCGGCCGCGGCGCGTTCGCGGGCGTGCAGCCGGAGCAGGTCGTGGAAGCGGTAGCGGTCGGGGCCGAGATCCTCCAGGAGGTTCGCCTCCACCAGTGCGTCGAGCATCCGCTCCACCGCCCCGGCCCCGGTCCCGCAGACGGCGGCGGCGACCGCCGAGGAGAAGAAGGGCACCGGCAACAGGCCCAGCCTCCGGTATCCGGCGGCCAGTTCCGGTTCGAGCAGGCGGTACGACTCCTGTAACGCGCCCCGTACGGCGGCCTCCCCCTCGATGCTGAGCGCGTCCAGCGCGCTCTCGTCGCCCCCGCCGAGCGCCCGGGCCATCACGGCGAGCGGCTGGCGCGGCCGGGCGGCGGCCCGGGCGCCGGCGACGCAGGCCGCCAGCGGGAGGCCGGCGCACGCCCGCGCCATGGCCAGCGCGGCCTCGGGCTCCCGCCGGACCCGGTCCGCCCCGACCCGGCGGCTGAGCAGCTCCATCGTCTCCGGGGTGGCCAGCGCGGGCAGTTCGAGGAAGGATGCGCCCTCGGGGCCGAGTCCGGTCAGCCGGTTGCGGCTCGTCACGACGGTCACGGCGGCGTCGGAGCCGGGCAGCAGCGGGCGTACCTGCGCCGCGCTGCGCGCGCTGTCGAGCAGCAGTGCCATGCGCCGCCCCGCCGTCGCCGAACGCCACAGCGCCATCCGCCCGTCGAGGTCGGCGGGCACCTGGTCGTGGCCGAAGGAGCGCAGCAGTCCGAGGAGGAGTTCGCCGGGGCTCGCGGGCCCTTCCGGCGCGTGGCCGCGCAGATCGGCGTACACCTGTCCGTCGGGGAACTCCGCCGCCCGCCCGAGCAGCCAGCGCCGTGCCAGGGTCGTCTTGCCCATGCCGGCGGGGCCGCTCAGGACCACGGTCACGGGTCCGCCGTGGGACATCAGCCCTTCCAGCAGGTCGAGTTCGCCCGCGCGGTTGACGAAGTGGCCGGGCGCGGGCAGCAGTTGACGGGGGACGGCGGGGGCGGCCGGGGTGTGGAAGTGGATGCCGCCGAAGATGTCCCGGGCCTGGACGACGGGGCCGGTGAGCCGGGCGGAGGTGCCGATGCTGTTCTCGACGCCGTTCCCGGCCCGGAACGCGCGGTCGCCGTCGGTGTCCGGGGCGGCGAGCCAGTGGCGCAGGGCGCGGTCCAGGTCGGGGGATTCGGCCGCGCGCAGGGCGAGCGCGCGGGCCAGGCGCCGCCGGGCGGGGTCGTCATGCGGAGGCTCGGGCAGTTCGCCCACGAGTCGCTCCAGCGTGCGTAACACGCGGGGTTCCCTGGCCGCCCTCGTCAGAGCCGCCCTCAGTTCTCGCTCCGTCGGTTCTGGCATATGCCGCTCCTACCCGGGCCGCCCACATCCAAAGAGAAACGAACAAGAACTGGCCATAAATAATGTCAACTGACTTTCATATGTGATCACTTATGATCGCATGTAATTCTTGTCTCTTCCGAAGTGCGGTCCGCCCTTCGAACGGAGGCACTGGTGGACTTACGGATTCGCGTGCTGGGGTCGGTGGAACTGCACGGGAACCAACAGATCGACCCACTCGGATCGACGAAAGAGCGCCTCGCCCTCAGCTGTCTGGCGCTCGACGCCGGCCGCCCCGTCTCCACCGACAGCCTCATCCACCGGCTGTGGGACGACACACCGCCCGCCCGGCCCCTGGCGAACCTCTACACCTACATCGCCCGGGTCCGTCGCAGACTGCGGTCCGTGGACGCCGAAAGCTGCCTGGTCCAGCGGGCGCACGGCTACCTCCTGGACATCGACCCGGACCGGGTGGACAGCCACCGCTTCCAACAGCTCCTCACTCAGGCGCGCTCACTGTCCGACCGGGGAGCGGACCAGCAGGCACGGAGGCTGCTGGTCGAGGCAGAGACACTCTGGCGGGGCGAACCACTCGCCGGTCTGCCGGGACTGTGGGCCGAGAGTGTCCGGGGCATCCTCGCCGAACGCCACCTTTCCGCGCAGCTGATGCACGCCGACATCAGGCTGCGCGAGGGCCACTTCGTCGACCTCGTGCCGGACTTGACCGCACTCGCCGAGGAACACCGCACGAACGAGGCAATCGCCGCCCGGCTAATGACGGCCGCCTACGGCTGCGGGCGCCTGGCGGACGCGCTGCGCGTGTACGACACCATCCGCCACCGACTCGCCGAGGAGCTGGGTGCCGACCCCGGCGAGGCCCTCACCCGTCTGCACCACCTCATCCTCAACGGTGTCCCCGTCGAGTCCCTGCTGAACCGGCCCGAACCCACCGTGCCCTCGCCCCGCACCCTGCCGAGCCACGCCGAACTGGTCGGGCGGGAAGCGGAGTTGACGGCGATCGTGCGGCACGCGGCCGAGGTGTCCGCCGATCCGTCGGGGCCCCGGCACATCATCGCCCTCCAGACGGTGTCCGGTATGGCGGGCGTCGGGAAGTCGATCATCGCCCTGCACGCGGCCGAACAGCTCGCCCCGCTCTACCCGGACGGGGTCGTACACCTGGACCTGCGCACCCACGCCCCGGGCCAGCAGCCGCTGACCGTCGCCTCCGCGCTGGCGTCGCTGATCCGCGCCTTCGGTGTACCGGGGTCCGCCCTGCCCGGCGACCCGGACGGGCTGACGACGCTGTGGCGCGGCCTGCTGGACCAGCGCCGGGCCGTCGTCATCCTCGACGACGTACGCGACGCGGCACAGTTACGCTCCCTGCTTCCCGGCCCCTCGCCGTCCCTGGTCCTCGTCACCAGCCGCCGCCGGCTCACCGGTCTGCCCGGACTTCGCTCGGTCGAACTGGACGTACTGCCCGCCGCCGACGCCCTCGCCCTCTTCCGGTCCGTGGCCGGTCATGAGCGGACCCGGCAGACCAACGAGGTGGCCGACATCGTACGACTCGCGGGCTTTCTCCCCTTGGGTGTGGAACTCCTCGCGGGACGACTGGCCTCCCGCCCCACCTGGACGACCTCTCATCTCCTGCGCAGACTCACCCAAGGGCAGGGGAGGCTGCGGGAGATCCGGGACGGCAGCCGCGGGAGCATCGCCGCCGCGTTCGATGTCTCGTTCCGCGCGCTCGAATCCGAGGAACAGAAAGTATTCCGGTTTCTCGGACTCCGTTTCGGACCGACGGTCGACGCCTACGCGGTCGCGGCGCTCACCGATCTCCCGCTCGACTTCGCGGAAAACATCCTCGAATCCCTGCTCGAAGCCCATCTGGTTCAGGAGCCGAGCGCCGAGCGCTACACACTCCACGACCTTCTGGGTGAATACGCACGCGCGTTGGTCATGTCCGAGGAGTCGGACGCGGCTCGTGAAGAGGCGCTGCTCCGGTTGGCCGAATTCAACCTCCAGGCGGCCGACTTCGCGGACCGCCTGGCCTATCCCCGCCGGCTGCGCACCGATCGCGCACTCCTCACGGACCGCCGGACCCCGCCCTGGACCGACACGGCAGCGGCTCGCGACTGGCTCGCCGCCGAGCGCATCGGCCTCATGGCCGCCGAACGGCACTGCCGCAGCACCGGCCACCCTCGCCTCGCCGCACTGCTCGCGAGCGCGCTCGCCGCTTTCCTCGACGACGACGGCCACTCCACCGAGTCCTGGCGCATGCACGCGGCAGCCGCCGAGCACTGGCGCGCGACAGCCGACCGGCGCCGCGAGATCCACGCCCTCGTCGACCTCGGCAACGCCCTCACCTGCTGCGGTCGCTACGACGACGCACGCACCGCCTACACCCGCGCCCTCGCCGGCGCCGAGGACTCCACCGACACCGAGTCCAGCGCCGAAACCCTCCACCAGCTCGGCATCCTCTACTGGCAACTGGGCGAGTTCCCCCAGGCCCTCTCCTACCAGTCCCGCACCCTGGCCCTCCACACCACAACCGGCGACCCCTGGCAACTGGCCCGCTGCCGGAGCAACCTGGGGATCACGCATCTCTATCTGGGGCATTTCCCCGAGTCGGAAGAGAACTTCGAAGCGGCACTGGCAGGGTTCAGGGCGTCAGGGGACCTGCGCCGATACGCACGCACACTGATCAACCTCTCGGAACTCCATGTCCGCACCGGCAGAACACACACCGCCCGAGAGTTCCTGAACGAAGCCCTCACAATACTTGGTGAAATGAAGATCCCCACGGAAATAGCCGCCACCCAAGTCAATCTCGCGAATACTATGGAATCACCACGAGATCTCGTGGAAATGCTCGATCTGTACCAGGATTCCTTGAGTATATTCCGTCGGATCGGTGATCGAAAGAATGCCTCGGAAACCCTGCACGCAATGGGGATTGCTTATCATTCGGCAGGACGTTTCACTGAGGCCGCCGACCGGCACCGCCGCGCCCTGGAACTCGCCCGCAGCGTCGGCGCCGCACACGAGACCGCCCAGGCACTGCACGCCCTAGCCCTCGCGGAACAACGACTCGGCCAAGAAGAAGCAGCCATCGAGCACCTCACGGAGGCCATCGAGCTGGCCGAGCGGACGGGAGCGGGACACGAGGCGGCGGAGGCGCGGCAAAACCTCGCAGGGCTGCGCAAGGCGCAGGGGCCAGTCAATTCCTAGCAGATAACGGCCCGGCAGGCGTGCAGATCGCGGAAAATCTTCGAAGATCGCCGGTCGAGTTGTGGATTCGATCACAGGTGCGGTACAAAACTCCTGTCCGCTTGATCACTGGGCTATTCAGGAGCCCCGTCCTGCGCTGGAGCAACGTTGTCGCTCATATCTCTTTTCATCGTGATCGCCACTATCTGTCTGCCTTGTTAAACGGGCGGTCGCGATGACAAGGTGCGGTGACAGCGAATAGCGGTCACCGCACCCTACCGGTATAGGAGCCCCCATGGAGCCCATCTCCGTCGCCCTGCTGGCCGCGCTCGCCGGAAGTGTCGGCGGGGAGGCCGGGCGGGACGCCTGGCAGGGGCTCGTCGCGCTGGTGCGCAGGCCGTTCCGGCGGGGGGACGCGGACGCGAGCACCGGGGAGGCCGAGCTGACCGCGCTGGCGGCGAGCCCCGGGGACGAGACGCGGGCGCATGTCCTCAGCACCGCCCTCGCCGTCCGCGCTGCCCTCGACGCCGAGTTCCGGCGGGAGCTGGAGGAGTGGCGGGTGCGGGCTCAGGAGGGGGTGCGGGAGGGTGGGGGGACGTACAACACCATCTCCGGCGGGGAGTTCAACGGGACGGTGATCATGGGCCGGGACGTCCGGGTCGACGGACGCCCCGCCCAGGAGTGAGTTCAGTCCTCCTGCGGAGTCAGCCGCAGCGAGATGCTGTTGATGCAGTACCGCTGATCGGTCGGCGTCGCATATCCCTCACCCTCGAACACATGCCCCAGATGCGACCCGCACCGCGCGCACCGCACCTCCGTGCGGACCATCCCGTGGGAGCGGTCCTGGATCAGCTCGACCGCGTCGGTGTCCTTCGGGTCGTAGAAGGACGGCCAGCCGCAGTGGGACTCGAACTTGGTGCCGGAGGTGAAGAGTTCGGCGCCGCACGCCCGGCAGGAGTACACCCCGGCCGTCTTGGTGTCCGTGTACTCGCCGACGAACGCCCGCTCGGTGCCCGCCTGCCGCAGCACCGCGTACTCCGCCGGGTTCAGCTCCGCGCGCCATTCCTCGTCGGTCTTCTCGACGTCGTACGACATGTCGGCCCCTTCTATCGAGACAGGTGGTCCAGGATCAGCGGGCCCAGGTCGGTGACGTCGCCCGCGCCCATGGTGAGAACGAGATCACCAGGCCCGGCCATTCCCGCGAGGACGGCGGGGGCGGCGGACTTGTCGTGGACGGCGGTGACGTCGGCGCCGGCGGCGCGGGCCGCGTCGATGATCAGGTCGCTGGTGACGCCCGGGACCGGGTCCTCGCGGGCCGGGTAGATGTCGAGGACGACGGAGGCGTCGGCGAGGGCGAGCGCCTCACCCATCTCGCGGCCCAGCTCCTGCGTGCGGGAGAAGAGGTGCGGCTGGAAGAGGACGAGAATCCGCGCGTCCCCGGCGGCGGCCCGCATCGCCTCCAGGTCGGCGGTCATCTCGGTCGGGTGGTGCGCGTACGAGTCGATGACCTGGACGCCGCCCGCCTCGCCCTTGAGCTGGAGGCGCCGCTTGACCCCGGTGTACGACGCCAGCGCGGGCGCCAGCTCCTCGGCGGGCACCCCCAGCGCCGTCCCCGCCGTCAGCGCGGCGACCGCGTTCAGCGCGTAGTGCCGCCCCGGCACGGACACCGTGAACGTCAGCTCCCGCCCGTCCAGCAGGACGGTGACCTCGCTCTTCAGCCCCTGCGGTACGACGGACAGGACCCGGACATCGGCATCGGCGGCCTCGCCGTACGTGACGACCCGGACGTCCGCGACCCGGCGGGCCAGCTCCCGCGCGCCCTCCTGGTCCGCCGAGATCACCAGCGTCCCGCCGGGCACGATGCGCCCCGCGAACGTCACGAAGGAGTCGTAGATCTCCTCCATGGACGCGTAGTTGGCGTGGTGGTCCAGCTCCACGTTCAGGACGATCGCGACCTCGGGCGCGTACTTGTGGAAGCTGCGGTCCGACTCGTCGGCCTCGGCGACGAAGATCTCCCCGGCGCCGTGCAGGGCGTTGGAGCCGGGGGCGTCGAGGTCGCCGCCGATCGCGTAGGAGGGCTCGCGGCCGAGGGTGGAGAGGGAGACGGCCAGCATGGAGGTGGTCGTGGTCTTGCCGTGCGTCCCGGCGACGGCGATCGGCCGCAGGCCGTCCATCAGCGCGGCGAGCGCGTCCGAGCGGTGCACGACCGGGACGCCCAGCTCGGCGGCGCGCACCAGCTCGGGGTTGTCCGCGCGGATCGCCGAGGAGACGACGACGGCGCTGGCGTCGTCCGCGAGGTGATCCGCGGCGTGCCCGATGTGCACGGTCGCGCCGATCGCCCGCAGGGCCTGCGCCGTCTCCGACTCCTTGGCGTCGCTCCCGGCGACCTTCGCACCGCGCTGGGCGAGGATCTTGGCGATCCCGGACATCCCGGCGCCGCCGATCCCGATGAAGTGCGGACGTTCGAGGGAGGCGGGAAGGCCGGGTGCCATGGCGGATGCTCCAGAGGGTCGAACCAGATCAGTCGGTCCAACCCTAGCCGGGGCTCGTCCGCCGGGTCCTACGCCTTGCTGTGCGAGAACAGCTTCAGCACCGGCACCCCCACCTTGTGACGCGCGCGGGAGGCCCAGTCTCGGTGGAAGAACTCCTCGACGTAGTGGGGGTCGGTGAGCACGATCACCTCGTCCGCGTGGGTCTCGTCGACGACGGACCTCAGCAGGTCCAGCGGGTGGTCCTCGACCAGTTGTCCCACGGCCGTGCTGCCCGCCGCCCGGAGCGCGGCGAGGGAGACCTCCAGGGCCTGCGCTCCCACGCTCCGCGCGTCGTCCCCTTCCGGGGTGTCCCGCTCGTGGACCGCCTCGTCGAGCTCGCCGAGGGCGACGTCGTCGATGGCCCGCAGCAGCCGGTCCGCCTGGTCACCGCGAGGCTGGAGCAGCACGACGAAGGAAACCGGCTCATCGCCGTGCAGGGTCGTGACGAACTCCACGTCGGCGGACGTCAGAGCTTTCTCGATCATCAGAACGCTTGTGAACACCAGTACCCCGCTTCTCCTTCGAGGACCCCCGTGGCCCTGCGGAAACCATCCTTCCCCGTGCTCGCACGGGTTCTGCCGAGTCCTAGTCTGCCCACCCGAAGCTAAACGGAACGACACATTCCGCCTTTTTGACAGCCCCGGGGTGTCGGACTCACGTTCCGGAACCCTCCTCTCCCCTTTGATACCGCCCGAAGAGGAATCCGTCCTCCTCCAAAAGGGACGTCAGTGCGAAGCGCCTCGGCACCTCGACGGACGGCCCGCCGGCGATCCGCTGGGCCCCTCCGGCGGTGAGCATCGGCGAGAGCGCGAGGCACAGCTCGTCGAGGACCCCGGCGGCGACGAACTGGCCGAGGAGCCGGGGACCCCCTTCGGTGAGGAGCCGCGCGAACCCGTGTCCGGCGAGCGCGGCGGGCACCCGCGCCGGGTCGACCCCGGTGCCGTCCCCGGCGAAGAGCACCTCCGCCCCGACCTTGCGTGCCTCGCCGATCCGCGCGGGGTCGGCGCCCGCGCCGGTCAGCACGAGCGTCGGCACGAGCGGGGAGGTGAACAGGGGCTGCGTGAAGTCGAGGTCGAGGCTCGCGGAGACGACGGCGACGGCGGGGGCGGGCCCCTGTCCGGCGGCGGCCCGGCGCGCGGCGAACCCCTTGTGGGCGCGGGCGGGGCCGTACCCCTCCTGCCGTACGGTCTGGGCGCCGACGACCACGGCGTCCGCGAGGCCGCGCAGGACGCCGAAGATCCGCATGTCGGCGGCGCCGGAGATCGGCCGGGAGCGGCCGTCGTGCTGGCCGGCGCCGTCGAGGGTGGAGACCATGTTGGCGCGCAGCCAGCCGGCGCCGTCCGGAGGGGACGGGTACGCGTAGGCGTCCGCCAGCGCGTCGAGGCTCCACCCCGCCGCTTCAGCGGTCGCTGTCTGGTCGGTCACAGGGAACAGGCGTCGCATGCCTGGCAGTGTTGCACGACCCTTAGCATGGGTAACCGTGTCCACGAACTCCCCCGGGTCCCCTGGAATCGAACCGATAGCCCACGCCGCGCCCGTCTCGCTGTGCGCGCGTGAGCCGTACGTCCCGGCCGACCGTCTGGTCGCCGAGATGGTCCCGCCGCCGCGGTTCGACTCCGTGCGCTTCGGGACGTACCTCCCGGACCCGAACCAGCCGAGCCAGACCGAGGCCGTCGGGGTTCTGGAGTCCTTCGCGGGCGGCCTGGGCGGGGCGCACGCCGCAGGTACCGCCAAGCGGGGGTTCCTCGGGTTCGGCGCCCGGAAGCCGAAGGCGCCCGCGGGCCCGCGCGGGGTCTATCTGGACGGCGGGTACGGCGTCGGCAAGACCCACCTCCTCGCCTCCCTGTGGCACGCCACCCCGGCCGAGCCCGCGCTGAAGGCGTTCGGCACGTTCGTCGAGCTGACGAACCTGGTCGGCGCCCTCGGCTTCCAGCAGACCGTGAAGACCCTCTCGGGCCACCGCCTGCTGTGCATCGACGAGTTCGAGCTGGACGACCCGGGCGACACCGTCCTCGTGTCGACCCTGCTCGGCAAGCTGGTCGAGGCGGGCGTGGCGCTCGCCGCCACCTCCAACACGCTCCCCGGCAAGCTCGGCGAGGGCCGGTTCGCGGCGGCCGACTTCCTGCGCGAGATCCAGGGCCTGTCGGCGCACTTCCGGGCGCTGCGCATCGACGGCGAGGACTACCGCCACCGCGGTCTGCCGGACGCGCCGGCGCCGTACGGGGACGAGGTCGTGACGAAGGCGGCGTACGCCACCGAGGGGGCGTCCCTGGACGACTTCCCGGGGCTGCTCGACCATCTCGCGAAGGTCCACCCGAGCCGCTACGGCGCGCTGACGGACGGGCTGCGGGCGGTCTGCCTCACCGACGTCGGCCCGGTGCCGGACCAGTCGACGGCGCTGCGCCTGGTCGTCCTCGCGGACCGGCTGTACGACCGCGAGGTGCCCGTACTGGCCTCGGGGCTGCCGTTCGACCGGCTGTTCAGCGAGGAGATGCTGAACGGCGGGTACCGCAAGAAGTACTTCCGCGCGATCTCGCGGCTCACCGCGCTGGCCCGCGACGCCCAGCGGCTCACCGAGAGCTGATCCACAGTCACCACATCTCTGTCAAGAGTGGGTTCAGGACATCAACACCCCTCTTTTGAGGCGGTCTCCCGCTCGAAACGCTGAGTTAACCCTGCAAAGCTCTTTGCAGGGTTAACGTGTTTCTTGACCAGTCATTGACCAGCCGTTGGTACGGACTAGAGGCGTGGAAACTTCGAAGGGGGGCGCATGTTCCGAGGTGGGACGGTACGCACGGGCATCGCGCTCATCGCCGCTTTCCTTCTCGTCCTCCCCTTCTTCACCACCACGTCACCGTTCGCACACGCGCATACGGCCCGTCAGGCACAGGCCAAAGCCCAGCCCGGATCTCATCCCCTGGGCATCGCGCTGCGCGACATAAAGGTCACGTCCCGCGACTGCGACCGGTCCGGGGGTCCTGCGGGTCCGCTGCGCACCCGCGACCGACACCGCGCCACCCTGACCGCCGACTCGGCTCCCTCGGAGCCCGAGCGCGTCCTGCTGGCGCGCGATCCCGCGGCCACGCACCCGGCCGGAACGCCCGGTGCGGACCGCCACCGCCCGTCGAGATCCTCGGCGAGCCACTCTCCGGCGGCACTCCAGGTCTTCCGCTGCTGAGAGAGCTGGGCAGAACAGAGCAGTTCCCCCACCCTGTCCTGCACGTCCGACGCGCCCCCACGCGCGCCAGGAGGAGTCACCAGATCATGCAGCCCCTCATCGACAACGCCCGTACGTTCGGACAGCGCCCTGAGGAGTTCGCCAAGCTCGCAGAAGGCCAGTCCCCTCAGGTTCTGTTCATCACCTGCTCCGACTCGCGGGTCGTCCCCGCCCTGATCACGGGCGCCCGCCCCGGCGAGCTCTTCGAGCTGCGCACCGCGGGCAACATCGTCCCCCCGTACGGCACCGGCGCCCCCTCGGGCGAGGCCGCGACCATCGAGTACGCCGTGGAGGTCCTCGGCGTGCGGGACATCGTCGTGTGCGGTCACTCGCACTGCGGCGCGGTCGGCGCCCTCGTCCGCGGTGACGACCTGGACGCCGTACCGGCCGTCCGCGACTGGCTGGCGCACGCCGCCGACGAGCCCGACGCGACCGAGCCGTCCGACCCGACCGTCGCCCGCGCGGTCCAGAACCACGTCCTCGCGCAGCTCCTGCGGCTGCGGTCCTACCCGTGCGTCGAGAAGCGGCTGGCCGACGGCCGGCTGACGGTGCGCGGCTGGTACTACGAGGTCCACACCGGCGCCGTGCAGGAGCACGACGTCGCGGTCGACCGCTTCCAGGCTCTGTGAGCGGCCCGATGACGACCTCACAGAACACACGCATATCCCGTTTCCCGCACCTCAAGGCGGACTTCGCGGCCTCCCTGGTGGTCTTCCTGGTCGCGCTCCCGCTCTGCGTGGGCGTGGCCGTGGCCTCCGGGGTGCCGGCCGAACTCGGCCTGGTCACCGGCATCGTCGGCGGGATCGTCACCGGACTCATGCGGGGCTCCAGCCTCCAGGTGTCCGGCCCCGCCGCGGGCCTGACGGTCCTCGTCTTCGAGGCGGTGCGGGAGTTCGGCCTGCCCGCCCTCGGGGTGATCGTCCTCGTCTCGGGGGTCCTCCAGATCGCGATGGGCGTCCTGAAACTGGGCCGCTACTTCCGGGCGATCTCGGTGTCCGTCGTCGAAGGCATGCTGGCCGGAATCGGTCTGGTCCTGATCGCCGGACAGCTGTATTCGCTCATCGGTACGAAGGCCCCCGAGTCGGGGCTCGGCAAGCTCGCCGGGCTGCCCGAGGCGTTCGTGGACGCGGCGGGCTCCACCGCCGCGCTGTCCTCGCTGGCACTCGGCGCGGGAACCGTCGCGATCCTCGTCCTGTGGCGCCGGATGCCGGCCAAGATCCGTACGGTGCCCGGTCCGCTGGCCGCCGTCGGGCTCGCGACGGCCGCCGCGCTGGTCCTCGACCTGCCGGTCGCCACGGTCGAGGTGAAGGGTCTGCTGGACGCCGTCCAGCCGCCCCCGCTCAGCGCCTTCGGGGAGCTGGCCGGGATCGGGCTGCTCGGCACGGTCGTCGCGTTCACCCTGATCGCGTCCGCCGAGTCCCTGTTCAGCGCGGCGGCCGTGGACCGGCTGCACGA
This sequence comes from Streptomyces sp. NPDC004539, assembly GCF_040610055.1. NCBI lineage: Bacteria > Bacillati > Actinomycetota > Actinomycetes > Kitasatosporales > Streptomycetaceae > Streptomyces > Streptomyces sp. NPDC004539. The sequence goes on along the minus strand of NZ_JBEXLS010000002.1, from coordinate 340,046 downwards.
CGGTCCGCGCACCGAGTACGACAAGGAGCTGGTCGCGCAGGGCGCGGGCAACGCGATCTGCGGGGCGCTCGGCGCGCTGCCCATGACCGCGGTCATCGTCCGCAGCGCCGCCAACGTCCAGGCGGGCGCCCGTACGAAGGCGTCCCGTGTCCTGCACGGCGTCTGGCTCCTGCTGTTCGCCGCCCTGTTCCCGGACCTCCTCGCGTACATCCCGATCCCCGCGCTGGCCGGCATCCTCGTCCACGCGGGCTCGAAGCTGGTGCCCGTCCGTGCGATCGCCTCTCTCTGGCGTGAGCACCGGGGCGAGGCCCTCATCCTGATGACCACCGCCGTCTCCATCGTCGCGGTCAGCATGTTCGAGGGCGTCCTCATCGGCCTCGCCCTGGCGGTCGCCAAGACCGCCTGGGAGGCGTCCCACATCAAACTGGAGGTGGTGGACAAGGGCGCGGGCCCCGTCCAGGCGTACCTGTCGGGCAACGCGACATTCCTGCGCCTCCCGAAGATCCTGGACTCCCTGGAGTCCCTCCCCCAGAACCGCCCCGTAGAACTCGACCTCTCCGGCCTCCACCACCTCGACCACGCCTGCCGCACAGCCCTGGAGAGCTGGGCGGAGAGGCACAGCGAGGCGGGAACGGAACCGGTGAAGGTGACGGCGGCAGGCTGAACACGCTTTGAGGAGCTGCGGGTTCGATAGGGGCGCGGGGAACTGCGCGTCTTCAGGGGCGCGGGGAACTGCGCAATCTTTCAGGGGCGCGGGGAACTCCGCATCTTTCAGGGGCGCGGGGAACTGCGCGACCAGCCCCATCGAACCCGCACCCTCCCACGGCGAACACCCGGCACCCCCTGCGGAGCATCCCGCACGCCTTGTTCCCGCAACGCGATCATCCTGGTAGACACATGCGTCGTACCGCCCCTGTCCGCCAACAGGAAGGTCCCCGCATGTCCACGACCCGCCGCCAAGTGCTGCGCACCAGCGCCGCAGGCATCCTCTTCACCGGCACCCTCACCGACCTCTTCGCCGGTACAGCCATCGCCGACCCCATCGGCCACCACGGCTACGGCCCCCTCCTCCCCGACCCGAACGGCCTCCTCGACCTCCCCAAGGGCTTCCGCTACCGCGTCCTCTCCCGCGAGGGCGACCAACTCCGCTCGGGCGAGGGCATCGTCCCCTCGAACCACGACGGCATGACCGCCCTCCCGGGCCGCGGCGGCCGAGTCCACCTCGTCCGCAACCACGAGAACAGGGTCACGGCCAGACACCCCGTCCCCACGGTGGACGGCCTGACCTACGACCCCCAGGGCAAGGGCGGCTGCACCACCCTCACCCTCTCCCCGCACGGCGACGTCCTCACGGAACGCGTCGCCATCGCCGGCACCGCCGTCAACTGCGCGGGCGGCCCCACCCCCTGGCACACCTGGCTCACCTGCGAGGAGACCGAGGACAAGGCCGGCACGAACGGCTACACGAAGGACCACGGCTACGTCTTCGAGGTCGACCCCGCCGACCCCCACCGCACCGGCGCCCACCCCCTCACCGCCCTCGGCCGCTTCCAGCACGAGGCCGTCGCGATCGACCCGTACACCGGCGCCGTGTACGAGACGGAGGACGCGTTCGACCGCCCCTTCGGCCTCTTCTACCGCTTCCTCCCGGCGAAACCCCTCGGCGGCCCCGGCTCCCTGCGCGCGGGCGGACGCCTCCAGGCGATGCGCGTCCCCGGCGTACCCGACCTCTCCTCGATCCAGGAGCCCGGGACGACGTTCGACCGGATCGAGTGGGCCGACGTCCCCGACCCGCAGGCCGTCTCGACACCGACCCGCCTCCAGGACTACGGCCCGAAGGGCATCACGCACGCCCAGAAGCTGGAGGGCTGTTACTGGGGCGGGCGTTCCGTCTACTTCGTCTCGTCGTTCGCCCGCGCGGCGGAGGGTTCGGCGGCCACCCACTTCGGCCAGATCTGGCGGTACGACCCCGACCGCCGCCGCCTCACCCTCGTCATCGCCTTCGGCCCCGACACCGACATCCAGCTCCCCGGCGAGTCCCCCGACAACATCTGCCTGGCCCCGTCCGGCGGGCTGATGGTGTGCGAGGACGGGGACGGGGCGCAGCACGTGTACGGGGTGACGCGGGGCGGCGAGGTGTACGCCATGGCGCGCGGCCGGCAGAACCTTGGTACGCCGGACAAGCCCGAGTGGGGCGAGTTCGCCGGGGTGACCTTCTCGCCGGACCGGCGGACCATGTACGTCAACTGCTACACGCCCGGGACGACGTTCGCGGTGACGGGACCCTGGCGCTAGCGGGAGCGGGGGCCGGGGAGACCTCGGCCCCCTTTGCCGGACGTCGCCTTCCCGGCCCACCTGAGTGAACCCCCCGGAGCGCCACACCAGACGCCCGGTGTGATTGTCATACCGTCATCCGGTGATCACTCCCGCACGCCACCGCACCCGCACCCGCGCCCTCGCCACCGCCTGCGCCCTGGCCGCCGCCCTCACCGCCTGCGGCACCACCCAATCCACCCCCTCCGCCTCGGCCCCGACCCCCGAACGCACCCCCGCCGCGTCCTCCGCACCCCCCGCCAAAGCCCCGGCCCCCTCCCCACCCCCGACCCTCGCGGCGGGCCCCGCCGGTCTCACCCCCGTCTTCGAGCACGCCCCGCGCGGCAAGGACCGCACGGTCGCCCTCACCTTCGACGCGGACATGACCTCGGACCAGGGGGAGCGCGCGGCGAACGGCGAGCACTTCGACAACCCGGCGCTGATCTCCACCCTCCGCTCGCTGAAGATCCCGGCGACGGTGTTCATGACGGGCCGCTGGGCCGAGGAGTACCCCGACCAGGCCCGCTCGATCGGCCGCGACCCCCTGTTCGAGGTCGCGAACCATTCGTACAGCCATCACGCGTTCACGTCCGACTGCTACGGCCTGCCGACGGTCCCGGAGGCCGGGATGAAGGAGGACGTGGAGAAGGCGTACGCGGCGTTCCGCAAGGCGGGCGTCCCGCACGCCATGCCCTACTTCCGCTTCCCCGGCGGCTGTTACGACAAGACGGCGCTGCGCGCGCTGAGCGCCACCGGCGTCACAGCCGTCCAGTGGGACGTGGTCAGCGGCGACGCCTTCGCGACGGACGCGGACGCGGTGGCCCGCCAGGTCCTGGACGGCGTCAAGCCCGGCTCCGTCGTCGTCATGCACTGCACCCGCAGCGCCGCACCCACCACGGAACGCGCCCTCCGCACGATCGTCCCCGAACTCCGCCGCCAGGGGTACCGCTTCGTGAAGGTCTCCGAGCAGATCAGGGCAGCCGTAGGCTGAGAAGCATGACCGACCCCGACACCCCGCACGCGGAGTGCGTCCTGTGCCGCGAACCGACGGAGTACCCGGAGACCCACAAGGGCATCACCCTGTGCCCGGTGTGCGAATGGCAGGAGGCCCAGCGAACGGCGTGCTCGGGCTGACACGCGGGCGCGGGCGGCCCGACCGAACCGCCGCCGGGCCGCGCCCGCTCCACCCCGGCCGCCGCGGAGCCTCCCATCAGCCACCGCCCGACAGCCGGACCGCCCATACGGCCCCCGCGCCCCAGCCGATCCGCCCCGACCGGCTCACACCGCACCGGCCCGGCAGCGAGCCGACGCCGACCCACCCAGCCTGAGCCGTCCGGCCAACACCCCGCACCCGACCGACACACTCCGGCCGGCTCCAAGCCGTAGCGGGCCGTCCAGGCCCGGAGCCGCTCGCCGACCGCCACCACCCCCCGCACTCACTCCACCGCCCGCCGCGACACCAGCGCGCACGCCCCCGCCACCACCCCCGCCGTCACGACGGCCGCCGCGAGGAGCGGGAGCACCGGCGTCGGTACGACCGCGTCACGGGAGCCGGTGACCAGCCCGCTGACCGCCGCCTGTGCGGGCGAGCCGGTCACGACGAGGGTCAGGAGCGCGCCCAGCATCAGCGCGGGGACAGCCCGGGCCGGCGTGCGCAGGACCGGCCAGGCGCTGATGACGCCGATCGCCGTGCCGAGGAGTGCGCAGGTCAGGGCGGCCAGCAGACCGGCCACGGCGGCGTCGAGGAGTGGGACCCGGCGCTGGTGGTCGGAGCTGACGGGATCGCTGATCCAGGTGACGACGAGTGTGCCCACGAGGCCGAGGCCCGTCGCGGTGCCGGCGCCCACCAGCACCGCTGCCAGGTGCGCGCGTCCGGGACCGACGGCCGCCGCGACGACGCTGCGCGCGGCGGACGGTTCGTTGCCGACGCAGATCCGCACCAGCCAGGCGGCCGTCGGCAGCAGCGCGGCGGCGGCGTACCCGAGGGAGTCCAGCAGAGGCTGCCCGCCCTGCACGCCGATGCCCAGGAAGACGACGTACAGCAGCACCGGCGGCAGCCAGCGCTGGGAGCGGGCGAGCAGCGCCGCCTGGTAGCGGACGACGGCCCCCATCACGCCCCCTCCTTCCGCACGCTCTCCACATGCCACGGCGGCCGGTCCCCCAGCAGCTCCCGCAGGACGACATCGGAGTACGCCACCGGAACCGTCACCCGCCACACCCCGCCCGCCTCCACCGCGGAAACGGCCCTGAGCAGCACCCCCTCCGGCAGCGAACCCCCCGCCGCTCCCCGCACCTCGACGACGGCACAGGGCCCCTCGGCCGAAGCGGCCGTCTCCTGCGTACGCCGATGAAGCCCCCCGTCCCGCACCTCGTACACCGCGTCCGCCACCCCCGTCAGCCGCCGGGGATCGTGATCGACGAACACCACGGCACCCCCGGCCGCCGTCCGTTCCGCGACCGCCCGCTCCAGCTCCCCCCGCGCCTCGGTGTCCAGCCCCGTCCACGCCTCGTCGAGCACGAGCAGCTCCGGCTCCCCCACGAACGCCTGCGCCACCGCGACCTTCTGACTGCTCCCCTTGGACAGCCGCCCCATCGGCGTCCGCGCGAACCCCCCGGCCCCGAACCGCTCCAGCCACTCCCCCGCCACCACACCCGCCCGCCCCCGCCCGACCCCGTGGATCGCCCCGAGGTGAGTCAGATAGGAGACCGGCGTGAAGGGCAGCGCGGAGGGGAACCGCTCGGGCACGTACGCGGTCCGGGGCCGCCCCTGGACCCGCCCCTCACTGGGCGAGTCGAGCCGCGCCAACAGCCTCAACAGGGTCGATTTCCCGGTCCCGTTGGCCCCTTCGACGCGCGTGAGGGTGCCGGCCGGCAGGCCGAGGCCGACGCCCCGGAAGATCCACGGACCGCGCGGGCCGTAGCGGCGGCCCACCTGATCCAGTCGGAGTGCGTGATCCATGGCCGCATCCTCTCCCGCCCACGAGGTCACGTAGCCTGCTTCGGGTGAGCGAGAGTCCGTTTCAGTCCGAGGCCAGCCCGCGCGACGAGGCCCCGCAGTTCGTCCTGCCCCTGGTCGTCCGCATCGAACGCGACGCCCCGCCGGCCCGCACGGACGCGCTGGAGACGGCCGCCCGCGCGGTCCTGCTGATCCTCGACGACGCCCGCTCGACCGGCGACGGCGCGTGGGCGCGGGCCATGACGGACTGGCAGGACGCCCGTATCCGCAAGGTCGTCCGCCGGGCCCGGGGCGCGGAGTGGCGGCGCGCGCAGGCGCTGGACGGTGTCACCGTGACCGGCAAGTCGGCCGAGGTCCGGGTCTTCCCGCCGGTGCCGCTGGACGGCTGGCCCAAGGACCTCGCCCGCCTCCAGGTCTCCGGCACGGACCTGGACGACCCCGAGCCGCCTGCCGAGGCCGAGCCGGGCGTGCCGGTGCTGTGGCTCAACCCCGAGCTCGGCATGTCCGCCGGGAAGACCATGGCGCAGACCGGTCACGCCGCCCAGCTCGCCTGGTGGGAACTGTCCGACGAGGAGCGGGCCGCCTGGCGCGACACCGGCTTCGCGCTCGCCGTCCGCACGGCCGACGCCGGCCGCTGGTCCGAACTGACGGCGAGCGGGCTGCCGTTGGTCCGTGATGCCGGCTTCACCGAGATCGCGCCGGGGAGTTGTACGGTCGTCTCGGATCATCCCGCGCTGCGCAGGCGGCTACCGTGAGATCCACTACGGCCGTTCGCGCACCGGGGAGTCGTCATGCCGCTTGACCGTCCGCCGATCAACAGCGAGGTGCCGCACTCCGCGCGCATCTGGAACTACTGGCTCGGCGGCAAGGACTGCTATCAGATCGACCGTCAGGTGGGCGACCAGATACGGTCGTTGAACCCCGAGATCGTCGACATCGCGCGCGCCCAGCGGGCGTTCCTGAAGCGGGCGGTGGCCTACCTCGCGGGCGAGGTGGGCATCCGGCAGTTCCTCGACGTCGGCACGGGCCTGCCGACCCACGACAACACCCACGAGGTCGCGCAGGGCATCGCCCCGGACGCGCGGATCGTGTACGTCGACCACGACCCGGTCGTCCTCCAGCACGCCCACACCCTCCTCGCCGGGACCGCCGAGGGCGCGACCGACTACATCGAGGCAGATCTGCGCGACCCCGGCGCGATCCTGCGGGCCGCGCGCACGACCCTGGACTTCGATCAGCCGCTCGCCCTGATGCTCCTCGGCATCGCCGCGCACATCCCCGACGACTCCGCCTACGACCTCGTCGGCGAGCTCAAGTCGGCGCTGCCGCCCGGCAGTCACCTCGTCTTCTGCGACAGCACCGAGGTGTTCCACGCGGCCGAGATGCGCGCGATGGTCGAGCGCTGGAACGAGGCCGGCGACAACCCGCGCGTCAACCGCACCCCCGATCAACTGGCCCGTTTCTTCGAAGGGTTCGACCTGCTGGAGCCCGGTCTGGTGCCGGTCGCGGAGTGGCGCACCCCCGCCGACGACCCCTCCCGCCGCGACGTCGACAGCTTCGGCGGCGTGGCCCTCAAGCGCTGACCCGGGCCCCGGACGGGCCCGGCCCCGAACCTCAAATATTGCTCTGAACCCCCCTCCCGGAGGTTCGGCCCGGCGTGACGGGGGTCATATCTCCGTCACCCACGAAGGGCCGGCACGTCGAAGGAGGGGGCATGGGACAGCGAGGGACGGGCACAGGGCTGGAGACGAGGACGCCGTCGGGGACGGGCGCGCACACAGGGTCCGGGGCGGGCCCGGGCACGACACCACGCCCTGGTCAGGGCCTCGCGGGCGCCGTCGCGGAGATGCGCACCGCGGGTGACGCCGCCGCGGGGGGCCTCGCTGTCGGGAGCCGTCCCACGGCCGGCGGCCCCACTGGAGCGCCCGGCTCCCTCGCCGCACCCCGGCTCGCGCCCGTCCCCTCCCACGCCGAGCCCCACCCCGCCACCGCTCCCCCGCTCGCCCCCGCCCCCGCTCGCCCCCTGCGGCTCGGTACCGGTATCGGCTGGCGTCCCGAGATCGCGGAGGCCGTCGAGCGGATGCCCGGTGTCGACTGGGTGGAGGCGGTCTCCGAGAACCTCTGCACCGGTCATCTCCCGGAGTCCCTGCTGCGGCTGCGGGCCCGGGGGGTCACGGTCGTCCCGCACGGGGTCGCGCTGGGGCTGGGCGGGGCGGAGCGGCCCGACGAGGGGCGGCTGAGGGCGCTGGCGGAGCGGGCGGAGGCGCTGGGGTCGCCGCTCGTCACCGAGCACATCGCGTTCGTGCGGGCGGGCGGGGCGCTCACGGCGACGGCCGGTCTTGAGGCGGGCCATCTGCTGCCGGTGCCGAGGACGCGGGACGCGCTGGACGTGCTGTGCGAGAACGTCCGGATCGCCCAGGCCGCCCTGCCCGTCCCGCTGGCCGTGGAGAACATCGCGGCGCTGTTCGCCTGGCCCGGCGAGGAGATGACCGAGGGGCAGTTCCTGTACGACCTGGCCGACCGCACCGGCGTCCGCCTCCTCATCGACGTCGCGAACCTCCACACGAACCACGTCAACCGGGGCGAGGACCCGGTCCGCGCGCTCGCCGAACTCCCGGTGGAGGCCGTGGCGTACGTCCATGTCGCGGGCGGCTACGAGAGGGACGGCGTGTGGCACGACAGCCACGCCCACCCCGTCCCCGCCGAGGTCCTCGGCCTCCTCACGGACCTCGCCTCCCGCACCGCCCCGCCCGGTGTCCTCCTGGAGCGCGACGACAACTTCCCCGACCCGGCGGAGCTGCGCGGGGAGCTGGAGGCGATCAGGGAGGCGGTGTCGCTCGGCGCCCTGGCGCGGACCCGTACGGAGACGCTGGCGGCCGTCCGCCCGGCTCCCGTGCACCTCACGGAGATACCCCCCGCCGCCCCCGTACCCGCGCCCCGCACCCACCGGCCCACCGACCTCCCCCGTCAGCGTCTCGCCCTGGCCCAGACCTCCCTGCTCTCCGCCCTGGTCGCCGGCACCCCCGCCCCCGAGGGCTTCGACCGTGTCCGGCTCGGCGTCCAGGCGCGGGCGTTGGCGGCGAAGCGGGCCGGGATCGTCGCGAAGGTCGCCCCGGAGCTGCCGGAGATACTCGGCGCCCGCTACCGCCCGGCGTTCCTGGCCTACGCCACCACCCGCCCCCTGCGCGGCGGTTACCGCCAGGACGCCCTGGAGTTCGCGGCCCACCTCCTCGACGACCCGGCCGCGCTCGCGCCGCGCCCCCGCCGGGAGCTGCGCCGCTGGTGGCTGGACCGCTCGGGCCCGGCCCCGCGCAGGCGGTCCCGGCTGGCCCGCACGGTCCGTTCCCTGACCGGCCGTTGACCCCCGGCCGTTCACCCCCGCACGGCCGTTCACACAACGCCCCCGGTAAACTCCGTAATCCGCACCCGACACACACGAACCACCGAAGTGCGGTGCCACACCCGGGAGGCACCCATGCGAGCGCGCCGTCAGGAGACCTGGGCGGGGAACCTGCTCAGCGGAACCGGCGTCATCATCGTCGGCCTCGCGCTGACGATCGCGGCGATCGCGTTCCCGCTCTGGTCGTACGCGGACCGCTCGGACGCGAGCGGCGGCCCGAGCCTCCTCAACGCCGGGACGACCGTGACGACGCGGTACGGCCCGCTGTCGGAGCTGGACCGGGAGTTCGTCGAGAAGGTGCGGCTCGCGGGCCTGTGGGAGATCCCGGCGGGCCGGCAGGCCCAGCAGAAGGGCACGACGACGGCCGTACGGACGGCGGGCGGGCATCTGGTCGAGGGGCACACGTTCCTGGACGAGCGGGTGCGGTCCGTAGCGGCGCGGCTGAACCTCCCGCTGCCGGACCGGCCGACGGCCCAGCAGCAGGGCTGGCTGCGCGAGCTGGACGCGGCCCAGGGCACCGGCTACGACTGGAAGTTCGCGAACATTCTGCGCCTGGCGCACGGCAGGATCTTCACGGTCGTCGCGCAGGCCCGCGCGAGCACCCGCAACTCCCTCGTCCGTGACCTCGCGGACGACGCGAACGCGACGGTCCTGGACCACATCCAGGTCCTGGAGGCCACCGGGTACGTCGACTTCGACGCGCTGGCCCGGGACCTCGCGACCGATTCACCCCCGCCCCTCACGGTGCCGACCGCCCCGTAGCCCCCGGCTTCCACGACGCACCGTAAGCGGAACGTCACATACCCACAACGCTCCGTCCGGATCGTGAACAAAGCATGGCGGTACCACGCGTTTCTGGCATAGAAACGCGGCATGTTCTGGGTGCTTCTGCTGGTCCTGGCCTGGGGTGTCGCGGTCGCCGCGTGCTCGCGCCTGTGCCTGGCCGCCGTGCGCGCGGCGGCCGTCGGGTCGGACGCGGCGCGCGCCGCCGAGACCGCCGCGCACACGGGCCCGGCGCACGGCCTGACGCTGTACGAGGCGGCGTTCCTCTCCGGCGGCCCCGCGCGGGTCGCCGACCTCACCCTGGTGTCGATGGCGAGCGACCACCGCCTCCTCCTCGCGCACACCGGCTGGGCGACCGTCGTCGACCCGCGGGGCCGGGACGAGATGGAGCGCTCGGTGCTGGGCGCGATCGGCCCGGAGGGGCAGTCCCCGATCGCCCCGGTGCGGGCGAGCACGGCGACCGGCGACGCGGTCCGGGGCCTCGCCGACCGGCTGGTGAGCGCGGGTCTCGCGATGCCCGACGGGGCGCGTACGACGGTGGCGGCGGGCATCCGCGAGGTGCGCACCGCGGCGACGGCCGTCCTCCTGCTGGGCACCCTGGCGCTCCTGCTGCCCGCCCCGAACGTCCCGCACGCCCTGGTCGCCCTCTGGTTCGCGCTGCCCCTGGCGCTGACCCTGAGCTGCCTGGCGATGGCCCGCGTGGAGATCCCCCCGTACACCCGCTGGGCCTCCCCGGCGGGCCTGCGGCTGCTGGAGTCGCTGGCCCAGGACCGCACGTACCTCACCTCGGTCGCCGTGCACGGCATCCGCGCCCTGGACGAACCGAACCTGAGAGCGGCGTTCGCCCGCACGCCGTACCCCCGGCGCGACTGACCCGGCGGGGGGCGCATCGGAGCATTGCCCCCGACACCCGCCCGGCGGTGCTTGCCTTCCCCCGCACCCGAACCCAAACATCCCTTTTGTCCAGGACGCGCACCGAGCCGCCTTGCACCGAAGGGACCCCGATGAGAGCCGCCGCCCTCCACTCGGCCGCAGGAGCCCTGCTCCTGACCACCCTCGTCGCCTCCCCGACACAGAGCGCGCCCGCCGTCCCCGAGGCGCGCGGCACGACCCTCGCCGCCGCCCGCGCCGCCGCGAAGGGCCTCGACTTCGGCGCCTGCCCGGACGCGGGCGACTTCCCCGGCTCGATGACGTGCGCGACCGTCGAGGTCCCGCTCGACTACGCCCGCCCCGACGGCACGCAGATCCCGCTGACGGTCAGCCGGGTCGAGGCCACCCACCGCGACCCCGGCAACAGCAAGCGCCGTGTCCCCCGGCAGGGCGCCCTGCTCTACAACCCGGGCGGCCCCGGCGGCTCGGGCCTGTACTTCCCGCTGATCGGCCTGGTCCCGGAGTGGAAGCGGATCGCCGCCGCCTACGACCTCGTCGGCTACGACCCGCGCGGGGTGGGCCGGTCCGCCCCCCTGTCCTGCCAGGACCCCGCGCACCACATCAAGGCCCCGTCGATCTCCCCGACGCACCCCTCGGAGTCGTACAAGCGCGAACGGATCGCCCAGGCACGCGCGTACGCGCGCGGGTGCGCCGACCGCTCCGGGGACGCCCTGCGCCACTACCACTCGCTGAACAACGCCCGCGACCTGGACGTGATCCGCGCGGCCCTCGGCGAGAAGAAGCTGACGTTCATGGGGGCCTCGTACGGCACCTACTTCGGGGCCCTGTACGCCTCGATGTTCCCCGGCCACGTCCGCCGCATGGTCTTCGACTCGGTCGTCAACCCCGACCCCGCCCAGATCTGGTACCGCAGCAACCTCACCCAGTCCCTGGCGTTCGAGAGCCGCTGGACGGACGTCCGCGAGTGGATCGCGAAGCACGACGACGTGTACGGCCTCGGCGCCACCGCGGAGGCCGTCCTGCGCAGCTACGAGCGGGCCCGCGCGCAGCTCGCGGAGCAGCCGGCGGGCGGGATCGTCGGCCCGGGGCAGTTGCAGCGGACGTTCCTCCAGGCCGCGTACTACGACGACTACTGGCCGCACCGCGCGCGGGCGCTGTCGGAGTACCTGAAGGGGAAGCCTGAGCAGCTGATCGCGCAGGCGGGGCCGGTGCGGGAGTTCGCGGCGGAGGCGGAGAACGCGCACGCCGTGTACACGGCCGTGGAGTGCAACGACGCGCCCTGGCCGACGAGTTGGCGGGTCTGGGACCGGGACAACACGCGGATCGCGCGGGTCGCGCCGTTCGAGACGTGGGACAACGCCTGGTCGAACCTGCCGTGCGCGTTCTGGACGGCGCCCCGGCAGCGCCCGCTGGACGTGCGGACCGCGCCGGGCGAGCTGCCGCCGACGCTGATCCTGGCGGCCGAGCGGGACGCGGCGACGCCGTACGAGGGGGCGCTGGAGCTGCGGCGCCGACTCGCCGGGGCGGTGCTGGTGACCGAGCGGGACGCGGGCAGCCATGGCATCGGCGGGGCGTCGAACGCGTGCGTCAACCGGTATCTGGAGGCGTATCTGCTGGCGGGCCGGCTCCCGGGGCGCCGCGCGTCCTGCGCGCCGCACGCGGAGCCGAGGCCGACGGACCGCGTACGGGAGGCGGCCCGCCGGCTGCGCTGAGGCTCTCGGGCGAGGCTTTTAGGCGAGGCCCGCGACCAGCTCGCTGATCTCCTTGCGGCGGCCCGTGTAGAACGGGACCTCCTCGCGGACGTGCATCCGCGCCTCGGAGGCGCGCAGGTGACGCATGAGGTCGACGATGCGGTACAGCTCGTCGGCCTCGAAGGCGAGAATCCACTCGTAGTCGCCGAGGGAGAACGAGGCGACCGTGTTGGCGCGGACGTCCGGGTAGCCGCGGGCCATCTTGCCGTGGTCGGCGAGCATGCGGCGGCGGTCCTCGTCGGGCAGCAGGTACCAGTCGTAGGAGCGCACGAAGGGGTACACGCTGACGTAGTCGCGGGCCGTCTCGTCGGCCAGGAACGCGGGGATGTGCGAGCGGTTGAACTCGGCGGGGCGGTGCAGCGCCATGTTCGACCAGACCGGCTCCAGGGCGCGGCCGAGCTTCGTGCGCCGGAAGAGGTTGTACGCCTCCTGGAGCTGGTCGCTGGTCTCCGCGTGCCACCAGATCATGAGGTCGGCGTCGGCGCGCAGGCCCGAGACGTCGTAGGTGCCGCGGACGGTGACGTCCTTGGCGGCGAGCTGGTCGAACAGCTCCTGGACCTCGTCGGCGTAGCCCGCGCGGTCCTCGGGGAGGACGTCCTTCAGCTTGAAGACGGACCAGAGGGTGTAGCGGATGACCTCGTTGAGGTCCTTGGCCAGCTTGCCCTTGTTGGGGATTCGGCCGGCTTCGGGGGTGGGGGCGTTCTCGCTCATGCCTGTCATTCTCCCGCTCCGCCGTGGAGGCTCTGCACCGGGTTCGCCGCCAGCTCCCGGAGGGCTCTGAGGTCGCCGTCGATCTGGTCGACGGCCGCGTCGGCGCTCGCGATGCAGGCGGGGATGCCGACGCCGTCGTACTGGGCGCCGCAGACGGCGAGGCCGGGGAGCTTGGCGACGTGGTCGCGGATGCGGGCCACGCGCGCGTGGTGGCCGACGGGGTACTGGGGCAGGCCGTCGGTCCAGCGGACGACTCGGGTCTCCAGGGGCGTGGCGTCGAGGCCGGTGGCCTCGCGGAGGTCGTGGCGGGAGAGGTCGGTGAGCGCGGTGTCGTCGCGCTGGAGGATCTCCGTCTCGCCGTGGCGGCCGAGCGAGGTGCGCAGGACCAGGACGTCCGGGTCCTGGTCGGCGACCCAGGACCATTTCTGGGAGGAGAACGTGGACGCCTTGATGGAGTGCCCGTCGACCGGGGGGACGAGGAAGCCGCTGCCGGCCGGGAGTCCGGCGTCCGCGCGGCGGTAGGCGAGGGTGACGAGGGCCATCGACGCGTACTCGATGGCGCGCAGTTCGGCGGCGGCCCCGGGGGATTCGTCGGCTAGGAGTCCGGCGGCCACGGGGGCGGGTACGGCTACGACGACGGCGTCCGCGCGCAGTTCACGGTCCCCGGCGACGACCCGCCACCCCTCGGTGTCCCGGCGCAGCTCCCGCGCGGGCGTGCCGGTGAGGATCTCGCCGCCACGCGCGCGGACGGCGTCGGCGACGGCGAGCGGGAGGGTCCCGATGCCGCCCTCGATGCCGGTGAACACGGGCCCGGTCTGCTGACTGGCCGCCATCTTCGCCTGGAGTTCGCGGACGCCTTCGGTGAGCGAGGTGTGCGCGCGGGCGATCTGGAAGAGCTGGGGGACGGCCGCGCGCATCGAGATGCGGTACGCGTCGCCCGCGTACACCCCGCCGAGCATGGGTTCGACGAGCCGGTCGACGACCTCGCGGCCGAGCCGCTCGGCGACGTACTCGCCGACCGCGACGTCGTCCCCGACCTCCGTGCGCGGCAGGTCGGCGTCCCGCCCGATGCGGGCGAGGCCCTCCTCGGAGAGGACTCCGGCGAGGGCCTCGGCGGCGCCGGGGACGCCCATCACGTGCCCCTTGGGCATCGGGCGCAGGGCGCCCCGGGTCCAGATCGAGGCGGTGGCCGTGGCGGGCGGCTGGAGGCGGTCTCCGAGGCCGGCCTCGCGGGCGAGGGCGACGCCCTCGGGGCGGCGGGCGAGCATGGACTCGGCGCCGAGGTCGGTGCGGACGCCCGCGATCTCGCCGGGCAGCAGCTTCCCGCCGACTCTGTCCGCCGCGTCGAGCACGGTCACCCGCGCCCCGCGCTCCAGCAGCCGGTGGGCCGCGGCCAGCCCCGCGATCCCGGCCCCGATGACGACGACCCGCCCTGTACCGCCCGTACGTGCTGCGCTCATGGAACCAGCCTCTCAGACCCCACCGACAACGCCGCGTGCGCGGTGTGGCCGGGGTGCGTCCCGAACGTGACCTCTTCGGAACCCGCGTCCGCCAACGTCGAAGCAGGTCCGCGCGTCGAAGGAACGTCCGTCGACGCGACGCGTCTTCACACCTCTCGGGGGGATCTCCACATGCCCGCACGCAGATCCGCACACGCCCTGGCCGCGTTCCTCGCCGCCGTCGCCCTCGCCCTCGCCGGGTGCAGCGCCGGCGGCGACTCGGGGTCGGCCGGGCAGGACAAGGCCGCCGCGAAGGAGGACTCCGCGCGCGGGGGCACCGGTTCGGGCCCGTCCGGCGTACGGGCGTCCACGCCGCCGAAGGCCGCCGTCAGCAGCATCATCCGCACCGCCGCCATCGGCGTCCAGGTCAAGGACGTCTCCAAGGCCCTGGCCGCCGCCCGGACGGCCGCCGAGGACGCGGGCGGCTACGTCGGCGACGAGACCACCACCCGCGACGAGGACGACGCCGAGCACACGGAGGTCGTCCTGCGCGTCCCCGTGGAGCGCTACGACGACGTCCTGAGCGCGCTCCAGGGCGCCGGCAAGCTCCTGAACCGCACCTCGAAGGCCGAGGACGTCACGGACCAGGTCGTGGACGTCGCGAGCCGCGTCCAGTCGCAGCGGGCGAGCGTGGCGCGGGTGCGGGAGCTGATGGACCGGGCGACGTCCCTGAGCGACGTCGTCAGCCTGGAGGGCGAACTGAGCCGCCGTCAGGCCGACCTGGAGTCGCTGCTGGCCCAGCAGGCGTCCCTGAAGGACCGCACGAGCCTCGCGACGATCACCCTGACACTGACGCAGACGCCCCCGAAGGCGCCCGCGGAGGACGACGACCCGGGTGTCCTGGACGCGCTCTCCGGGGGCTGGCACGCCTTCGTGTCGGTGCTGCGGTGGATCGTGGTCGTCCTCGCGGCGGCGCTGCCGTTCCTGGCCCTGGGCGCCCTCCTGGTGGCCCTGTGGCGGCGTGTCCTGCGCCCGCTGCTGCCGGCGGCGTCGAGCACCCCGGCGGCCCGTCCGGCGCCGCTGCCGGCGCACCCGGAGAGCGACGGGGAGTCCCGGCCGTAGCGTTGGGGGCATGAGCAACAGCGCGCGGGAACGGCTGGTCGTGATCGGCGGGGACGCCGCGGGCATGTCCGCGGCGTCCCAGGCCCGGCGGGCGAAGTCCCCCGGTGAACTGGAGATCGTCGCCTTCGAACGCGGCCGGTTCACGTCGTACTCGGCGTGCGGCATCCCTTATTGGGTCGGCGGCGACGTCCCGGACCGCGACTCCCTGATCGCCCGCACCCCCGAGGAGCACCGCGCCCGGGACATCGATCTGCGGCTGCGCACGGAGGTCACCGGGATCGACGTCCCCGGCAGGCGCGTGCGCGCGCGGGACGTCGATTCCGGCGCCGAGTCCTGGACGCCGTACGACCGGCTCGTGATCGCGACCGGCGCGCGCCCGGTGCGGCCGGACATCCCGGGGATCGGCGCGCGCGGGGTGCACGGCGTGCAGACCCTGGACGACGGCCAGGCCCTGATCGACACGCTGGCCCGCGCGCGGGGGCGCCGGGCGGTGGTCGTCGGCGCCGGGTACATCGGCGTGGAGATGGCGGAGGCGCTGGTCAACCGGGGTTTCGAGGTGACGGTCGTGAACCGGGGCAGCGAGCCGATGTCGACGCTCGACCCGGACATGGGGCGCCTGGTGCACCGGGCGATGGAGGGCCTCGGCATCACGATGGCCGACGACGCCGAGGTGACCGCCCTGCGCACGGACGCCGAGGGCCGGGTGAGCGCGGTCGTCGCCGGGGAGCGGGAGTTCCCGGCGGACGTCGTCGTCCTGGGGATCGGGGTGCGCCCGCAGACGTCCCTCGCGCGCGCGGCGGGGCTGCCGCTGGGCGGGCACGGCGGGCTGCTGACGGACGACCGGATGCGCGTGCGCGGGCACGACGGCATCTACGCGGGCGGGGACTGCGTGGAGGTGCTGGACCTGGTCTCCGGGCGGGAGCGGTACGTCCCGCTGGGCACGCACGCCAACAAGCACGGGCAGATCATCGGGACGAACGTCACCGGTGGGGACGCGGTGTTCCCGGGGGTCGTCGGGACGGCCGTCAGCAAGGTCTGCGGGCTGGAGATCGCCCGGACCGGGCTGCGCGAGAAGGACGCCACGCGCGCGGGGCTGTCGTACGAGACGGTCACGGTCGAGTCGACGTCCCGGGCGGGCTACTACCCGGGGGCGGCGCTCATGACGGTCAAGATGCTCGCGGAACGCCTGAGCGGCCGTCTGCTGGGCGTTCAGATCGTCGGTGGGGAGGGAGCCGCCAAACGGGTCGACATCGCCGCTGTGGCGCTCACAGCGGCCATGACGGTGCATCGGATGACGACCCTGGACCTGGGCTACGCGCCGCCGTTCAGCCCGGTGTGGGACCCGGTGCTGGTGGCGGCGCGCAAGGCGGCCCGGAAGCTGGGTGGTTAGGCCGTGCCGGTGAGCCTCGGGAGGGCGGAGACCGCCGCCGCCTGCTCCACCACGGGCTTGGCGTGGGTGGGGACCGCCTGACGGGTGCGCAGCCGGTGGCCCACCGCCTCGTCGAGGGTCACCGGACGGCCCGTCTGCGCGGCCAGCCGGCCCGCCTCCTGGCCGAGCCGGGCCACGTCCTCCCAGGGGAGACGGATCACGAGAGAGAGTTCGGCCTCGCCGTCGGGCAGGGCGTGCATCGGGGTGACTCGGTCGTTCATCGTCTGTTCCTCACGTCGTCCCCGCGAAGCGCCTTCCCCGCGCCGCGGGCGGTTGCCGGTTCATACGCGCGCGTGCGGAGCGGCGTTCACCGGTTCGCCGGGCTCATCGCGGGAAGTAGTTCCTCGTGGTCATCCCCGTCCATGACGTGAACCCGGTGCGCCGCACCCCTGTGGTGACGTACGCGCTGATCGCCGCGAACGTGCTCGTCTTCCTGTGGATGCCGGGTCTGGCCGGCTCGGTGAAGGGCGACAGCACGCTGGTGCAGACGTGCCATCTGCACGCCTTCCTCGAACAGTGGGCGGCCGTCCCGCGCGAGATGATCCACCAGCAGCTGCCGACGCTGGTGGCGACCGGCGACGTGCGCGCGGGCGCCTGTCTGGCCGGTCCGCCGGACTACACCAAGTCGCCGGTGCTGAGCGTGTTCACGGCGATGTTCCTGCACGGCGGGTGGCTGCACCTGCTGGGCAACATGCTGTTCCTGCTGATCTTCGGGAACAACATCGAGGACCGCATGGGGCACGTCAGGTTCGCGCTGTTCTACGTGATCTGCGGGTACGCGGCGTCCTACGGCTTCGCCGTCCTGAACGCGGAGTCCACGGACCCCCTGATCGGCGCCTCCGGGGCGATCGCGGGGGTGCTGGGCGCCTATCTGGTGCTGTACCCGAGGGTCCGGGTGTGGGTGCTGGTGCCGTTCCTGGTGTTCCTGCCGCTGCGCCTGCCGGCCTGGCTGGTGCTGGGCTTCTGGTTCGGGCTCCAGGCGTTCTACTCTGCCGGCGAGGGCGTGTCGTCGGCGGGGACGGTCGCCTACGAGGCGCACGTCGTCGGGTTCGTGGCCGGCATGCTGCTGGCCTGGCCGCTGAAGCGGAACACGATCCCGCCCCCGGAGCCGCGCGGCCTGCTGTTCGGCAGGCGCGCGCGGACCCGGCACAGCTCCTGACGGCCTCTCAGCGCGCCGTCTGCGTGTGGACGTACTCCACGAGCCGGGTGAGCGCCTCCGGGTCGGTGGCCGGCATCACGCCGTGCCCCAGGTTGAAGACGTGCCCCTCCAGGCCGGCCGCCGAGTCGAGGACCTCGCGCGCCTTGGCCTCGACGACCTCGGGGCCCGCGAACAGGGCCGTCGGGTCGAAGTTGCCCTGGAGGGCCTTGCCGGGGCCGACGCGGCGGACCGCCTCGTCGAGCGGGACGCGCCAGTCGACGCCCATCACGTCCGCCCCGGCCTCGCTCATGAGGCCGAGGAGTTCGCCGGTGCCGACGCCGAAGTGGATGCGCGGGACGCCGTACCCGGCGACCGCGTCGAAGACCTTCGCCGAGGCCGGCATGACCGAGCGCCGGTAGTCGGCCGGGGAGAGCGCGCCGGCCCAGGAGTCGAAGAGCTGCACGGCGGAGGCGCCCGCCTCGATCTGCACCTTCAGGAACGCGGCGGTGATCTCTGCGAGCCGGTCCAGCAGGTCGGCCCAGAGCTCGGGGTCGCCGTACATCATCGCCTTGGCGTTCTCGTACGTGCGCGAGGGGCCGCCCTCGACGAGGTAGCTGGCGAGCGTGAAGGGGGCGCCCGCGAAGCCGATCAGGGGGGTCGCGCCGAGTTCGGCGGTGAGCAGGCCGATCGCCTCGGTGACGTACGGAACGTCCTCGGGGGTGAGGTCCCGGAGCTGGGCGAGGTCGGCGCGGGTGCGGATCGGGTTCTCGACGACCGGGCCGACGCCGGGCTTGATGTCGAGGTCGACGCCGATGGCCTTGAGGGGGACGACGATGTCGCTGTAGTAGATCGCCGCGTCCACATTGTGCCGGCGGACCGGCTGGAGGGTGATCTCCGTGACCAGCTCGGGGCGGGTGCAGGACTCCAGCATGGGGATGCCCTGGCGCACCTTGCGGTACTCGGGGAGCGAACGGCCGGCCTGCCGCATGAACCACACCGGGGTGTGCGGCACGGGTTCGCGCCTGCACGCCTTCAGGAAGGGGCTGTCGTACGTCGCTGTCGGCGGGCGGCCCGCGGGGCTCTCGTTCGCACTCACGACGGCAAGTCTCGCACGCCGCCGTGACGGTCCCGTCGCCGCCTGTTCGCCGGGGGCGCACGCGCGCGTGGCCGGGCGCTCGGGTGTCTTGCCCTGCGCGAAGGGCCCGTTCCCCTTACTCTTCCCCGCATGGCTGCGGCTCAGGGACGACTGTCGGACGGCGCGGGGATGGACGACGCGAACGGGGGTGAGCGGGAGGCTCCGGCGGCCTTCAGGGCTGCCGTGGAGGCACTGCGGGCGGCCCGGGTGCGTCCGCAGATCGAGATGGAGCCGACGCCGGCGCCGCAGCGGCTCGCGCCGTACGCGTACGCGCTGGAGGCGACCGTCGTGGACGGCGACCAGGATCTGGCGGACGGGCGGCTGGTCCTGCTGCACGACCCGGACGGGCACGACGCGTGGCGCGGGGCGTTCCGGCTGGTGACGCTGGTGCGGGCGGAGCTGGAGCCGGAGATGGCGGTCGATCCGCTGCTGCCGGACGTGTGCTGGTCGTGGCTGACGGGTGCGCTCCAGGGGCGCGGGCTGACGTACGGCGAGGCGAGCGGGACCGTCACGCGCGCGGGGTCGCACTACTTCGGGGGGCTGTCGGAGCGGCCGGCGACGTCGCAGATCGAGATCCGGGCCTCCTGGACGCCGCGCACGGGCCTCGGCGGAGTGCCGGACGCGGCGGCGCACCTGGCGTCCTGGTGCGACCTCCTGGCACAGGTGGCGGGGCTCCCGCCGGCCGGTCCCGGGGACGCCTCCGTCGTCACGCTGCCCCAGCGTCGCGGACCCGAGTCACGCTGATCCAGCCGCGTCTCCCCCGAACGGGCGCATCTTGGTCATCCTTTTGTCGATACGGCCACTTTCCATCACCCAAGCGCACGCGAGTGAACCGACTCGATCTTCGGATGATCGATCGCGTGTCCGAATTGCACGGATTCTTGCTCACTAGATCGTGATCATTTTCTAAAGGACCCCGGGTTCGCTGCCGAAGACGACTGTGACCTTGAAAAGCACGGTTCGTCCCGGCTTCGTCCCCACGAGCCCCGGACGGACCGGCCCCGCCACTCCCAGGAGGCCCGGTGTCCGTTCTCCTTGAGCAACCCGCAAGCCTGGTCGCCTACCGCCCGAACAAGCCCACCGCGATGGTGGTCGTGGCCGACCCGCGCGTCCGCTCCACCGTCACCCGTCACCTCTGGGCCCTCGGTGTCCGCGACGTGATCGAAGCCTCGTCCATCGCGGAGGCTCGTCCCCGCATCGGCAACCCCCGCGACATCTGCGTCGCCGACGTCCACCTCCCTGACGGTTCCGGTCTCACCCTGCTCTCCGAGACCCGCGCCGCGGGCTGGCCCAACGGGCTCGCCCTGTCCGCCGCCGACGACATCGGCGCCGTCCGCAACGCTCTCGCCGGCGGCGTCAAGGGGTACGTCGTCACCGGCACCCGGGCCGGCGTCGGCCTGCCCGGCCGGCCCGGCGCCGCCCCCATCGGCGCCTCGGCCGCGCGCATGCACCGCCGCCCTCCGGGGGCCCCGGGCCACCCGGGCGGCTACCGCGAGCTATCCGGCCGCGAGGTGGAGGTGCTGCGGCTGGTCGCGGAAGGCCAGTCGAACAAGGCGATCGGCGTCTCGATGGGCCTGTCGGCCCTGACCGTCAAGAGCCACCTCGCCCGTATCGCCCGCAAGCTCGGCACCGGCGACCGCGCCGGAATGGTCGCGGTGGCGCTGCGGACCGGAATCATCCACTGACCCCCGACCACCGTCTCTGATCACCCGCGAGCGTGCCCGATCCCCCCGCGATCCATGCGGAACAAGGGATTCCGGCTGGTTTCACACAAAGAATTCAGGCGGAGGCAAACCCTCCGGACACCCCCTCGCAACCGTCCGTCCACGGCCCGTCCCAACCCGGCGGTCACCGTGCGTACGGCCGTCCGCACCACCGTAGGAACCGTTTCTGCCGGTCGTCGTCACCGCGCCCCGCACGGGTCGCACGGGTGACCGGTTTACGCCCCTCCCCCGCCCGTCGACGGAACGTTCCGTCGGCGGGCGGCTGTCTTGCACGGATACCCTTGACAGGTGACCGACGCCCAAGAAACCGCAGCAGCCAGTTCACTGCGAACCACCGGAGGCGCTCCTCCGGACAACGGCGAGTCCACTGCTCCGGGGGCGCCGACGCCCCTGCTGGAACCCCGCGAGGGAATTCCGCCCGTGGTAGCCGACGAGGAGACGCTCGCGGAGGTGGTCGCCGCCTTCGCCGCCGGCAGCGGGCCGGTCGCCGTCGACGCGGAGCGGGCCTCCGGTTACCGCTACGGACAGCGGGCCTATCTCGTCCAGTTGCGCCGGGCCGGGGCCGGGACCGCGCTCATCGACCCCGTCGCCTGTCCCGACCTCTCCGCGCTCGGGGACGCGCTCGCCGACACCGAGTGGGTGCTGCACGCCGCGACCCAGGACCTGCCGTGCCTGCGCGAAATAGGCATGGTGCCCACCCGGCTGTTCGACACCGAGCTGGCGGGCCGGCTCGCCGGGTTCCCCCGGGTCGGGCTCGGCGCGATGGTCGAGAGCGTCCTCGGGTACGTCCTGGAGAAGGGGCACTCCGCCGTCGACTGGTCGACCCGGCCGCTGCCCGAGCCGTGGCTGCGCTACGCCGCGCTCGACGTGGAGCTGCTCGTCGATCTGCGGGACTCGCTGGAGAAGGA
Organism: Streptomyces sp. NPDC004539; assembly: GCF_040610055.1. Taxonomy (NCBI): domain Bacteria; kingdom Bacillati; phylum Actinomycetota; class Actinomycetes; order Kitasatosporales; family Streptomycetaceae; genus Streptomyces; species Streptomyces sp. NPDC004539. The sequence goes on along the minus strand of NZ_JBEXLS010000002.1, from coordinate 318,346 downwards.
GCTCGACCGGCAGGGGAAGCTGGAGTGGGCGCGGCAGGAGTTCGCCGCGATCGCGGCGGCGCCGCCCGCCGAGCCCCGCAAGGACCCCTGGCGGCGGACGTCCGGGATGCACAAGGTGCGCCGGCGCCGCCAGCTCGCGGTCGTGCGGGAGCTGTGGCAGACGCGCGACCGGATCGCACAGCGGCGCGACGTGTCGCCCGGGAAGGTGCTGGCGGACGCCGCGATCGTCGAGGCGGCGCTGGCCGTTCCGGTGACCGTGCACGCCCTCGCCGCGCTGAACGGGTTCGGGCACCGGATGGGGCGGCGCCAGCTCGACCAGTGGCAGGCCGCCGTCGACCGGGCGCGGGCGCTGGGCGAGGCGCAGTTGCCGATGCCGGGGCAGCCCGTCACCGGGCCGCCCCCGCCGCGCGCGTGGGCCGACAAGGACCCCGCCGCCGCGGCCCGGCTGAGCGCCGCCCGCGCGCGGATCTCCACGCTGGCCGAGCAGGTGAACATGCCTCAGGAGAACCTGATCACCCCGGACACGGTGCGCAGGGTGTGCTGGGAGCCGCCGGCCGCCGCCGACGCGGAGGGGGTCGCGGAGGTGCTGGTCGCGCTCGGGGCCCGGCCGTGGCAGGTGGAGCTGGTGACGCCGGTACTGGTGGAGGCGCTGGGGGTCGAAGCCGCCTAGCCGCCACCGGTGTCCGGCCCGTGAGAGAGCGCCCCTCGGGGCGCTCTCATCTTGTCGCGCCCCTCGTGAAGCCGTTGTAGATGAACTTCTGTAGCGCCAGGAAGACGATCAGCGTCGGCAGGATCACCAGGATCGCGCCTGCCGAGATCGTCTCCCAGTGGGCGCTGAACGGGCCCTTGAAGCGGAACAACGAGGTCGAGATGACGCCCAGGTCCTGGGACGGCATGTAGAGGAACGGGATGTAGAAGTCGTTGTAGACGGTGATGCCCTTGACGATGACGACGGTCGCTATCGCCGGTTTCAGCAGGGGGAAGATGATGCGGCGGTAGATCGTGAAGGCGTTGGCGCCGTCGAGGCGGGCCGATTCGTCCAGGGAGATGGGGATCGAGCGGACGAATTGCAGGAAGATGTAGATGGAGACGATGTCGGTGCCCATGTAGAGGGCGATCGGCGCCCAGAGGGTGTCGAACATGCCGAAGCCGTTGACGATCTGGAAGGTCGCGACCTGGGTGGTGACGCCGGGGACGAGGGCGGCCAGCAGGAAGAGCGCCACGACCAGTTTCCGTAGCCGGAAGGTGAAGCGGTCGATCGCGTAGGCCGTCATCGAGCCGATCAGGACGGTCCCGGCGATGGAGAAGAGCAGGATGACCGCCGTGTTGCCGAAGGCGGACAGCATGTGGCCGTCCTGGAACGCGGTGACGTAGTTGTGGAAGTTGAGGAAGTCGTCCGGGAGGGCGAGCGCCTGGTCGCCGCGGGCCAGTTCGTCGTCCGTCTTCAGGGACGTGAGGAAGACGACGGCGAGCGGCAGCAGGACCACCAGCGTCGCGAGGACGAGGGTGACGTACACGAGGGTGCGGGCGACCGCGCGGCGGGTCATGTGAGGTCCACCCTGTCGTCGGGGACGAGCCTGCGCTGGAGCCAGGTGACGGCGAGGACGATCAGCAGGAGGACCACCGCGCAGGCCGAGGCGAGGCCGGTCTTGTTGAACTGGAAGGCCAGCTTGACGGTCTGGATGACGAACGTCTCCGTGCCCGTCGCCCCGCCGGTCATGATGTACGGGATCTCGAACGCCGCGAGGGACCCGGAGACGGAGAGGATGACCGTCAGCGTCAGCACCGGCTTGATGCCGGGGGCGATGATGTGCCGGAACTGGTGCCAGCGGTTGGCGCCGTCCAGCTCGGACGCCTCGTACAGCTCGCCCGGGATCGACTGGATCGCCCCGAGGAACAGCACGAAGTTCAGCCCGAGGTAGCGCCAGACGGAGACGCCCGCGAGGGAGACGTTCGCGGAGACCGGCGTACCGAGCCAGGCGTGGTCGGTGTGGACGCCGAGGAGGGCGAGGACGGAGTCGAGGGTGCCGCCGTCCTGGAAGAAGTACAGGAAGACGAACCCGATGGCGACCCCGTTGATGAGGTACGGGAAGAAGAGCACGCCCTTGAAGAAGTTCCGGAACCGCACGTCGAAGCTGAGGACGGTCGCGAAGTAGAGCGCGGCGACGATCTGCACGACGGACGCGGCGAGGTAGTAGCCGCTGACGAAGAACACCTCGAACAGGTCGGGCCGGGTGGCGAGTTCGCGGTAGTTGTCGGTGCCCGTGTAGTGCAGTTCGGGGCTGACGCCGTCCCAGTCGGTGAAGCTGTAGCCGACCATGTTGACGATCGGGACGTACGTGAAGGTGATCAGCAGGGCGAGCGGCGCGAGGAGGAACAGCCAGGGGGTGAGCCCGCGCAGGAGGCGGGCGCGGCGCGGGGGCGGCGCCGGTACGGGGGCCGCGGTCCTCGTCCCCCGTCCGGTCGGCGCCGCCTCCTGTTGCGCGGTGTCCGCCATCAGGACCCCACGTTCTTCTGGGCGGCGGTCCACTTCTTGCTCAGGTCACCGAGGAAGTCGTCCAGGCTGCCCTTGCGGGCGCCGCGCGCGAGGTCGACGAGGTCGAGGCGGTAGTCGGGGGCGTAGATGCCGACCTCGGACTCGTTGTCGACGAGTTTGACCCTGGCGCCCTGGGTGTCGTCGAGCTCGATGAGTTTGACGCCGGCGTCCTCGTAGGGCTTGAGGACGGCGGGCAGGGGGGCGTTCTGGAGCGGGGAGATCGCGAGGTTGTCCTTGTCGTAGCCGGACTTCTCGGTGAACCAGTCGACCCAGGCGCGGGCGGCTTCCTTGTTCTTGGAGTGGACGTTGACGGCCTGGTTGTAGTCGGGGCTGACGGTGGAGCAGAACTTTCCGCCGGTCTGGGACGGGAAGGGCATGAAGCCGATGTCGTCGGGGTTCACCTTCGCCTGCCTGGCGGCGTCCTGGAACTGGACGATGGCCCAGGTGCCGAGCCACTGGGTGGCGATCTGGCCCTTGGCCAACTGGGGTTTGGACAGCTCCCAGTTGGTGGTGGTCGGGTCCTTCTCGGCGAGGCCCTGCTTGACGATGTCGTAGAGCAGGGTGTCGCCGACGCGCAGGTCGGAGCCCTCGGCCCAGGGGTCGCCCGAGGCGAGTTTCTCGGTGGCCCTGGGGTCGCAGTGGACGGCGCCGTCGACGTAGGTCCAGGAGGTGAGGGTCCACTGGGCGGCGAAGTTCGTGTAGTACGGCGTCGCGTCGGTCTTGTCCTTGATCGCCTTGAGGGCGGTGAGGAACGCCTCGGGGGTGGTGGGCCAGTCGGTGACGCCGGCCTCGCGCCAGATCCGCTTGTTGTAGACGAAGCCGGGCATCACGCCGATGGGGGTCTGTCCGTAGACCTTGCCGTCGACGGCGGTGAAGCCGGTGAAGCGGAACTTCTTGGCCCGCTCCTGGACGGTGCCGAGGGAGGCGAAGAACTTCGGGTAGTCGGACTTCTTGATGACCGCGGGGATCATCAGGACGTCGCCGTAGTTCTCCGTGTTCATGCGGATCTTGACTTCGGACTCGTAGTTGGTGAGCGCCTGGAACTCGACCTTCACCTTCGGATAGGTCTTGTTGAAGGCCGCGGCGTACTCCTTCATCTTCCCGTTCTGCACCAGGTCCGTGCGCTGGGTGAGGACGGTGATGGTGCCGGAGACCTTCGCCGGGTCGGCGGGGGCCTCGGCGTCGGCGCCTTTCGAGGTGCCTCCGGTGGAGGTGCAGCCGGCGGCGAGGAGGGCGGCTCCCACTGCGACGGCCAGGACGGTACGGCGGTTCATGTGCATCGACTCCGTTCGGTGGGACGGATGAGCACGTGCGGGTTGGCTGATTCGGCACTCTGGCAGCGCTCCCCTCAACCGGTAAAGTCCCATTCCCGCCAAGGATGTGAAACTCGTCGTCCTCCCCTGAGGTGGACCGGTTTAGGGAGAGCGCATGCTTCAGGTCGCACCGCTGCACGACGGCTGGACCCTGCGGCACGACGGCGAGGTGCTCCCGGCGGCCGTGCCGGGGTGCGTGCACACCGATCTGCTGGCCGCCGGGGTAATCCCGGACCCCTTCCTCGGGCGGAACGAGACCGAGGTCGCGTGGGTCGGGCGGCGGGAGTGGACCTACGAGCGGGACCTCGTGGCGGAGCCGAACGGGCACGAGCAGACCGACCTCGTCTTCGAGGGCCTCGACACGGCCGCCGAGATCCTGGTGGACGGCCAACTCCTGGGCCGGGTACGGAACATGCACCGCTCGTACCGTTTCGACGTGACCGGGCTGAGCGGCCGGCTGACCGTCCGGTTCGCGTCCGCGTACGCGGAGGCGGCGGCCGTGCGGGGGAAGGTGGGCGAGCGGCCGGCCGCGTACGCCGAGCCGTACCAGTACATCCGCAAGATGGCCTGCTCCTTCGGCTGGGACTGGGGGCCGACGCTGGTCACCGCGGGGATCTGGCGCCCGGTCCGGCTGGAGCGGTGGGCGACGGCCCGGATCTCCCGGGTCCGGCCGCTGGTGAGCGTCGAACAGGGCGCGGGCGTCGTCGAGTTGCACGTCGAGGTGGAGCGCGCCCGGGTCGAGGCCGCCCTCTTCGTCGAGGCGGAGGTGGCCGGCGTCCGGGTGCGCGCCGCGCTCGACGGCACGAGCGGCACGGTCCGCCTGCGGGTCCCGGACGCGGCCCTGTGGTGGCCGCGCGGCTACGGCGAACAGCCGCTGCACGACGTGGAGTTGACGTTGCTGCACGGCACGGAGCCGCTGGACGCGTGGCGGCGCCGGGTCGGTTTCCGCACCGTCGAGCTGGACACCTCCCCGGACGACCGGGGCACCGGGTTCACGCTGGCCGTGAACGGCGAACGGCTCTTCGTGCGCGGCGTGAACTGGATTCCGGACGACGTGTTCCCGTCCCGGGTGACCCGGGAGCGGTACCGCGAACGCCTCGCGCAGGCCGCCGGGGCGGGCGTGGACCTCGTCAGGATCTGGGGCGGCGGGATCTACGAGAGCGCCGAATTCTACGACACCTGCGACGAGTTGGGGCTGCTGGTCTGGCAGGACTTCCCGTTCGCGTGCGCCGCCTATCCGGAGGAGCAGCCGCTGCGGGGAGAGGTGGAGGCGGAGGCGCGGGAGAACGTCGTCCGGCTGATGCCGCACCCGTCGCTGGTGCTGTGGAACGGCAACAACGAAAACCTGTGGGGGTTCCGGGACTGGGGCTGGGAGGAGCCGCTCGGCGGGGACTCCTGGGGCGAGGGGTACTACCTGGGCCTGCTGCCGCGGGTCGTCGCGGAGCTGGACCCGACGCGGCCCTACACGGCGGGCAGCCCCTGGTCGGGTTCGTGGGAGCGGCATCCGAACGATCCGGCGCACGGCACGCACCACTCGTGGGAGGTGTGGAACCGGCTGGACTACTCCGCGTACCTCGCCGAAGTCCCGCGTTTCGTCGCGGAGTTCGGCTGGCAGGCGCCGCCCGCGTACGCGACGCTGCGGCGGGCGCTGCCGGGTGAGGAGCTGGCGCCGGACTCGCCGGGGGTGCTGCACCACCAGAAGGCGGACGACGGGAACGGCAAGCTGGAGCGGGGGCTCGCGCACCATTTCGCGCTGCCCGGCGGGGACTTCGACCGGTGGCACTATCTGACGCAGGTCAACCAGGCGCGGGCGGTGGCGACCGGGGTCGAGCACTGGCGGTCGCACTGGCCGGTGTGCGCGGGGGCGATCGTGTGGCAGCTCAACGACTGCTGGCCGGTGACGAGTTGGGCGGCGGTGGACGGGGACGGGCGGGAGAAGCCGCTCTACCACGAGCTGCGGCGGCTGTACGCGGACCGGTTGCCGACGTTCCAACTCCGGGGTGGAAGGCTCGTGCTGGCGTGCGTGAACCAGGGGGCCGGGGAGTGGGGCGGGGTGGTGTCGCTGCGGCGGATGACGGTGGACGGGGTGGTGGTGGCGCAGGCGGAGGTGCCGTTCGAGGTGGCGCGGCGGGCGGTCGAAGAGGTCGCGGTGGAGCGGGAGTTGGTGCCGGACGGGGCGAAGGAGTTCCTGGTCGCCGACCTGGACGGGCTGCGGGCGCTGTGGTTCCCGGCCGCCGACCGTGAAATCCCTTATCCCCGGCCGGAGTTCGAGGTGGAGGTCGCGCCGGGTTCGGTGACCGTGACCGCGCGGACCCTGGTCCGGGATCTGCTGTTCCAGGCGGACCGGCTGGGGCCTCAAGTCCGTACGGACCGGGGGCTGGTGACGCTGTTGCCCGGGGAGCGGGTGACGATGGGGGTGAGCGGCTGGGAGCGTCCCGACGCCGCCGCCGCGCGTGCCGCGCTGTACTGCCAGGAGCCCGCTCGATGACGAGTACCAGTCCCCGCGTCACGATCAAGGACGTCGCCGCGCGCGCGGGTGTGTCGAAGGGGGCGGTGTCGCTCGCGTTCAACCACAAGCCGGGGCTGTCCGAGGCGACCCGGGACCGGATCTTCGCCGCCGCGCGGGAGCTGGGGTGGGCGCCGAGCCCGGCGGCGAGGTCGCTGGCGGGGGCGCGGGTGGACGTCGTGGGGCTGGCGATCTGCCGGCCCGCGCGGATGCTGGGGCTCGAACCGTTCTACATGGAGTTCGTGTCCGGGGTGGAGAGCGTGCTGATCGAGCACTCCTGTTCGCTGCTGCTGCGGCTCGTGAAGTCGCCGCAGGAGGAGGCGGGGCTGCTGACGGAGTGGTGGCGGGGACGGCAGATCGGGGGGTCGATCCTCGTCGACTTCCGGGCGGACGATCCGCGGGTCGCCGTCGCCGAGCGGCTGGGGCTGCCGGTGGTGGCGGTCGGGCATCCCTCGCTGGCCGGGTCGCTGACGGCCGTGTGGACGGACGACGCGGCGGCGATGCGGGAGGCGGTGCGGTATCTGGCGGCGCTCGGGCACCGGCGGATCGCGCGGGTGGGGGGCGCGGCGGAGCTGGGGCACACGGCGACGCGGGGGGAGGCGTTCGACGCGGCGGCGCGGGAGCTGGGGCTCGCCGGGGCGTGGCAGGTGGCCACCGACTACTCCGGGGAGGCGGGGGCGCGGGCGACGCGGTCCATGCTGACGGCCGCCGACCGGCCGACGGCGATCGTCTACGACAACGACATCATGGCCGTCGCCGGGCTGTCGGTGGCCCAGGAGATGGGCGTGCGGGTGCCGGACGACGTGTCGCTGCTGGCCTGGGACGACTCGCAGCTGTGCCGGCTGACGCATCCGACGCTGTCGGCGATGAGCCATGATGTGCACGGGTTCGGGGCGGAGGTGGCGCGGACGCTGTTCGGGGTGATCCTCGGGGAAGGGGCGCAGTCGCATCCGGTCGCCACTCCGGTGCTGGCGCCTCGGGGTTCCACCGCGCCGCCTCGGTGACCCGCCCCACCGGTGTGACCTTCGCCGCTCCTCCCCCCGGGACTGGGCAGTCACGTTACTGATAAGTAGCATGGGGGCTGAGCGCCCGCTCAGCGACTGTGTGGGGCGGCGCGTCGCAGCTGTGCCATCCCGCACCCTGGAGGAGCCATCGTGCCTCGTACCGTCAGGGATGTCGTCTTCGTCGACGGCGTCCGTACCCCGTTCGGCAAGGCGGGCCCGAAGGGCATCTACCACGAGACCCGGGCCGACGACCTGGTCGTCAAGGCGATCCGGGAGCTGCTGCGCCGCAACCCCGGTCTGGACCCCGCGAAGATCGACGAGGTCGCGATCGCGGCGACCACGCAGATCGGCGACCAGGGCCTGACCATCGGCCGCACGGCCGGCATCCTCGCGGGCCTCCCCCAGTCCGTGCCGGGCTACTCCATCGACCGCATGTGCGCGGGCGCCCTGACGGCCGTCACCACGGTCGCCGGCTCCGTCGCGTTCGGCGCCTACGACATCGCCGTCGCCGGCGGCGTCGAGCACATGGGCCGCCACCCCATGGGCGAGGGCGTCGACCCGAACCCGCGGTTCGTCAGCGAGAAGCTCGTCGACGAGTCCGCGCTGTTCATGGGCATGACCGCCGAGAACCTCCACGACCGCTACCCGCAGATCACCAAGCTGCGCGCGGACGAGTACGCGGTGCGCTCCCAGGAGAAGGCCGCCAAGGCGTACGCCGACGGCAAGATCCAGGCCGACCTGGTCCCGATCTCCGTACGCCGTACCAACCCCGAGGCGGGCGAGACGGGCTGGGGCCTGGTCACCGCCGACGAGCCGATGCGCCCGGGGACGACGCTGGAGAACCTCTCCGGCCTCAAGACCCCGTTCCGTGTGCACGGCCGGGTCACCGCGGGCAACGCGGCCGGTCTGAACGACGGCGCGACCGCCTCCCTCATCGCCTCCGAGGACTTCGCCCGGGAGAACAACCTCCCGGTCAAGATGCGCCTCGTCGCCTACTCCTTCGCGGGTGTCGAGCCGGAGGTCATGGGCTACGGCCCGATCCCGGCCACCGAGAAGGCCCTCGCGCAGGCGGGCCTGTCCATCGAGGACATCGGCCTGTTCGAGATCAACGAGGCGTTCGCCGTCCAGGTGCTCGCCTTCCTCGACCACTACGGCATCGCGGACGACGACGAGCGCGTCAACCAGTACGGCGGCGCGATCGCCTTCGGTCACCCGCTGGCCTCCTCCGGCGTGCGTCTGATGACGCAGCTCGCCCGGCAGTTCGAGGACCAGCCGCACGTCCGCTACGGCCTGACCACGATGTGCGTCGGCTTCGGCATGGGCGCGACGGTCATCTGGGAGAACCCGCACTTCGAGGGGGACAAGTGAGCACCACCACCGAGCTGTTGAAGGGCGCGGCCGAGCTGTTCCCCGACGAGGTCGTCACGTCGGCGCACGTCCGCCACCTCGACCTCCCCTTCGGCGCGGGCCGCTTCGCGCTGATCACGCTGGACAACGGCCTGGACCACACCAAGCCGACCACCTTCGGCCCGGCGTCCCTCGCGAAGCTGGACGCCGCGCTGGACCAGGTCGAGGCGGAGGCCGCGGCCGGCGGGATCGTCGGCGTCGGCGTCACCGGCAAGCCGTTCATCTTCGCGGTCGGCGCCGACCTCAAGGGCGTCGAGCTGCTGAAGGAGTGGGACCACGCCCACGCCATCGGCAAGGGCGGCCACGACGTCTTCAAGCGGATCGCGGGCCTCGCCGTCCCGACGTTCGCGTACTACAACGGCGCCGCGATGGGCGGTGGCGTCGAGGTCGGCCTGCACTGCGAGTACCGCACGGTCTCCAAGGCGATCCCCGCGTTCTCGCTGCCCGAGGTCTTCCTCGGCCTCGTCCCCGGCTGGGGCGGCTGCACGCTGCTGCCGAACCTGATCGGCGCCGAGAAGGCCGTCTCGGTGATCATCGAGAACAGCCTCAACCAGAACAAGCAGCTCAAGGGCCAGCAGGTCTTCGACCTCGGGATCGCCGACGCGCTCTTCGAGGGCGCGGACTTCCTGGAGCAGTCGCTGATCTGGACGGCTCAGGTACTCAAGGGTGACGTCAAGGTCGAGCGGCCCGCCGTGGACCGCGGCGAGGCGTGGGACCAGGCCGTCGCCAAGGGCCGGGCCGTCGCCGACTCCAAGGTGCACGGCGCCGCCCCCGCCGCCTACCGGGCGCTGGACATCGTCGCCGCCGCCAAGGACGGCGACCTCCAGGCCGGGTTCGACGCCGAGGACAAGGCGCTCGCCGACCTCATCATGGGCGGGGAGCTGCGCGCCGGGATCTACGCGTTCAACCTCGTGCAGAAGCGCGGCAAGCGGCCCGCCGGGGCGCCGGACAAGTCGCTCGCGCGTCCGGTCACCAAGGTCGGTGTCGTCGGCGCCGGTCTGATGGCCTCGCAGCTCGCGCTGCTGTTCCTGCGCCGTCTTGAGGTGCCGGTCGTGCTGACCGACATCGACCAGGAGCGCGTCGACAAGGGTGTGGGCTACGTCCACGCCGAGATCGACAAGCTGCTCGGCAAGGGCCGCGTCAACCAGGACAAGGCGAACCGTCTCAAGGCCCTGGTCAGCGGCGTGCTGGACAAGGCCGAGGGCTTCTCCGACGCGGACTTCGTCATCGAGGCCGTGTTCGAGGAGATCGGCGTCAAGCAGCAGGTGTTCGCCGAGGTCGAGGCGGTCGCCCCGGCGCACGCGATCCTCGCGACCAACACCTCCTCGCTGTCGGTCACCGAGATGGCGTCGAAGCTGAAGCACCCCGAGCGGGTCGTCGGCTTCCACTTCTTCAACCCCGTCGCCGTGCTGCCGCTCCTGGAGATCGTGCGCGGCGAGCAGACGGACGACGCCGCGCTGGCCACGGCGTTCGGTGTCGCCAAGAAGCTGAAGAAGACGGCCGTCCTGGTCAAGGACGCGCCCGCGTTCGTCGTCAACCGCATCCTCACCCGCTTCATGGGCGAGGTGCAGAACGTCATCGACGAGGGGACGTCCGTCGAGGTCGCCGAGAAGGCCGTCGAGCCGCTCGGGCTGCCGATGTCGCCGCTCGTCCTGCTGGAACTGGTCGGCCCCGCCATCGGTCTGCACGTCTCCGAGACGCTGAACCGGGCGTTCCCGGACCGCTTCACCGTCTCCCCCAACCTCAAGGCGGTCGTCGAGGCCGGTAAGCGCGGGTTCTACGTCTACCGCGCGGAGAACGGCTTCAAGCCGGAGCTGGACCCCGAGGTGGCCGCGCTCCTCAAGCAGGGCTCCGAGGCCCTCACCGAGGAGCAGGTGCGGGCGCGGGTCCTGGAGGCCGTCGCGCAGGAGATCGGGCTCATGCTCGACGAGGGTGTCGTCGCCGAGGCCCAGGACATCGACCTCTGCCTCATCACCGGCGCGGGCTGGCCCTTCCACCTGGGCGGCGTCACGCCGTACCTGGACCGTGAGGGCGTCTCCGAGAAGGTCAACGGGAAGAAGTTCCTGGCGGCCGGGGTGGCGTCGGTACCGGCGTAGTCAACACCCAGTACGTAGGGAGGGCCTCCGCGGGACGCGGGGGCCCTCTTCCTACTTCTGGAGCTCCGACTGCCCCAGCTTGCTGTTCTTCCTGCCGTACAGGAAGTACACCGCGAACCCGATCGCCATCCAGATCCCGAACCTGAGCCACGTCTCCGCCGGGAGGTTCAGCATCAGCCACAGGGAGGCGGCGACCGAGAGGATCGGGATGGCCGGGACCCACGGGGTGCGGAAGGCGCGGGGCAGGTCGGGGCGGGAGCGGCGCAGGAGGACGACGCCGATGGCGACGACCACGAACGCGAACAGGGTGCCGATGTTGACGAGTTCGGCGAGTTCGCTGAGCGGGGTGAAGCCGGCGACGATCGCGATGACCACGCCGAGGAGGATCGTCGGGCGGTGGGGGGTGCGGTAGCGGGGGTGGACGTGCGAGAAGAACGTCGGCAGGAGGCCGTCGCGGCTCATCGCGAAGAAGACCCGGGTCTGGCCCAGCAGGAGGATCATGCAGACCGTCGTCAGGCCGACCGCCGCGCCGAAGCTGATGAAGCCCGCGAACCAGGGGTGCCCGGTCGCCTTGAAGGCGTCCGCGAGGGGGGCGGTGACCGAGAGGTCCGTGTAGTGCTGCATGCCGGTCACCACGATCGAGACGGCGACGTACAGCGTCGTACAGATCAGGAGTGAGCCGAGGATGCCGCGGGGCATGTCGCGCTGGGGGTTCTTCGTCTCCTCGGCGGCCGTCGCGACGACGTCGAAGCCGATGAAGGCGAAGAAGACGACGGAGGCGGCCGTGAAGATGCCCATGACGCCGAAGTTCGAGGGGGCCCAGCCGAACATGAGCTGGACCAGCGGGGACTGGAGGTCGCCGCCCGCCGCGACGGTCTGGGACTTCGGGATGAACGGGTCGTAGTTGTCGCCCTTGATGAAGAAGGCGCCCGCGATGATGACGACGAGGACGACGGTCACCTTGATCGCGACGACCACGGACGTCACGCGCGCGGAGAGCTTCGTACCGAGGACGAGGATGCCCGTGAGGACCAGGACCAGCGCCGCCGCGAGGATGTCGAAACCGAAGCCGTCCGCCCCGTCCCGGCCGCTCAGCGCGGCCGGCAGATGCCAGCCCGCGTTGTCCAGCAGCGAGGCGATGTACCCCGACCAGCCGACGGCCACCACCGCCGTGCCGAGCGCGAACTCCAGGACCAGGTCCCAGCCGATGATCCAGGCCGGCAGCTCACCGAGCGAGGCGTAGCTGAACGTGTACGCGGAGCCCGCGACCGGGACCGTGGACGCGAACTCGGCGTAGCAGAGCGCGGCGAGCGCGCAGACGACCCCGGCGACGACGAAGGCGAGGGCGGTGGCCGGGCCCGCGTTGTTCTTCGCGACCGTGCCGGTCAGGACGAAGATGCCGGTGCCGATGATGACCCCGACGCCGAAGACCGTCAGGTCCAGGGCCGACAGGGACTTCTTGAGGGCGTGCTCCGGCTCCTCGGTGTCCTGGATGGACTGTTCGACCTGCTTCGTACGGAAGACGCTGCTGCTCACGGGTGTGACCTCCCACGCCTGATCAAGAGGGGGCACAGGTCGTATGCCCGGGAGTCACTCCGTTAACGCGAATGGGCCGAACTCGTCACCCTAAGTAGTGAAGAATCCGGCCCATCCAGGCGTGTCGCGGGGTCAGTCGCGGGCGGGCTCCACGGCCTCCACGGCGCTGCCGAACTTACCGTCGATCTTGGCGACCAGGCCGGTGACCTGGCGCGCGATGTCCGGCGCGGTCAGGCCGATCTCCGCCATGACCTCCGCGCGGGAGGCGTGGTCGAGGAAGCGCGGCGGGATACCGAAGTCACGCAGAGGCACATCGACGCCCGCGTCCCGCAGGGCCTGCGCGACGGCCGAGCCGACGCCGCCGACCCGCGAGTTGTCCTCGACGGTGACGACCACGCGGTGGCGCTCCGCGAGCGGGGCCATCGCCTCGTCGACCGGCTTGACCCAGCGCGGGTCGACGACGGTGGTGGTGATGCCCTGCTTGTCGAGGAGGTTCGCGATCTCCAGGCACATCGGCGCCAGCGCGCCCACGGAGACCAGCAGGACGTCCGGCGAGTCCGTCCCCGGCTCCCGCAGCACGTCCATGCCCCCGACGCGCCCCACGGCCGGTACGGCGGGCCCCACGGCGCCCTTGGAGAAGCGGACGACGGTCGGCGCGTCGTCGACCTCGACGGCCTCGCGGAGCTGCGCGCGGACCTGCTCGGCGTCGCGCGGGGCGGCCAGCCGCAGGCCCGGGACGACCTGGAGGATCGACATGTCCCACATGCCGTTGTGGGAGGCGCCGTCGGTGCCGGTGACGCCCGCGCGGTCCAGGACGAACGTGACCCCGCACTTGTGCAGGGCGACGTCCATGAGGACCTGGTCGAAGGCGCGGTTCAGGAACGTCGCGTACACGGCGAAGACGGGGTGCACGCCCGCGTGCGCGAGACCGGCCGCGGAGACGGCGCCGTGCTGCTCGGCGATGCCGACGTCGTAGATGCGGTCGGGGAACTCCTCCGCGAACCGCTTCAGGCCGACCGGCTGGAGCATCGCGGCGGTGATCGCGACGATGTCCTCGCGCTCCTTGCCGAGCGCGGCCATCTCGTCGCCGAAGACGGACGTCCAGTCGGCGCCGGACGCCTTGACCGGCAGGCCGGTGTCGGGGTGGATGGGGCCGATGCCGTGGAAGCGGTCGGCCTCGTCCTGGAGGGCGGGCTGGTAGCCGCGGCCCTTCTCGGTGATGCAGTGGACGATGACCGGGCCGCCGAAGCGCTTGGCGCGCGACAGGGCCGACTCCAGGGCCTCGATGTCGTGGCCGTCGATCGGGCCGAGGTACTTCAGGCCGAGGTCCTCGAACATGCCCTGGGGGGCGATGAAGTCCTTGAGGCCCTTCTTCGCGCCGTGCAGCGTGTCGAAGAGGGGCTTGCCGACGACCGGGGTGCGCTCCAGGAGGTCCTTGCCGCGGGCCAGGAAGCGTTCGTAGCCGTCGGTCGTGCGCAGCGTCGCGAGGTGGTTGGCGAGGCCGCCGATCGTCGGCGCGTAGGAGCGCTCGTTGTCGTTGACGACGATGACGAGCGGGCGGTCCTTGGCGTCGGCGATGTTGTTGAGCGCCTCCCAGGCCATGCCGCCGGTGAGGGCGCCGTCGCCGATGACCGCGACGACGTGGCTGTCGCGGTTCAGGATCTCGTTGCCCTTGGCGATGCCGTCGGCCCAGCCGAGGACCGTGGAGGCGTGGCTGTTCTCGATGACGTCGTGCTCGGACTCGCCCTGCGAGGGGTAGCCGGAGAGGCCGCCCTTCTGTTTGAGTTTCGAGAAGTCCTGGCGGCCCGTGAGGAGCTTGTGGACGTAGGACTGGTGGCCGGTGTCCCACAGCACCTTGTCCCGGGGGGACTCGAACACGCGGTGCAGGGCGATGGTCAGCTCGACCACGCCGAGGTTCGGTCCGAGGTGACCGCCGGTCTTGGAGACGGCCTCGACGAGGAAGGTCCGGATCTCCCCGGCCAACTGGTCGAGCTCCTCCAGGCTGAGCCGGTCCAGATCGCGCGGTCCCGTGATGCGGGTCAGCAGCGGCACCCGTGCCTCCTTGCAGTAGAGCTGTTCGAGCTGTTGCCGGGCTTGTCGAGTCTAATGTTCCGTCCCGGTGGCCGGAGTCCGGCCCATGCGTCGTACGTCACGCGTTCGGCCGTACCCATCATCCGCTGAACCTATGACATGACGGTGCCCGGCACTCGTATTCGAGCGCCGGGCACCGTCGGGCCGGACAGGTCGAGGTCAGCCGCGGCCGGACGCCTTCTGGCTCTTGCGGGACACCGAGTCGATGACCACGGCGCCCAGGAGCACGCCGCCGGTGATCATGTACTGGATCGACGTGTCCATGTTGAGCAGGTACAGGCCGGTCTGGATGGACTGGATGACCAACATGCCGAGGAGCGCGGACCAGACCGTGCCCCGGCCGCCGAAGAGCGACGTACCGCCGATGACCGCCGCGGCGATCGCCAGCATCAGGGTGTTGCCGCCGCCCGCGTTCAGCGTCGCGGAGGCCGTCTGGCCGGCGAAGAACATGCCGCCGACCGCCGCGAAACCGCCGGAGATGGCGAAGACGGTGATGCGGATCATGGGCACGCTGATACCGGCACGGCGGGCCGCCTCGATGCCGCCGCCGACCGCGAAGATCTTGCGGCCGTACGTCGTACGACGCAGCACGAAGTCCACGATCACCAGGGACGCGAGGAAGATCACCAGCGCGTTGGAGACACCCTTCGCGCTGTTCAGGACGGCCGCGGCGACGAACGCGGCGATGGCCAGCAGGCCGACGCGGATCAGGATCTCGACGGTCGGACGGAACGGGACGCCCGCCTCCCGGCGACGGCGCTGCTCACCGAAGTTGCCGACCAGCGAGAGGACGACCGCGAGGCCGGCCAGCAGGTAGGCGCCGATGATCTGCTGGTCCATGAAGAACGAGCTCTGGCCGAGGAGTTTCACCGGGCCGGAGTCCGAGGGGATGTTGATGGTGCCGGAGGAGCCGAGCAGCCACAGCATCAGGCCGTTCCAGCCGAGGAAGCCGGCCAGGGTGACGACGAACGCGGGCACGCCGATCTTCGCGAAGAAGAAGCCGTGCAGCGCGCCGATCGCGGCGCCCGTGAGGACCGTCAGGAACAGCGAGAACCAGGGGTTCATGGTGTGGTTCACCACGAACACCGCGAACAGTGTCGAGGCGAGGCCGCTGACCGAGCCGACGGACAGGTCGATCTCACCGAGCAGCAGCACGAACACCAGGCCGATGGCGAGCATGCCGGTGGCCGAGAGGAAGTAGCTGATGTTGGAGAGGTTGTCGGCGCTCAGGAAGCGGTCGTTCTTCACCTGGAAGATCGTCCAGATGACGATCAGGCCGAGGACGACGGGCAGGGAGCCCAGCTCGCCTCCCTTGACCTTGCGGACGAACTCCGTCCAGTAGCCCTTGAAGCCCTCCTCGCGGACCAGGAGGCGGGGGTCGACGACGGCGACCGGCGCGGCCGTCGGGTCGGCGGCGGGGGCCACGGTGTCCTGGGCGGTGGCGGCCTTGGTGACCTCGGTCTTCGCGGTCTTCTCGGCCGCGCTCTGCTCGGCCTTGGCGGTCTGCTCCGCCTTCTCTGCCTTCGGGGTCTCGCTCACTTCGCAGCCTCCGTGGTGCGACGTCCCGCACGACGGGTCACGGCGTTGTCCGTGGCTCCGGTGATCGCGGCGATGATCTCTTCGTGGCTGGTGTCCTTCACCGGGAAGGAGCCGTTGTTCTTGCCCAGGCGCAGCACGTGGACGGTGTCGGCGACCGCCTTCACGTCCGCCATGTTGTGGCTGATGAGGATGACGCCGAGGCCGCGCTCGCGCAGCCGCTCGACGAGGTCGAGGACCTGCGCGGTCTGCTCGACGCCGAGGGCCGCGGTGGGCTCGTCGAGGATGACGACCTTGGGGTCGCCGATGAGGGCGCGGGCGATCGCGACGACCTGGCGCTGGCCGCCGGACAGACTCGCGATCGGGATACGGACGCTCGGGATGCGGATGGAGAGCGTCGAGAGCAGCTCGCGCGAGTTCTTCTCCATCGTGACCTCGTCGATGATGCCGCGGCGCAGCAGCTCACGGCCGAGGTAGAGGTTGCCGACGACATCGAGGTTGTCGCAGAGCGCGAGGTCCTGGTAGACGGTCGCGACACCGAGGCCCTGGGCGTCGTGCGGCTTGTTGATGCTGACCGCCTGACCCTCCCACTCGATGACGCCCTCGTCGATCGGGTGGACCCCCGCGATCGTCTTGACCAGCGTGGACTTTCCTGCGCCGTTGTCGCCGACCAGGGCGACCACTTCTCCGGCGTGGACCTCCAGATCGACGTCGGTGAGGGCCTGGACCGCACCGAATCGCTTGGAGACTCCGCGCAACGCCAGCACGGGCGTAGCGGACACGTGAACCATCTCCTTCGCCGCCTGACCGGCGGGGTACCGCGCTGGCTTCAGCAGGCGCGGAGGGTCGTACGCGGCCGTCGTCGTGACGGCTCCCGCGTACCGGGCTTTACAGGATGAACATGCGCGCGTGGGTCGCTCTTGGCAACGGCGGCGCGCCCCGGTACGTCCGGCGTCCGTCCCGGTAGCGGGACGTAGAGGTGGGACGGACGCCGGACGAGTTTCGGGGGGCGGGGGTGACGGGGTGGGCCGGCTCCCGGGTCGTACGGGTACGGGGTGCGCACGCCGTACGGCCGGGGGCCGGTTCCGGTGCCGGGCAGGCCACGGAGGAGCGAGGAGTCCGGTGGCCGGTCGTGCCGGTCCGCCGGATCTGCCCGCTCCCCCGAAACCCGCTCGTCCTCGGGTCACCCGTGGGCCCGGAGTGCCGGGCCCGTCACCGCGTCGCCCTACTGGAGGCCGGCGGCCTTGCAGGGGGCCGCGAACTCGCCCGTGCAGATCTGGGCGGCGGTGTAGAGGCCGTCCTTGATGACCGTGTCCTTGATGTTGGCCTTGGTCACGGAGACCGGGGTCAGCAGCTGGGACGGGACCTTGTTGCCGGAACCGCTGGTCAGGGTGGTGGTGGCGAGGGAGGCGATGTCCTTGCCGTTCAGCAGGTCGACCGCCATGATCGCGGCGGCGTCGGCCTCGGGGCGGAACGCCTTGTAGACGGTGGAGGACTGGGTGCCGGCGACGATGCGCTGGATACCCGCGAGCTCCGCGTCCTGGCCGGTCAGCGGGATACCGCTGATGCCCGCGCCCTTGAGGGTGTTGGCGATACCGCCGGCCATGCCGTCGTTCGCGGCGTAGACGGCGGCGATGTTCTTCGCGCCGAGCTGCGTGATCGCGGCGGACACCTTCTCCGCGGCGACGGTGTCCTTCCACAGGCCCGACTGCTCGTAGGCGATGGTGACCTTGCCGTCGAGGGCCTGGTGCGCGCCCTTCTTGAACTCGGCGGCGTTCGGGTCGGCGTCGTCACCGTTGATCATGACGATCTTCGACGCCTTGGTGGCCTTCGCGCCGAGCGCGGAGAGCAGGGCCTGGCCCTGGAGCTCGCCGACCTTGACGTTGTCGAAGGAGACGTAGCCGGAGACCGGACCCTGGGCGAGGCGGTCGTACGCGACGACCTTGACGCCCTTGTCGACCGCGGCCTGGATCGAGGACTTGATCGCGGCGGAGTCCTGCGCGGAGATCACGATCACCTTGACACCCTTGGTGATCATGGTGCTGACCTGCTGCGCCTGCGTGGTCGCGCTGGCCGCGGCGTTCGCGTACTCGACCTTGCAGTCGGCACAGAGCGCCTTGACCTTCTCCTCGAAGTACGGCTTGTCGAACTTCTCGTACCGCGCGGTGACGGTGTCGGGAAGGAGCAGTCCGATGGACTTGCCGCCGCCACCGGTGGTGGTGCCGGCCGAGGACGCGTCGCTGCCGCTGTCCTTGTCGTCGCCGGCCTTGCCGCACGCGGCCACGGCGAGCGCCATGGTGACGGCGGTGGCGCCGATGGCGACTCTACGCATCGTTGCGTTCATTGGGGTTGCCTCCCTGACAGGGCCGCAACGCTGCGGCCGAGGTGGCTGGAAGTCAACTCGGCCGTACGTTCGGCGTCAAGAAGTAAATACTTAACGAGATGGCAACGGCGCTATGCGTTCTCTAAGTGAACGCGGGTGCCGCAGCGGTCAGCGTTCCGTCCAAAAGGGTCGAATCGCCCATCTCGCTGAGGGCCAGCGCGAGCGCCCCGAGGACCTCCGCACGGCCTCCCAAGGCCCCCGGGAGCACAGTCAGTTGACGGGCCGCGCTGGGGATGGCGTACCGCCCGACGGACTCCCGGATCGGCCCCAGTACCAGTTCTCCGGCCTCCGCGAGATCCCCGCCGAGCACCACTCTGCTGGGGTTGAGGAGGTTGCAGAGGTTGGCGACACCGCTGCCGATGTGCCGCCCCACATCGGCGATCACCCTGCGGCAGCCGGGATCTCCGTCCCTCGCGAGCCGTACGACGCCCTCCATCGTGAGTTCCGGGCCGTGACTGGGCCGAAGGAGTGGCAGGACGTACCGCGCGGCGGTGAAGGTCTCCAGGCAGCCGCGGTTCCCGCACCGGCAGACGGGCCCCGACTCGTCGAGCGTGATGTGCCCGATCTCGCCCGCCGTGCCGCCCGGACCCCGGTAGATCCGCCCGTTGATGACGAGGCCCGCGCCGACCCCGCTGGCGACCTTGATGTAAGCAAGATCACGAACGCCCCGGCCGCTCCCCCAGACCATCTCGCCGAGCGCGCCGAGGTTGGCGTCGTTGTCGACGTGGACCGGGACGCCGAGTCTGCCGCGCAGCTCCTCGGCGGGGCGGGTGCCGATCCAGCCGGGCAGGATCGCGGAGGAGCCGAGCGTCCCGGACTCCAGGTCGATCGGCCCGGGGACGCCGAGGCCGACCCCGGCGATCTTCGAGCGGTCCACGCCGGTCGCCTCGATCAGACGGCTGACCAGCTGTTCCGCCCGGTCGAAGCCCTGCGCGGAGGAGGCATCGACGTCGAGCGGCTCGGCCTCCTCGGCGAGGACCTGGTGCGCGAGGTTGCCGACGGCGACCCGCAGGTGCGTATGACCGAAGTCCACCCCTATGACGATGCCGGCGTCCCCGCTGAGGCTGACGCTGCGCGCCCTGCGTCCACCCGCCGAAGTCGGCGTGACCTCGACGGTCCCGCCTTCCTTCAACTCCCGGACGATGTTGGAGACGGTCGCGGCGGACAGGCCGGTCGTACGGGCGATCTCCGCCTGGGTGAGCGATCCGGCCATCCGCACGGCGCGTACGACCCGCTCCAGGTTGGCTCGGTGCAGTGACGACTGCGACCCCGGAGTCTCCACGACGACCTCCCGCGTGCGAGGCCGCGTCTGCGAGGCCCCGACTATGTCCAACTAGTGAACTCTAAGCTGAGCCGTTCCGGTCGCCTCCCGTCAAGAGGTTGAACAGTTTCCGGGGAGATGCACGGTGTGGGGCGGGGCACCCCGTTGTGGAAGCGTTTTCTGCCGCTTTCATCAGGTGTACGGCGGTGAGGGTGCGGGACGCGGAAACGTCCCGCCTGTCTCATTTCAGGGCGCCCGCGGTGAGGCCGGCGACGACCTGGCGCTGGAAGACGATGTACGCCGCGAGGACCGGGAGCATCGCCATGACCAGGCCCGCGAAGAGGCCGGACCAGTCACCCTTGTAGCCCTGGCTGACGGCGAGCTGGACGAGGCCCTGGGTGAGGACGCGTTTGTCGGGGTCGGTGTTGAGGACCGTGGGCAGCAGGTACTGGTTCCACTGGCCGAGGAAGTTGAAGATGCCGACGCTGACCAGGGCGGGCCGGGCCATCGGCAGCATGATCTGGAAGAAGGTCCGGCTGTGCGAGGCGCCGTCGACGAACGCGGCCTCCGCGACCGACGTCGGCAGGGAGCGGAAGAACGCCGTCAGGAAGAAGACGGTGAACGGCAGCGAGTAGGCGATGTAGACCAGGATCAGGCCGTGGATGGTGTTGAGGAGGCCCATGTTGTTGACGACGTAGAACAGCGGGACCAGGGCGAGGATCACCGGGAAGCTCATGCCGCCGATGAACAGGTAGTAGATGAACCGGTTGCCCGGGAACTCGAAGCGGGCCAGCACATAGGCCGCCATGGAGCCGAGGACCAGCGTCCCGACGAGCGAACCCCCCACCACCACGAGGGTGTTGAAGAAGTAGTCGCCCATGTGGGCCTGGGTCCAGGCGCGTCCCCAGTTGTCGAAGTGGAGTCCGTCGGGCAGCGCCCAGGGCGAGTTGAAGATCGCCGAGTCGGTCTTGAACGACGTCATCACCGCCCAGACCAGCGGGAGCACGACCATGATCGCCCACACGATCAGCACACCGTGCGAGAACACGTTGAGCACGCCCCGGTCGCGCTTCTCCGGGGCCTCGGGAGCGGCCGGCCCCGCGGCCTTCACCTCGGGGGGAGCCTCGGTCGTCTTCATCAGTACTCCAGCCGCTCCCGCCGCCCGAGCCGCATCACGACCGCGGCGAACGCGAGCGTGACGACGAGCAGGGCGACCCCGATGGTGGTGGCGTAGGCGGCCTGGCCGTCCCGGAACGCCGTCTGGTACACGTACAGCGTCATGACCGTCGTCGAGTAGTCGGGCCCGCCGGGGCCGACGGTCATGATCTGGACGACGGCGAAGGACTCGGCGCCGAGGGCGAGGATGCCCATGTAGACCCAGCCGGACTGCACGGTGTCCCACAGCAGCGGCAGGGTGATGCGGAAGAACGTCGCGGCCCGGCCGGCGCCGTCGAGCAGCGCCGCCTCGTACAGGTCCGCCGGGATCGACGCCATGCCGGCGGAGAACAGCACGACGAAGAACCCGACGGTGGACCAGACGAGCACGGCCATCACGCACCACAGCGCGAGATCCGGGTCTCCCAGCCACAGGGGCTGCACGTCACCGAGGCCCACCCCCCGCAGGATCGAGTTGATCGCGCCGCTGTCCGGGTTGTAGGCGAAGGCGAACAGCAGCGCGACGATGGCGATCGACAGGACCTGCGGAAAGAAATAGACGATCTTGTAGAACGACGATCCCCGGACGCCCCTGATCACGGGGCCGCCCTTTCTCCCCTTCCCTCTTCCCCCGCCCACATTGATCATGAAAGAGAGGAAGAGGGCGAGTCCGATGGTCACCAGCGGCAGCACGACCGCGAAGAGCAGGCTGTGCTGCAACGATTTCCAGAAGACGTCGTCGTGGAACATCCGCCGGTAATTGGCGAATCCGACCATCTTGAATTCGGGGCTCAGGCCGGTCCAGTCGGTGAACGAGTAGTAGATCGACTGGACGAACGGCCACAGGACGAACAGGGCGTACAACCCCAGTGGCAGGGCGAGAAACCCCGCGATGAACCGGTACTGGCCGTGCCTCATCGCTCCACCGCTGCCTTCACCTGGGCTCCTCCGAGGATGCCCCGGGCAGGCGAAGCCGAATCGCCGTCAGGGCGCTTCGGTGTCCGCTTCAGCGGAGGCACGCTCCCCCTCCAGCCGGTGGACGATCTCGGAGTTGAGGGACCTGTGGGCGGACCTGGCCTGAGTGGTGAGCCACTGGTGGAGGTCCGCGGGGAGCCTGAGGGTGATCTTTTTTTCTTCATCCATGACCCTATGATAGTGGTAATGTGGTGGCATGACGCCCCTAAAGGGAGCCGGATACCTCCGGTACACCTACCGGCTGCGCGTGTCGTCGACCGCCCGCACGGCACTCCTCGCGGAGTGGGCGCGGTGCCGGTGGATCTGGAACGAGTGCTGCGCCCGCTCGAAGAAGGCGCATGCCGAGGAAGAGAAGTGCGGCCCGGCCCGGCTGGACAAGATGCTGACCGAGGCCCGCACCATGAACGCGTGGCTGCGCGAGGGCAGTTCGGTACCGCAGCAACAGATCATTCGCGACTTCGCCAAGTCCCGCGCGAAAGCCCTGAAGGACGTCAAAGCCAGGCTTCCACAGCGGCAGCGGGCGGGGATGCCCAAGTACAAGAAGAAGCATGCCGCCGACCCGAGTCTGAACTACACACGGTGCGGGTTCCGCCTCAAGGACGGCCGCCTGCACCTCGCGGGTGGGATCGTGCTGAGCGTGGTGTGGTCGCGGGACCTGCCCGAGCCGCCGTCTTCTGTGCGGATACACAGGGACAGCCTCGGCCACTGGTATGCCTCGTTCGTCGTGGCGGCCACCACCCAGGCGCTGCCCGCCACCGGGCGGGACATCGGCATCGACTGGGGCGTCAAGGAGACCGCGACCACCACGTCCGACGCCCATGACCTGCCCCACGCGCAGCACGGTAAGAATGCCGCACAACGCCTCGCCGACCACCAGCGGAGGATGAGCCGCCGCAAGCCCAGTCGCGGACAGCCAGGATCGAAGGGCTACCTCGAAGCGAAGCGGCAGACCGCGAAGCTCCACAAGAAGGTCGCCCGGCAGCGTGAGGACACCGGCCGCAAGTGGGCGAAGAAAGTCGTGACCGACCACGACCGTCTCGCCGTAGAAGACTTCCGCCCGAAGTTCCTCGCCCAGTCCACCATGGCCCGCAAGGCCGCGGACGCCGCGATCGGCGCGACCAAGCAGGCCCTCATCCACATGGCCCGCAAACACGGCCGCGAGCTGCACCTCGTACACCCCGCGCACACCACGATGGACTGCGCACAGTGCGGAGCGAGAACCAAGCACGCACTCCCTCTCTCAGAACGAACCTACGCCTGCACCGCGTGCGGAGCCGTCTCTCCCAGAGACAAGAACTCCGCCCGCGTGATGCTCGTCCGGGCTGGTCTCGACCCGGCTGGTGCTGATCGTGCAAGAGCTGCCGGACCGCCGGTCCGAAGCCAACGTGAGCCAGGAATCCCCTCCCTTTAGGGAAAGGGAGGACTCAATGGTGCTTGTAGTGCTTGATGGACGTGTCCTTCGCGGCGGCGTCGGCGTATCCCTGGATCTTGTTGATCGCCTCGACCGGGGTGAGCCGGCCCGCCATCATCTCGCCGAGCCCGGAGACCCCGATCTGCTCCTTCTGGAGCTTGACGTACCAGTCCTGGAGCCGCGGGTTCAGGACGTTCGCGCCGGCCTTCTCCAGCGCGGCGACGCCCGACTTGAGCCCGGGGGTGAGGGTGATGCCGTCGGTGCCGCCGTTGAAGGCGCTCAGCGACTTGACCTTCGCGGTGAAGTTCCGCGACGACGCCTCGCTCAGCATGATCCGCAGCTGCTCCATGCCGCCGAGGGCGTTGGCCGCCTTCGAGGGGACGATGAACGGCTCGCCGCCGGAGGCCCAGATCGTGCCGAACGGCATCTTGTCGGAGGAGTCGATGCCGGTCGGCGCCGAGACCGCGAGGTTGAAGTCGGCCGGGATGACGTTGGCCGACTCGTTCTCGACCCAGGAGCCGTTCGGGATGAACAGCGCCTTGCCCTGGGCCCACGCGGTCTGCGACTGGATGTGGTCCAGACCAGGGGTGCCCTTGAGGACGTAGCCCTTCTTGTAGAGCTCGTAGTACGCCTCGAAACACGCCTTGACCGCGGGGTGCTTCCAGGCGTTCGGCTCCAGGTTGTCGATCGCGTCGAGGACCTCCCGGCCGCCGACCTTGCCGATCATCGGGTAGAGCGAGAAGGGCAGGTAGTACGGGTACTTGCCCGCGTACGTCCAGCCCGCGATGCCCTTCTTCTTGGCCTTCTCGCAGACCGCGAGCATCTGGTCCCAGGTCTCGGGGTACGCCGAGTCGAGGGCGTCCAGCGCCTTCTGGGAGTACCAGACGCCGTAGACGGTGTAGGCGTAGTACATGATCCACACCGGTGCCCCGTCGAGCTGCCCCATCTCGACGATGCCGGGGCGCAGGGTGTCGCGGACCTTCTTCTTCGGGTCGTCGTAGGACGGCGCGTCGAGCAGCGGGGTGAGGTCCGTGAGCTGGTTCTTGCTGGACAGGACGCCCATGTCCATCTGCTCGGCGCCGGAGTTGTCGATGAGGTCCGGCGGGGTGCCCTGGTTGAAGCGGGGCTGGAGGACGCTCTGGATCTTCTGGGTGGCCGAGAACTTCACCTCGGCCTTGGGGAACGCCTTCTTGTACTGCGCGACGGCGTCCTCGGCGTACTGGGTGCCGAAGCCGCCGTCGAACAGGACGAACTCCAGGGTCGCCGTGTCGTTCACGCCGAGCGGGTTCGTGGCCGTCTTCGTCCCGGTCTTCGCCTTGTCACCGCTGTCGCCGCCGCTGCTGGCGCAGGAGGTGAGGAACGACAGCGCCGGTACGGAGAGTCCGAGCGCCGCGGTCGTCCTGATCATCGTGCGGCGGCCGACGCCTGCCGGTCCCCGGCTTTCTGCGGATGTGGAGCCCATGTCAAGCCCTCGCCTTCTCCAGGACTCAGGGCGGCACCGGACATGCGCCGGCGCCGCGTCGGGTCGAGCAGGGTCGTGCAGGAAACGCCGACAGGTATAGTCCATTTCCCGGCGACGGAGCAAGATCGAATGCAAGGTTGGCCGAGGGTCTTTTCCGAGTTGATACCTCACGGAAATCCGGACGGCCCGCTTCAGCCCCGACCGCTCAATTCCCGACACCACAAGCGCTTTCCCCAGTGAACGTCCTTGACATCACAGGCCACTTGACCACCTACTGATTCCCGCACCAGCAGGGGGAAAACGTTGTCCGGTCCGGTTCGTCCGAGCGGTACGGGAGGGTGCTTCACCCATGCGGCAGCGGTGGGTACGGCTTCGGCGGCGCAAGCGGTTTCACCCGATCGTGGCCCTGTGTGCGATGGCGCTGGCGCTCGGTTCACCGGGCTCGGTGGTGGCGGTGCCGCGTGCGGAAACGGTTCCCCGCACCGCCTCCACGACCTCCTTCGCGACCTCCTTCGAGCCCGGCGAACCCGCGCCCGACTGGACGGACACGGTCGACGAGGCACGCGGCTCCTCGGGTGTGGACGGCGGCTACGACGCCGGCGGGCTCCCCGGTGACGTCACCGGGGAGGTGACCGAGGTCCGCGCGAACGCGGAGAACGCGGACGGCGGCGAGGTCGCGGACAACCTCGTGGACGGCGAACCGGCCACCAAATGGCTGACGTTCACGCCGACGGGCTGGGCCGAGTTCGCCTTCCCCCGCCCGGTCGCCCTCACCTCCTACGCGCTCACCTCCGCGAACGACGCCCCCGAGCGCGACCCCGCCGACTGGCGGCTCCTCGGCTCGCCCGACGGCACGACGTGGACGCAGCTGGACGCGCGCACCGGGGAGACGTTCCCGAAACGGTTCGCCACGAAGGCGTACCCGCTCACGGCGTCGACTTTCAGCCACTTCCGGCTGGAGATCACCGCGAACCGGGGCGCCGGACTGCTCCAGCTCGCCGACGTCCGCTTCGGGACGGGCGGCGCGGCGGGCCCGGTGCCGCCCGCCATGCTGACCGGCGTCGACCGGGGGCCGACCGCCTCGCCGACGGCGAAGGCACGCGTCGGATTCACCGGGCTGCGCGCGCTGCGCTACGCCGGACGCCAGACCTCGGCGGGCGCGGGACGGTCGTACAACAAGATCTTCGACGTGGATCTGCCGGTCCGGCGGGACACCCGGCTCGGCTACCGGATCTTCCCGTCGATGGCGGACGGCGACCTGGACTACGCGGCGACGAACGTCGCGGTCGACCTGGCGTTCACGGACGGCACGTTCCTCAGCGGCCTCGGGGCCGTCGACCGGTACGGGTTCGGGCTGTCGCCGCGCGGTCAGGGCGCGGCGAAGGTCCTGTACGCCAACCAGTGGAACGACGTGAGCGCCGAGATCGGGGCGGTCGCGGCGGGGAAGACCGTCGACCGGATTCTGCTCGGATACGACGCGGACGGCGGTCCGGCGCGGTTCCGGGGCTGGCTGGACGACCTGACGATCGGGCCCGGCACGCCCGAGCCGCCGAAGGCGCACCTCTCGGACTACGCGCTGACGACCCGGGGCACCCACTCCAGCGGGGCGTTCTCACGCGGCAACACCTTCCCGGCGACGGCCGTGCCGCACGGCTTCAACTTCTGGACGCCGGTGACGAACGCGGGCTCGCGGAGCTGGCTGTACGAGTACGCGCGGGGCAACAACTCCCGCAATCTGCCGGAGATCCAGGCGTTCGCCGCGAGCCACGAGCCCAGTCCCTGGATGGGTGACCGGCAGACGTTCCAGGTCATGCCGGCCGCCGGGGACGGGGTTCCGGAGACCGGGCGGTCCGCGCGGGCGCTGGCGTTCCGGCACGCGGACGAGACCGCGCGGCCGTACGTGTACCGGGTGCGGTTCGAGAACGGGCTGACGGCCGAAATGGCGCCGACGGACCACGCGGCGGCCATGCGGTTCACGTTCCCCGCCGGGTCCGGCGGCAGCCTCGTCTTCGACAACGTCACCAAGGACGCGGGGCTGACGCTGGACGCCGAACGGGGTGTCGTCACCGGCTACAGCGACGTCAAGTCCGGTCTGTCGACGGGCGCTTCACGGCTGTTCGTGTACGGGGAGTTCTCCGAGCCCGTGAAGGACGGCGCCGTCGACGGTGTGACGGGGTACGCGCGCTTCGACGCCCCGGCCGTCACGCTGCGGCTCGCGACCTCGCTGATCGGCCTGGACCAGGCGCGGGACAACCTCCGCCAGGAGATCCCGGCGGGCACCTCCTTCGAGCGGGTCCGCGACGACGCGCGACGGCAGTGGGACGCGCTGCTCGGCCGGGTCCGCGTCGAAGGCGCGACGCCGGACCAGCTGACGACGCTGTACTCCAGCCTCTACCGGCTGTACCTGTACCCCAACTCCGGCTTCGAGAAGGTGGGTTCGGCCCACCGGTACGCCTCGCCGTTCTCGCCGCCGGCGGGCCCTGACACGCCGACGCACACGGGCGCGAAGGTCGTGGACGGAAAGGTGTACGTCAACAACGGTTTCTGGGACACGTACCGGACGGCGTGGCCCGCCTACTCGTTCCTGACGCCCCGTCAAGCCGGTTCCCTGGTCGACGGGTTCGTGCAGCAGTACCGGGACGGCGGCTGGATCTCCCGCTGGTCCTCCCCCGGCTACGCCGACCTGATGACCGGCACCTCCTCGGACGTCGCGTTCGCGGACGCGTACGTGAAAGGCGTCGGCTTCGACGCGCGGGCGGCCTACGAGGCGGCGCTGAAGAACGCGACCGTGGTGCCGCCGACGCCGGGCGTGGGCCGCAAGGGCATGGCGACCTCCCCGTTCCTCGGCTACACGGCCACCGACACCCACGAGGGCCTGTCCTGGGCGCTGGAGGGGTACGTCAACGACTACGGCATCGCCCGCATGGGCCAGGAGCTGTACCGGCGGACCGGCGAGCGGCGCTACCGCGAGGAGTCCGACTACTTCCTCGACCGGGCCCGCGGGTACGTCCGGCTCTTCGACGCCGACGCCGGGTTCTTCCAGGGGCGGGACGCGCGAGGCGCCTGGCGGGTGCCGTCCGCCGAGTACGACCCGCGCGTCTGGGGGTACGACTACACGGAGACGAACGGCTGGGGGTACTTCGCGAGCGCCCCGCAGGACAGCCGCGGACTCGCCAACCTGTACGGCGGACGAGGGGAGTTGGGCAAGAAGCTGGACGCCTACCTCTCGACCCCGGAGACCGCCTCCGTCGACTTCGCCGGGTCGTACGGGGGTGTCATCCACGAGATGACCGAGGCGCGGGACGTCCGGATGGGCATGTACGGGCACTCCAACCAGGTCGCGCACCACGCCCTGTACATGTATCTGGCGGCCGGGCAGCCGTGGAAGACGCAGGCGGCCGTGCGGGAGGTGCTCTCGCGGCTCTACACCGGCAGTTCGATCGGGCAGGGCTATCACGGGGACGAGGACAACGGGGAGCAGTCGGCCTGGTGGCTGTTCTCGGCGCTCGGGTTCTACCCGCTGGTGATGGGGAGCGGCGAATACGCCATCGGGTCACCGCTGTTCACGAAGGCGACGGTCCGGATGGACAGCGGGAAGGTGCTGGTGGTGAAGGCGCCCCGGAACAGCGCGCGGAACGTGTACGTGCAGGGGGTGCGGTTCGACGGGCGGGCGCTGACGTCGACTTCGCTGCCGCACTCGCTCGTCTCCCGGGGCGGGGTGCTGGAGTTCGACATGGGACCCCGGCCGGCCTCGTGGGGTGCGGGGTCGGGGCCGGTGTCGATCACTCAGGGGGACGCGGTGGCCCGGCCGCGCTCGGATGTGCTGCGGCGAGGCGGTGCGCTGTTCGACGACACGTCCGCCACCTCGGCCGCCTCGGAGTCGGTGGAGCTGCCGGTGTCCGGGGCGGTGAAGGGGGTCCGGTACACGCTGACTTCGGGAGCCGATCCGGCGCGGGCACCGCACGGGTGGACGCTCCAGGGGTCGGACGACGGGGTCGCCTGGACGACGCTGGACCGGCGGTCCGGGGAGTCGTTCGCGTGGGGCAGGCAGACACGGGCGTTCACTGTGGGGTCCGCGGGTACGTACGGGAGGTACCGTCTGCTGCTCGACGGCGAGGCGGTGCTGTCGGAAGTCGAACTGCTCGCCTGAGCCGCCGAGTTGGGGGACGCATGCCGTCGCTTGAGAGTCTCGATCCCGCGTGGTTGCCCGTGGAGGCGTTCCGTGCGCTGGGCGGCCGGCGGGTGTCCGTGCGCGGGTCCGGGGAGCTGGTGGAGACCGTGCGGGCCGAAGTGCGGGAGGCTTGTGGGCGGTTCGGTGGGGAGGTGGTTTCGGAGGGGCCGTGCGAACTGCTGCTGGAGGTGACGGCGGGCGAGCTCCGTGAACTCGGCGACGAGGGCTTCGTGTTCGCCTTCGACGGCGAGCGGGCCTCAGTCACCGCGTCGGCCGGAGCGGGGCTGCTGTACGGGTTCTTCCATGTCGTGCGGCTCGGTGAGGACGCCTTCCGGGGGCCGGTGCGCGGTGAACTCCACTCCCCCGCACTGCCGTCGAGGATGGTGGACCACTGGGACAACGTGGCCGTGCATCCGGTGATGGGGCAGGTGGAGCGGGGGTACGCGGGCGGGTCGCTGTTCTGGGCGGACGGTGCGGCCCGGCGGGACCTGGGGCGGGTGCGAGCGTACGCCCGGCTGCTCGCGGCCTGCGGGGTGAACGCCGTCGCCGTGAACAACGTCAACGTGCACGCGGCGGAGGCCCGGCTGCTGACCGAGCGGATCGGCGAAGTCGCCTTCCTGGCCGACGCGTTGAGGGGCTACGGGATTCGCACACACCTGTCGGTGACGTTCGCGGCGCCGATCGTGCTGGGCGGGCTGGAGACGTCGGACCCGTTGGACGCGGGAGTGCGGGAGTGGTGGGCCGGGGCGGTGGGGGAGGTGTACGCGGCGGTCCCGGACTTCGGCGGGTTCGTGGTGAAGGCCGACTCCGAGGGACAGCCGGGGCCGTTCGCCTACGGGCGTTCGCACGCGGACGGCGCGAACATGCTGGCCGCCGCGCTCGCCCCGTTCGGCGGGACGGTGCACTGGCGGGCGTTCGTCTACGACCACCGGCAGGACTGGCGGGACCGCTCGACGGACCGGGCGCGGGCCGCGTACGACCATTTCGCGCCGCTGGACGGGGAGTTCGCGGCGAACGCGGTGCTCCAGGTAAAGCACGGGCCGATGGACTTCCAGGTGCGGGAGCCGGTGTCGCCGGTGCTGGGGGCGCTGCCCCGGACCCGGGTCGCGGTGGAGGTGCAGGCCACGCAGGAGTACACCGGGCAGCAGCGGCACGCCTGTTGGCTGGGGCCGATGTGGAGCGAGGTGCTGCGGTTCCGGCCGGGGGGTGAACAGGGGCCGTCCGTCGGCGAGTCGGCCGATGAGCTGGTCGCGGTCTCGAACGTGGGGGACGATCCGTTCTGGACCGGGCATCCGCTGGCGCAGGCGAACCTGTACACGTTCGGGCGGCTGGCGTGGGAGCCGGGGGCGGAACCCCTCGATGTGCTCGACGAGTGGCTTCGACTCACCTTCGGGGAAGGGGAGTTGGGCGGGCTGCGGGGCCTTCTCGCCGGGTCCTGGGCGATGTACGAGAAGTACACGGCGCCGCTCGGGGTGGGGTTCATGGTGCAGCCGGGGCATCACTACGGGCCGAGTGTCGACGGGTACGAGTACAGCCCGTGGGGGACGTACCACTTCGCCGACCGGGACGGGGTGGGGGTCGACCGGAGCGTGGCGACCGGGACCGGGTTCGCGGGGCAGTACGGGGAGCCGTGGGCGTCGGTGTACGAGTCGGTGGAGAGCTGCCCGGACGAACTCCTGCTGTTCTTCCACCATGTGCCGTACGGGCAGGTGCTGAAGAGCGGGAAGACCGTGATCCAGCACATCTACGACACGCACTTCGAGGGGGTCGAGGAGGCGGAGGAGGCCCGCCGGGTGTGGGCGGGCCTCAAGGGGGTGGTGGAGCCGGAACGGTTCGCGCGGGGGGTGGAGCGGTTCGAGGAGCAGGTGCGGAGCGCGCGGGAGTGGCGGGATCAGGTGAACTCGTACTTCTTCCGTAAGTCGGGGGTGCCGGACGAGCGGGGGCGGGTCATCTACTGAGGGGCGCCTGCTGAGGATCGTCCGGTTTGAGTACCGCGACGCCGAGGGGGTCGAGGACGAGGGGGGTGCCGGCCTCCACCCGTTTGCCGGTGAGGAGGTCGGTCGTGGTGGTGTGGGCGGTCAACTCGGCTGTCTCTGTAGTGTGGTTGAGGAGGAAGAGGAGGAGGGTGCCGTCCTC
The DNA here is from genome assembly GCF_040610055.1 of Streptomyces sp. NPDC004539. Taxonomy (NCBI): domain Bacteria; kingdom Bacillati; phylum Actinomycetota; class Actinomycetes; order Kitasatosporales; family Streptomycetaceae; genus Streptomyces; species Streptomyces sp. NPDC004539. The sequence continues at coordinate 287,367 of NZ_JBEXLS010000002.1, read as the reverse complement.
GGTGACGCGGGTCGCGGTCTCGACCTCGGGGTGGTCGGCGTAGGGGCCGACGAGGTGGTGGCGGGCCAGGACGAGGCGGACGACGTGGTCCACGCCCGGCTGGTCGAGGGCGGTGGCGACGTACCAGCCCTCGCCACCGTGTCCGCCGAAGCGGTTGCGGGTGACGGCGGGGGTGCCGGCGTAGAAGTCCGACCCGTAGGGGGCTACGGGTTCGGCGCCCCTGAGCTGGACGATCTCGAAGACCAGCCGGGCCTGAGACTCGGGGCCGTCCGGAAGTACTACGGGTTGTACGACCTCCGGGGGACGGGAGTCCCACTCGTCGATCCTGATACCCAGGAGGGAGGCCAGCGGGCCGGGCAGGTCGGTGAGGAAGGCCCGGTCGTGTTCGTCGGAGCGCGCCGACAGGAACGTCGCGAGCACGGTCCCACCGCTCTCGGCGACCGCTTCGAGACGGGCCGCCAGGTCGCCCTTGATGAGGTGGAGGGCGGGGGCGAGGACGACGTCGTACGGGGTGAGGTCGGCGGTGACGGGGACGACGTCCACGTCCGCGCCCGCCTCGCGGGCCGCGCGGTAGTAGGCGTGGACGACGTCCAGGTACCGGACGAGCCGGGAGGGGCCGTCGGAGAGCTCCAGGGCCCACCAGCTGTCCCAGTCGAAGAGGAGCGCGGTACGGGCGGGGGTGCGGGCGCCCAGCGTGAGATCCCCCAGGTCGGCCAACTCCCGGCCCAGGTCGGCGACTTCGCGGAAGGTACGGGTGTCGTCGCGGCCGGCGTGGCCGATGACCGCGCCGTGGTACTTCTCGCAGGCGCCGCGTGAGGCGCGCATCTGGAAGTACAGGGCCGCGTCGGCGCCGTGCGCGACGGCCTGCCAGGTGGCGAGGCGGAGTTCGCCGGGGCGGTGCAGCGGGTTGACGTCCCGGCACGCGGTCGTGGACGGGGTCTGCTCCATCAGCCAGAAGGGGGCGCCGTCCTTCAGGCCGCGCATCAGGTCGTGCGCGAGGGCCGGGCGGGTCGGCGGGGCGTCCAGCGGCGGGTAGTTGTCCCACGACGCGAAGTCGAGGTGCGGGGCCCAGCGGTGGTAGTCCAGCGGACGGTAGGCGCCCATCATGTTCGTCGTCACCGGGGTCTCCGGGTCGTGCTCCCGGATCGCCGCCTTCTCCGCCGTGAAGCAGCCGAGGAGGGCGTCCGTCATGAACCGCTGGTAGTCCAGGGTGATGCCCTGGAACGCGGTGTGGTCGGGGCCCCGCCAGTGTTCCGTGAGCGCGCTCGGGGGTTCGATCTCGGCCCAGTCGGTGTAGCGGTGGGACCAAAAGGTCGTCCACCAGGCGTCGTTGAGGGCGTCGAGGGTGCTGTGCCGGGTCTTCAGCCACTCCCGGAACGCCTCGGCGCACAGGTCGCAGTAACAGGCGCCGCCGTACTCGTTGTTGATGTGCCAGGCCAGCAACGCCGGGTGGTCGGCGTAGCGTTCGGCGAGGCGCGCGGCCATCGCCGTCGACAGTCGCCGGTACGCCGGGGAGCTGGGGCAGAAGTTGTGGCGCTGGCCGTAGCGGTGGCGGCGGCCCTCGAAGTCCGTGCGGTTCACCTCCGGGTACCGCTTCGCCAGCCACGGCGGGAGGGCGGCGGTTCCGGTCGCCAGGCAGACGCTTCTGCCCTCCGCCGCCGCGCGGTCCAGGATGTCGTCCAGGACCGTGAAGTCGTAGGTGTCCTCGGCCGGTTGGGTCAGGGACCAGATGAACACGCCCACGGTGAGCGTGTCGATGCCGGCCTGCCCGAACAGGCGGTGGTCCGCCGTCCACACCTCCTTCGGCCACTGCTCGGGGTTGTAGTCGCCGCCGTACCGGATCTTGTCGGTCATGCGGTGAAGTCCTCCTTCGTCTCGGCGATCACCGGGCGGGCGGTGTGCAGCAGGGAGAGGAGCAAGGGGGCCGACAGGAGCGCCGGGAGCGCCTCCGTGAGCAGGGCGGTCATCGCACCGGTCAGGATCAGGAGGGAGAGGGCTCCCAGGGTGACCCTGCCGTGACGCAGGAGGAAGTACGCGGAGAGGCGGGCCGTGTCCCTCGCGCGGAACGTGAACAGGGAGGTGAGGATCAGGGCGTGGGCGCCCCACAGCAACGTGGTGAGAGCGGTTGCCGCGATGATCAGGGCCCACCAGGTGGGGAGGCCCGTGGACCGGAAGTGGGTGAGAGTGAAGGCCGTCACCGTCAGCCAGATCAGGAGGGGGGTCCAGAGTTTCAGGGCGGGGAGGGTGTTGAGGCGCAGGCCCTGGAGGTAGAGGCGGGCCGGGTGGAGGTCGGTGAGGTCGGTGCCGCGGTGGTGGAGGGCGTAGAGGGCGGCGGAGGTGGCGGGGCCCAGGGGGAGGAGGAAGAGGGCGGTGAGGGGGGTGGGGCCGATGAGGAAGAGGGGGATGAGGCCGGGGGCTGCGGTGATGAGGAGGAGGGCTTCTGTGGTGAGGAGGGTGTGGATGAGGACGGCGGCTTTTGAGAGGGGTCCACTGCCGAATTCCCGGGTGCGGGTTGTGGGGGGCTGGTCGCGCAGTTCCCCGCGCCCCTGAGCGGCGCTACGCAGCCGCAATTGCGCGTCAGCGCTCATCTGTCCTCCCCAACAAGCGGCGCTCGTCCCACCATTCGGAGGTCTCGTCCACCAATGGGGTCAGCTCTACGAGCGTGATCTCGTTGCGCCCCAGCGACAGCTTCAGGTTCGCTCGGCCGTCTTCCAGCCTCACGCGGAAGTGCGTGCGACTCGGCTCTGCCGCCTCGTGCAGCATGTCCAGTTCACGCTGCCTCGGCGAACGCGGGCTGCCCATCTCCCGCCATGCCGTGTACGCGTTGCCGTGGTCCTCGTCCACCGTCGAGCGGCGGACGAACGCCGCTGCTCCCGACAGCGGGATCGAGAGGTGGAGTTCGTGGTGGGTCGGGCCCAGGGTCTCCCCGGTCGGGTCAACCGGCGCCCAGGCGAGGGCAGTTACCCGACCGTCCCGGTGCCGTGTGACCAGGTGGTGGTCGCCCCTCGACAGCAGCTCCTCCCCCATCCGGGACATGAACGCGAACAGGTGGAACGTCGGCTTCTTGATCTGGCGATGCGTCAACAGGCCGAAGCCGCCGTGGAACAGGGCCGTCGGGACGCCCGCCTCCTCGAACATGTCGCTGAACGTCCAGTACGAGAAGGAGTCGGCCAGCTCACCGCCCTCCGCCAACACCGGTGCCAGGTAGGCCGCGTTGAAGGCCGTGTCGTGGATCGGGTTGTCCGGGCAGTAGGAGGAGTTGAACTCCGTGATGTGGACGGGGAGTTCGGCGTACCGCGTGCCTTCGAGCTGGCGGCGTGGGGTGGCGAACTGGTCGAGGAGGCCGCGCGCCGGGGCGAGGGTCTGGTAGGAGGTGAAGGGGACGCGCTGGGCGGGGCCGGAGGTGTACGCGTGCCGGGAGACGAAGTCGAGGGGGACGTCGTTCCGGTCGGTGAAGTCCGTGAAGCGGGGCAGCCATTCGTCGGCGCCGGGTGAGATCGCGGGGCCGCCGACCTGGAGCGAGGCGTCGACTTCCTTCACGGCGTGCGCGGTCACCTCGTACAGCTGGTGGTACGCCTTTTCGTCGGCGTTCTCCCAGAAGGAGTCGAGGTTGGGTTCGTTCCAGACCTCGACGGGCCAGGTGCGGACCTCGTCGAGGCCGTGGCGGTCGACGAGGTGGGTGAGGGTGGCGCGGACCAGGGCGGCCCACTCGGTGTGGGAGCGGGGCGGGGTGACGTTGCCCTTCCACCAGAAGATCGTCTGGGAGCCGGAGGCCAACTCCTCGGGCATGAAGCCGAGTTCGAGGAAGGGGCGGATGCCCAGCTCCAGGTAGGAGTCGATGACCTGGTCGACGTACGTGAAGTTGTGGTGCAGGCGCCGGGTGCCCTGCTGTTCGTAGGGGCGGACGACGCCCATGCTGTCGCAGAACAGTCCGTGCCCCCGGATGTGCCGGAAGCCGATCTCGCGCTGGACCAGCTTCAGGGACTCGAAGTAGTCGCGGCGCAGGGCGAGTTCGGCCCGTCCGGTGCCTACGCACTGCCGCCAGGCGGCGGAGAACGGGCCGAGGGGCTCGGCGGGGACGCGGATCATCCGTGGTCCTTCCGGTACCGCTCGTACGCCTTGTTGTGCAGGGCGACCAGTTGGTCCATGTTCTTGGACTTCAACTCCGAGACGTAGGAGTCCCATTCGGACAGGGGGCGCTTGCCGAGGGCGAACTGGAGGGTGTTCTGGCCGACATGGTCCTTGAGGGGGGTGTCCCAGAGGGTGGCCTGTTCCTGCTCGAAGGATTCGAGGGGGTGGGCGGGTTCGGCCGGGAGCTGGGTGCGCTGGGCCATGGCGTCCTGGAACTTCTTCTCGTCGGGGCTGAACGAGGAGGAGACGAGCGCCCAGCTTCCGCCGTAGGTGAAGACGCCGTTGTAGAAACCGAAGTCCTTCTGGAGGTCCTTGGGGGCGTCCGGGATCGAGCCCATCAGGGAGATGCCGGGCTCCAGTTTGTACTGGCCGCCGCTGTAGGTGTACGTCGTGCCCTGGACGCCCCACTTGCAGAACCGCTGGCCCTCGTCGGAGTACCAGAGCCAGTCGACGAACTGCATCATGGCGACGAAGTCGTCGCTCTTGAGGGCCTTGCCGGAGATCATGACGCCGTTCTCCAGTCGGCCCCCGGCCGGCAGGACCGCGCCCGCCGGGCCGATCGGGACCGGGATCATCTCGATGGTGGCGCCCTTGACCTGCTTGTTCAGGTTGTAGCGGTACTCCTGGACCAGGACCTGGGGGTTGGCGCTGATCGCGAAGGACTTCTGGCCGAGGAGCTTTTGGAGCGCGTCGTCGTCGGTCTGGGTGAAGCCCTCCGGGTCCAGGAGTTTCTCGGAGACCAGCTTGGCGACGTACTCGACCATCTGGCGGAACTCGTCACGGGCGCCGGTGAAGACGAACTTCTTCGCCTTGTCGTCCCAGCTGACGTTGCTGTAGCTCCAGCCGGCCGGGACGCCGTACGCCTGGCCGAGGTAGTTGAAGAACGCCCCGGGCGGGAAAGGGGTGTTGACGTTCCAGCGCTCGGTGAGGGGGTAGCTGCCGGGGTACTCGGACTTGAGCGCCTTGAGGACGGTGTAGACCTCGTCCCAGGTGGTCGGCACGGCGATGCCGTGCTTGGCCAGGACGTCGGTGCGGAAGGCGAGGGAGTAGCCGGACTTCAGCTTCTCGTGCAGACCGGGCAGCAGGTAGTAGTTGCCGTCGGACTGGCGCAGCGAGTCGATCTCCGGTTCCAGCTTCCATCTCTTCACCTTGTCCTGGAAGTTGGGCATCAGGTGGATGTACTCGCTGACGGGGAGGATCGCCCCGGAGGAGACGAACGCGGCCTCGGCCGGGTGGTAGGTCTTGGGGATCAGGAAGGGCGCGTCGCCGGAGCCGATGAGGAGGCTGCGCTTCTTCTCGTAGTCGCTGAGCGGCACGGAGATCGGCTTGAGGGTGACGCCCGTCCGCCGGGTGACCTCCTTCCAGAACAGCCAGTCGCCCTTCATCGGATAGGCCGGGTTGTCGTTGTGCAGGACGTCGAAGGACAGCGGTTTGGTCGCCTTGAACTGCTGGCCGGCGCGGAAGTCCTTCATCGCGCCGTTCTGCTTCTTCGTGAGGTCCTTGGAGTCGCCGCCGTCGTCACCGCTGCCGCAGCCCGTGAGGGTGGCGAGGCCGATGAACCCGGCGGCGGACAGGATCTGACGGCGTGACAACTGGCCTGTGTTGGGGCGGGAGTTCTTGTTCACCGGAGACTCCTTGGGAGGTGGGGCGGTCGGCCGGAGGTGGGGGAAGCGGTCAGCCCTTGACCGCGCCGAGCATCACGCCCGAGACGAAGTAGCGCTGGACGAACGGGTACACGCACAGGATCGGCAGCGAGGTGAGCACGATCGTCACGGCCTGGATGGAGGCGGCGACCTGCGTGCCCTGTTCCGTGGTGGCGCCGGCGTTGGAGGCTCCGGTGGCGCCCGCGATGATGTTGCGCAGATAGACGGTGACCGGCATGAGGTCGGTCCGGTCCATATAGAGGAACGCCTGGAACCAGGAGTTCCAGAACGACACCGAGTAGAACAGGATCATCGTCGCGACGACGGCCTTCGACAGCGGCAGCACGACGCGCAGCAGGATGCCGTACGTACTGAGCCCGTCGATCTGGGCGGCCTCCTCCAGTTCGCTCGGCAGGGACTCAAAGAACGCCTTCATCACCAGCAGGTTGAACACGCTGATCGCGTTGGGCAGGGCGATCGCCCACACCGAGTTCTTCAGGCCGAGGCTGGTGACGAGGACGTAGTTCGGGATCAGGCCGCCGGAGAAGAACATCGTGAACACGGCGACGCCGACGAGGAATCCGCGCCCCTTGAGGTTCTTCTTGGACAGGACGTAGGCGTAACAGGTCGTCAGAACCATGGCCACGACGGTGGCGACGACCGTGTAGAGCACGGTGTTTCCGTAACTCCGCCAGAACGTCTCGTCGTTGATGACGATCCGGTAGGTCGTGAGGTCGAACCCCTTGGGCCACAGGGTGACTTCACCGGAGCGGATCTCGCGCTCGCCGCTGAAGGAGCGGGCGACGATGTTGAGGAACGGGTACAGCGTCAGCACGACGACGACGGTGAGGATCACGCCGTTGACGCCCTGGAAGACGCGGTAGCCGCGCGTCGGCTGATCGACCGAGGTGCGTGCCCTGACCTTGCTCACCACAGGCTGGTCCCCACTGTGCGGCGCGAGAGCTGGTTCGCGGAGGTGATGAGGACGAGCCCGATGACCGCCTCGAACAGGCCGATCGCCGACGCGTAGCTGAAGCTGTTCGACTCGACGCCGGCCCGGTACAGGTAGGTCGAGACGACGTCGGCGGTCGGATAGGTCAGCGGGTTGTACAGCAGCAGGATCTTCTCGAAGCCGACCGCCATGAACGTGCCGATGTTGAGGATCAGCAGCGTGATCATCGTGGGCCGGATACCGGGCAGCGTGACGTGCCAGATCTGCTGCCAGCGGTTCGCGCCGTCGATGCGGGCGGCCTCGTACAGATCGTTGTCGATCGTGGTCAGCGCGGCGAGGTAGAGGATCGTGCCCCAGCCCGCCGTCTGCCAGATCTCCGAGCCGACGTACACCGTCCGGAACCACTCGGGTTCCTGGATGAAGCGGATCGGGTCGTGGCCGAGCCAGCCTAGGAGGTGGTTGACCGGGCCGTCCGTCGCGAGCATCTGCATCGTGATGCCGGCGACGATCACGATCGACAGGAAGTGCGGCAGGTAGGAAACCGATTGCACAAAGCGTTTCAGGGCCGTGCGGCGCACCTCGTTCAGGAGCAGCGCCAGCACGATCGGGATCGGGAAGCAGAAGACGAGGGTCAGCAGACCGAGCCACAGCGTGTTGCGGAAGACCTGCCAGAAGGTGGGGTCGGTGAGGAACATGCGCACATAGCGCAGGCCCACCCACTGCTCGCCCAGGATCGAACCGCCCGGCTCGAACCGGCGGAACGCGATGACGTTCCCGATCATCGGCAGATAGCGGAAGACCAGGAAGAACAGCAGCGGCAGGATCACCAGCGAGTACAACTGCCAGTCGCGGCGCAGCGCCCGGCGCCAACTGCGGCGCGCGGACAGGCGCTTCGGGCCACCCGGGGTCTTGGGGGGTGGCGGGTCCTGGGTGCCCGGCGGGGGCGCCGACGTGGTGGGGGTGCTCATGCTCGGGCCTCCCGGAGCGGGGACGCGGAACCGAAACTTTCGAGCTCTTACCGGTAACTTCGCGGCAACTTATGGGCACCCAGAAACCGCTGTCAATGGGTCATGCAGGAGATTCCTCAGGAAGCAGTGGTGCGTTGGAAGCGTCCACAGGCGGGTAGAACAGGGGGGTCCGACCCTTCCCAGCTCCGCAAGTTTCCCTTTCGTGACCGAATCCTGCGAGGTGTCGCCGTGAGCGCGTTCGATCTGCCGCTGATTGAGCTGGAGTCCTTCCGGCCGCCGCTCGACGAGCCGGACGACTTCGACGCGTACTGGCACGAGGCGCTGAAAGCGGCTTCTGAGACACCGCTGCGGGTGCGGAGCGAGCCGGTGCGCAACGGGCTGAAGCTGACGGAGACCTGGGACGTGACGTTCCCCGGGTTCGGGGGGCATCCCGTGCGGGCCTGGTACAGCCGGCCCGCCGGGGTGCGCGAGGCGCTGCCGACGGTCGTCGAGTACGCCGGGTACGGACGGGGACGCGGGCTCTCCCACGAGCGGCTCACCTGGGTGAACGCCGGGTACGCGCATCTGCTCATGGACAACCGGGCGCAGGGGGACAGTTACGGCAGCGGCGGGGGCGGGACGCTCGATCTCGGGCCCGCCGTGCCAGGGGGGCCGGGGGTCGTCGTACGGGGGCTGCTCGATCCGTACCAGTACCACTACCGGCGGCTCATCGTCGACGCGGTGCGGGCGGTGGAGGCGGTGCGGGGGCTGCCGGGGGTGGACGGGGGGCGGGTCGCCGTCGTCGGCAACAGTCAGGGCGGGGGGCTAGCGTTGGCCGTCGCGGGGCTGGTTCCCGATCTTGCCGCCGTGTTGGTGACGGCGCCGTTGCTGTGCGGGATTCGGCGGGCGCTGGATCTCACCGACGCGGGGCCCTACGGGGAGATCGCCGCGTATCTCTCTGTGCACCGGGGAGTTGAGGAGGCCGCCTATCGGACGCTGTCCTATGTCGAGGGGGTGTCGTTCGCGCGGCGGGCTCGGGCTCATGCGCATTTCGGGACGGGGTTGCGGGATCGGGTGTGTCCGCCGAGTGGGGCGTTCGCGGCGTTCAACCGGTATGGGGAGGTGGGGGGTTCGCAGCCTCGGCGGGAGATTCATACGTACGCGTACAACGGGCATGAGGGTGGGGACGCGGTGCATGTGGCGTTGCAGTTGGAGTGGTTGGCGGGGGTGTTCGAGGGGGTGGATTGAGCAGCTTGGTGAGGTGATGCGTATCCGTCTGGAGCCTGGGTGCTTCATGATGGGTGGGCCATGAGTGGATTGCGCTGGGATTGCGGGGCGGGTGCGGCTTCGTCGTGGTTGCTCGCGCAGTTCCCCGCGCCCCTGAAGGATGGCGCTGGCGCGCCGATCCCCATAGTGCGGGCTGGTGTGTTCGCTGCTGTCGGGGCTGCTCTCGGTGCCGCCGCTCACCACCTCGTCGCCGCAGAACCCCCGCACTGGCAGCGGGTGCTGGTGGGTGCGCTCGCGCTGTTTCTGCTCGGGCTCCTCGGAGTACGGCGACCCCGGTCGCTCCCCTCCGTCGCCCTCGCCTGTGTCCTCGCTCAAGGCAGCCTGCATCAATGGCTCTCCGCAGGACACGGCAACGGCCATGTGCATCACGCCTCCGAAACCATGGCCCCCCACACCTCCTGGCCCATGACCGCCGCCCACGCCCTCGCCGCCCTCCTCGTCGCCGCTCTGCTCCAACGTGCGGACCGGGTGTTCTGGCGGCTCGCGCAGGGCGTGCGAGACCGGACCGCCGCTCTCCGCGCATGGACGGGATTCACCCCCGTCTCCAGCGATACGCGGGCTTCCGCACCCCGCACAGCCCCCCTCCCCCACCACACCGGCGCCCTCCTCCTCGCGGACGTCGTCGTGCGGAGGGGGCCTCCGGCAGACCGGTCGGATCACGTCAACTGACCCTCTGCGGACCGCTGTCGTGTCGGTCCGTGCTGCAACTCTGCCTGGAGAACAGCCATGTTCAAGAAGACCCTCACCGTGCTCGCCGCCGGCGCGCTCGTCGTGCTCGGTGCCCAGTCGGCCGCCGCGCACGTGGAAGTCAGCGCCGACAACCCGCAGGCCCTCGCGCAGAACGTGAAGGTGACCGTCTCGGCCGAGTCGGAGTCGTCGACGGCCGGTATCAAGGAGGTGCGGGTCGTGCTCCCGGCGGGCATCGCGCCGGGTGACGTCACCTATGCGAGCGGCCCCAAGGGCTGGGCGCTGGCGGCGACTTCGGACGGCTTCGCCGTGAAGGGGACGGCCGTACCCGTCGGGGACGACGTCGAGGTGTCCGTCGTCGTCAAGCAGTTGCCGGACGCGAAGGAGCTGGTGTTCAAGACGCTCCAGACGTACGGCGACGGCAAGATCGACCGCTGGATCGAGCTGGAGGAGCCCGGCAAGACGGAGGAGGAGGACCACTCGCACAGCGGGAACCCGGCACCGGTACTGAAGCTGAAGGCGGCGGCACCCGTGCAGCCGACCCCCACGCCGACCGCCCCCGCGAGCAGCGCCCCCGTGAGCCCGGCCGCTCCGACCCCCTCCGCCTCGCCGGTCGCGTCGGAGTCGGAGAAGGACGACGACAGCGGTATGTCCGGCGGGACGTGGGCCGCGATCGGCGCCGGTGTGGTCGTCGCGGCGGGCGTCGGCTACCTCGTCGTCCGGCGTCGGAGCCAGGCGTCCGAGTGACGCCGTGAGCGGTCGTCCGGCAGGCCGCCGGACGACCCCTCGGGCACGTCAACTCATTTGACTTCAGCGGCCGTTGAGGCTGTACAGTACACACACAGCATCCCCGACAACGTTATCCCCGCGATGACGTCGTCGCCCGAACTCCCCCTCGCCCGTGTCGTCGTCCGAGCGCCGGGGGATCTCCCCGGACGGCCCCCTCCCCCCCTGGGGCCGTCCGGCTCGCGGACCCGGTGGCACACGGCTCGATGCCACCGGGTCCGCCCGGAGCGGCCCGTCTCTCTTACGGTGCAGGGCAGTCGATCAGCCGACGCGACAGGGCAGACTCGTCGTACTGTCGCCGTTCGCCCCGGTGACCACGTACCCGAAGGTCGTACTCTGGCCCGGACTCAGTGAGCCGTTCCAGCCGGCGTTGTGGACCATCACGTCCTGGCCGGTGTAGGTGGCGGCGCCGTTCCAGAGGCTGTCCACCTTCTGGCCCGCGGCCAGCGTCCAGTTGACCATCCAGCCGAGCATCGGGACGTTGCCGGAGTTGGTGACGGTCACCTCGGACTGGTAGCCGCCGGTCCAACTGCCGGTCGTGCGGCGGGTGGCGGTGCAGGTGCCCGGGACGGGCTCGTTCGGGTTGCCCGGCTCGTGGATACCGGTCACCTCGCCGTTGCCGCCGTCGAAGACGACGTCCGAGCAGGAGTAGAAGGTCTCCGCGCTGTCCGAGCGCTGCCAGACCATGTAGATGATGTGGCGGCCCGACTTGCCCGCCGGAAGCTGCCCGGTCCAGGAGTAGTTGGCCTCGACCGTGCCCGGGGAGCCGTGCAGCGGCGGGTGGTCGACGCTCAGGAACGGCGTGGACTCCATGTCGTCCCAGGTGAGGGTCTTCGTGGGGTCGAAGCCGTCCTTCGTGACGTACACGTAGAACCAACCCGGGTGCGCGGCCCACGCGTTGTACGAGAAGTCCATGGTGCGGCCGGCCGTCAGATGGGTGAGCGGCCAGTCGTTGCGGGCGGCGTTGAAGCCGGTGAAGTTGGTGTTGCCGCCGCTGCACAGCTGGCCGTCCGGGACGAAGCCGCGGGTGCGGCCGGCGCCGTCCGAGCGCAGGACCGAGAACCAGTTGTAGAACGGCGTGGTGCCGCTGACCTGTTGGGCGTTCCTACAGGCCGGGTTGACCGGTTTGATCTCACCCGTGTCGGTGAGGCCGTCCTGCCAGCACAGGAAGGTGCGGCTGCCCGGCTTCATGGGGGTGCCGTGGGCTTCCGCCTTGCCGCCGGTCGAGACGATCAGGCCCACCGCCGGGATGACGGCGAGCACGGAGACGAGGACGAGGAGGAGGGCTCGGGTACGGAGTAACCCCGATAACTTTGTCGTGATCATGCCAGCTCTGGGGGTGGGGGACATGGCTATGGAGCCGTCCTTTCCTGTACGGCTGTGCGGGTATGGGGTGGGGCGGTCCCGGGAGTGGGTTCCGGTCCACGGGTGGGAGCGCTCCCACCCCACCTGTGCGGGAAGGTAGCGCCGTATGCCACGGTTGTAAACGGGGTTCGACGACAGCGGTTCGATTCAGACGGGCAGCAGGGCCGGCACGCTCATCGTGAACTCCGTCCCTCCGGGCCCGCTCCGGGCCGTGAGCGTGCCCCCGTGCGCCTCCACGATCGCCGACGCCACCGCCAGCCCCAGCCCCGACCCCCCGGCACTCCCCCGCTCCCGCGCACGGGACGCGTCCCCCCGGGTGAAGCGGTCGAAGACCGTCGAAAGGAGGGCCGGCGGGATGCCCTCGCCCGTGTCGTGGACGCGGATCGCGCAGGTGCCGTCGATCGATTCGACGCTCACCGTGACCCGGGTCCCCGGGGGCGTGTGGAGGTGGGCGTTGGCGAGGAGGTGGCTGACCGCCTGGTGCAGACGGACCTCGTCGCCGAGGATCAATAGGGGTTCCGTCAGCCGGAGTTCGAGGCGCCAGTCGTGTTCCTCCGCCGCCGCGCGCGCCTTGCGGAACTCCTCGGTGACGACGGCGACCGGGTCGGTCTCGGCCCGTTCCAGCGGGCGGCCCTCGTCGAGGCGGGCCAGCAGGAGGAGGTTCTCCACGAGGCCCGTCATCCGGGCGGACTCCGCGGTGACCCGGCTCCAGGCCAGGTCGGCGGGGAGGACGGCGGCGCCGCGGCTCATCAGCTCGGCGTAGCCGGAGATGGAGGCGAGCGGGGTGCGCAGTTCGTGGCTGGCGTCGGAGAGGAAGCGGCGCATGCGTTCCTCGCTGTGGCGGCGGGCCGTGGCGGCGGACTCGGCGTGGTCGATCATCCGGTTGAGGGCGGCGCCGACCCGGCCGGCCTCGGTGCCGGGGTCGGTGTCGCGTTCGGGGAGGCGGGCGAGGGGCGTCCGGGAGACCTCGGCGGCCGTCGCGGCGAGTCTGCGCAGGGGGCGCAACTGCCGCCGGATCACCAGCGCGCAGCCGCAGGCCGCCGTGAGGAGGCCGGTCGCCGCGATCGTCGCCTCGATGAGGAGGAGGTCGTGCATGGTGTCGCGGACGCCGTCCAGCGGCAGGCCGGCGAGGACGCGGACGCCGTCGTCGTCCAGCGCGGTGAGGCGGTAGGCGCCGAGGCCGGGGACCGTGCGGGTGTGCGTGCCGCCGTCCGGGGCGATCCCGGCGAGCGCCGCGCGCTGGGCGGCCGTCAGGTCGTACGGCGGGGTGCCCTGGCCGACGATCCGGGCGGCCAGGACGGCGCCGTCGCCGTCGGTCCGGGCGGTGAGCAGACCGGCCGGGTGCCCGCCGCCGTCCAGGAAGGACAAGTCCCCGGTGAGCCGCGGGTGTTCGGCCGCGCCGGCCAGTCCGTGTTCGGCCGCCGCGCCGACCCGGTCGTCCAAGTCGCCCAGCAGGTAGGCGCGTTGGGCGAGGACCGTCGTCAGCGCCATCGCCGTGCAGACGACCGCCAGCGTCACGCCGATGAAGAGGAACAGGCGTGCGCGCAGGGAGCCGGGGCGGTGGGGCCGGACGCGGGGGAAGCGGCGGACGCGGACGGCGGACCGGGGGCGGCTCTCCGGAGCCGGCGGTGTCTCGGGGACGATGTCGTCGTGGAGCGCGGGCGTGCCCCGGCCGGTGTGCACGACACCGGCTCCCCGTCGGCTGCGCAGCCGAAGGCTCATCTCCCCTCCCGTCCCCTACCGTTGGCCGACACGCGGCGGGTTCCCGCGCTGTCCCGATCTTGTCCCGGTCGGCTGGGGGAACCCTGTGTTCAAGCTGAGGTGGGCCGATGTAACGGGGCGGAAACGGCGAAGGGCCGCACCCCCGACATACGGGGATACGGCCCTCGACTGCCTTGCGGTGACCCTTAGTTGCGGATCAGGTTGCGCAGGACGTACTGCATGATGCCGCCGTTGCGGTAGTAGTCCGCCTCGCCGGGGGTGTCGATCCGGACGACCGCGTCGAACTCGACGCCGGTGTCAGTGGTGACCTTGACGGTGCTCGGGGTCGTGCCCTCGTTCAGCTCGGTGACGCCGGTGATGGAGAAGGTCTCCTCGCCGGTGAGGCCGAGGGAGTCGGCGTTCTGGCCGGCCGGGAACTGGAGCGGGAGGACGCCCATGCCGATGAGGTTCGAGCGGTGGATGCGCTCGTACGACTCGGTGATGACGGCCTTGACGCCGAGGAGCGCGGTGCCCTTGGCGGCCCAGTCGCGGGACGAGCCGGAGCCGTACTCCTTGCCGCCCAGGATGACCAGCGGGGTGCCGGCGGCCTGGTAGTTCTGCGAGGCGTCGTAGATGAACGACACGGGGCCGTCAGCCTGCGTGAAGTCGCGGGTGTAGCCGCCTTCCGTGCCCGGCGCGATCTGGTTGCGCAGGCGGATGTTGGCGAACGTGCCGCGGATCATGACCTCGTGGTTGCCTCGGCGGGAGCCGTAGGAGTTGAAGTCACGGCGCTCGACGTTGTGCTCGGTGAGGTACTTGCCGGCGGGGGTGTCGGCCTTGATGGCGCCGGCCGGCGAGATGTGGTCGGTGGTGACCGAGTCGCCGAGCTTGGCGAGGACGCGGGCGCCGGCGATGTCGGTGACCGGCGTGGTCTCCATCGTCATGCCCTCGAAGTACGGGGGCTTGCGGACGTACGTCGACTCCGCGTCCCACTCGAAGGTGTTGCCGGTCGGGATCGGCAGCGACTGCCACTGGAGGTCGCCGGCGAAGACGTCGGAGTAGGACTTGGAGAACATGTCCTCGCCGATCGCGTTCGCGACGACGTCGTTGACCTCGGCCTCGGAGGGCCAGATGTCGGCGAGGAAGACCGGCTTGCCCTCGGTGTCGACGCCCAGCGCGTCCTTGGTGATGTCCACCTTCATCGAGCCGGCGAGGGCGTACGCGACGACCAGCGGCGGGGAGGCGAGGTAGTTCATCTTGACGTCGGGGTTGATGCGGCCCTCGAAGTTCCGGTTGCCGGAGAGGACCGAAGTCACCGCGAGGTCATGGTCGTTGACGGCCTTGGAGACCTCCTCCGGCAGCGGGCCGGAGTTGCCGATGCAGGTGGTGCAGCCGTAACCGACCAGGTTGAAGCCGACCTTGTCGAGGTAGGGGGTGAGCCCCGCCTTGTCGAAGTAGTCGGTGACGACCTTGGAGCCCGGCGCGAGCGTGGTCTTGACCCACGGCTTGCGGGTCAGGCCCTTCTCCACGGCCTTCTTCGCGACGAGCGCGGCGGCGACCATGACGTACGGGTTCGAGGTGTTGGTGCAGGAGGTGATCGCGGCGACGGTGACGGCGCCGTGGTCGATCTCGTACGTCGAGCCGTCGGGGGCGGTGACCGTGACCGGGTTGGACGGTACGCCGCCCGCGGCGGCCGGGGAGTCGGAGGCCGGGAAGGACTCCTTGCCCGCCTCGTCCGCGGTGTCGACGTAGTTGAGGACGTCGGAGGCGAACTGCTGGGCGGCGTTCGCGAGGACGATGCGGTCCTGCGGGCGCTTCGGGCCGGCGATCGAGGGGACGACCGTCGAGAGGTCCAGCTCCAGCTTCTCGGAGAAGTCGGGCTCGGCCTTCGGGTCGAGCCAGAGGCCCTGCTCCTTGGCGTACGCCTCGACGAGCGCGAGCTGCTGGGCGTCGCGGCCCGTCAGCTTCAGGTACTTGATGGTCTCGTCGTCGATCGGGAAGATCGCGGCGGTCGAGCCGAACTCCGGCGACATGTTGCCGATGGTGGCGCGGTTGGCGAGGCTCGTGGCGGCGACGCCCTCGCCGTAGAACTCGACGAACTTGCCGACGACGCCGTGCTTGCGGAGCATCTCGGTAATAGTCAGCACGAGGTCGGTGGCGGTGGTGCCGGTGGGCAGCTCGCCGGTGAGCTTGAAGCCGACGACGCGCGGGATGAGCATCGAGACGGGCTGGCCGAGCATCGCGGCCTCGGCCTCGATGCCGCCGACGCCCCAGCCGAGCACACCGAGGCCGTTGACCATCGTGGTGTGCGAGTCGGTGCCGACGAGGGTGTCGGGGTACGCCTGGCCGTTACGGACCATGACCGTGCGGGCGAGGTGCTCGATGTTGACCTGGTGGACGATGCCGGTGCCCGGGGGGACGACCTTGAAGTCGTCGAAGGCGGTCTGGCCCCAGCGCAGGAACTGGTAGCGCTCCTTGTTGCGGCCGTACTCCAGGTCGACGTTCTGCTTGAAGGCGTCGTTGGTGCCGAACTTGTCGGCGATGACGGAGTGGTCGATGACCATCTCGGCCGGGGAGAGGGGGTTGATCTTCGCCGGGTCGCCGCCGAGCGCCGCGACGGCCTCACGCATGGTGGCGAGGTCGACGACGCAGGGGACGCCGGTGAAGTCCTGCATGATCACGCGGGCCGGCGTGAACTGGATCTCCTGGCTGGGCTGGGCCTGCGAGTCCCAGGTGCCGAGGGCGCGGATGTGGTCGGCGGTGATGTTCGCGCCGTCCTCCGTGCGGAGCAGGTTCTCCAGCAGGACCTTCAGGCTGTACGGAAGGCGAGCCGAGCCTTCCACCTTGTCCAGCCGGAAGATCTCGTACGACTCGTCGCCCACGCTGAGCGTGGCGCGGGCGTCGAAGCTGTTCGCCGACACGACAGTCTCCTTCATTGATGTGCGCGTACCACCGCATCCTGCCGCCACGCCTACTTGGCCGATCCGCTAAGGTAGGGCTAAGTTAGGTAACCCTTACTAGAGGGGGCGGCTCCGGTACGCCTTCGGCAGATATCTCGATGTCGAGATAACTCTAGTACATGGGGGCTGGTTGGTCATGCCCGGGGGCGGTGTCCTGGCTCTCACCGAAGCGTACGGAGGCAGGGGCTAAAGTGCGCTGCCGTGGACGCTGCCGATCTTGACCGCCGGGCCCGGACGCTGTCCGGCTGCATACCGCCGCCCCTGGTCGCACGGCTCCTGGAACTCGGCCATGCGGCGGAGGTGGAGTTCCGGGCCGGGCGTGGGGAGTGGTTCTGCGCGCGGGAATGGGCGCGGCTGCTCGGCGAACAGGGCCGGCGGGGCGAGGCGCTGGAGGTGCTCGCTCCGTATGTCGCGACGGGCTGGTGGCAGGCCGGCCGTGCCGAGGCCGAGTTGCTGGAGGACTGGGGACGGGCGGCGGAGGCGATCGAGCGGGTCCGGCCGTACGCGTCGGCGGGAGACAGGCAGGCGCTGGACTTCTTCGCCGGTCTGCTGGCCCGTCACGGCCGTGGCGGCGAGGCGTTCTCGCTGCTGAGCCCCGGGATCGACGACTGGTTCCTCGCCGATCGCCTGGTCGACGTCGCCGGAGTCGCGGGCCTGGACGAGGAAGCGGCGGCGTTGCTGGAGGGCCGGGTCGAGGCGGTCCCCGTCTGCGGTGATCCCGGCTGTGCCGACCGGGAGACCGTACCGTTCAACGCCATCGGGCTGCTGGCCACGATCCGGGAGCGCCAGGGCCGCGTCCAGGACGCGATCGACCTCCTGCGCACCCGCCGCTCCACTTCCGTCAACGGCCGTGACCAGTTGGCCGACCTGCTGGTACGGCACGACCGGATCGAGGAACTGCGCGCGTACGCGGAGGCCGACGTTCTCGGGCACGCCGCGCAGAGTCTCGCGGAGGCGCTGGAGGAGCGCGGTGACGTGGACGGCGCGATCGAGGTGTACCGGCATCCCGCCCGCCACTGTCACGGCACCGTGCTCCTGTCGGAGCTCCTGTCCCGGCACGGGCGGGGCGCTGAGGCGATCGAGGCGCTGCGTGCCCTCGTGCAATCGCCCGGCGGTGGGGACGACTGGATCGTCGACACCCTGTGCGCCCTGTACGCCGACCACGGCCGCGCCCACGACGGTCTGGCCGAACTCGACGCCCTCAAGGCCCGGCGCGGCGGCGAGGAGGAGTGGGACTTCTTCAGGATGAGGCTTCCGCTCATGGCCTCTCCGGGCCGGCTCGACGAGGCGATCGAGTTGGCGCGGGCGCATCCCGAGGGCGACACCTGGTACGCGGCCTGGAGCGTCTCCGACCTGCTGGCGGAGGCCGGCCGCACGGAGGAGGCCGTCGCCGTCCTCCGGCCCCACCTGCCCTACAACGATTCCCTCCTCGCCGGGCACCTCATCGACCTCGGCCGTGTCGAGGAGGCCGTGGGAATCCTTCAGGCCCCGAAGCCCGAGCCGCTCGTCCCCTTCTCGGCCGACCCCTTCTCCGCCGACCCCCCGTTCTGACACCGCCGCCCGCGGGACGTCGACGGGGGCGACAAACCGCTTGCACCGGCCGAACAGCCCCCTGGAGTCCTCCCCATGACGACCGAGATCCCCTTCCACCCCCTCCCGGTCGACCAGACAGACATCCGCTACACCCACGGCCCCGACTCCACCCCCCACCCGGACGTCCCCACCGGCACGACCACCGAGTTCGAGTGGACCGGCAGCACGGTCTACCCGGGCACCACCCGGAAGTTCTGGGTCCACGTCCCGGCCGGCCACGACCCCGCGCGCCCGGCCTCCCTGCTGGTCTTCCAGGACGGCTGGTGGTACCTCGACCCCGCCGGCGAGATCCGCGGCGCGACCGTCCTGGACAACCTCGTCCACCACGGCGACCTCCCCGCCACCATCGGCGTCTTCGTGGACCCCGGCGTCTTCCCGGACGGCGAGCACCCCAAGAACCGCAACACCGAGTACGACGCCTTCGACGACCGCTACGCCACCTTCCTGCTCACCGAGATCGTCCCCCAGGTCACGGCCCGCCACCTGATCAGCGACGACCCCGAACGCTGGGGGATCTGCGGCGGCAGCAGCGGCGGCAACTGCGCGTTCACGGTGGCCTGGCAGCGCCCGGACAGGTTCCGCCGGGTCGTCGGCTTCCTCTCCAGCTTCCCGCAGATCCCCGGCGGCGACCCGTACCCCGACCTCATCCCCGGCACCCCGCGCAAACCCCTCCGCGTCTTCCTCCAGGCGGGCCACCGGGACCTGGGCTGGAACAGCCCCCACGCGAACTGGCTGGCCCACAACCTCCGTGTCACCGCCGCGCTCGCCGAGGCCGGCTACGACGTCCGCCTCGTCCTGGGCGACGGCGGCCACACCCCCAACCACGCCGGCGTCCTCCTCCCCGACGCCCTGCGCTGGCTGTGGCGGGACGCCAGCCTCTGACCCGTCATCCGATCGGGTCGTCCCCTCGCGAACGCCCCCGGCCGGGCTCCCCCGCCGACGACCCTGTACGGGCGAGCCCCGCCGATCGCGAAGGACCGACGCCCATGTCCACGCAGCCCCCCGCCGACCCCGACCGCCACGCGCGGGAGGCGAACGAGGTCGCCCGCGCGAGCCACCGGACATCGACTCGGATCACCCTCTGGCTGGGCGTCCCCGCACTCGTCGTCAGCCTCGTGGCCCTGATCCCGGTGCTCCAGGAGAACGACAGGAACCGGAAGGAGGCGGACGAGAAGAACGCCGTCGCGGCGGGAGAACCGGTGAAGGTCTCGGCCGGAGTGTCGTACGACGGCCCCGGATGGTGGGTCGGCGAAACGGACCACGAGCGTCGATACGACCGAACCCCGTTCGACGTGAATTCGTTCGACCCCGCGAAACCCTCAGAGGGCTGGCTCAACGCCCATTGGACCCCCCTGAATTCGACCGGAGTGGCCGTCAACGTCCTGGCCGAACACGAGAAGACGACCCTCGTCCAGGGCGTAGGAATCTCCGACCTGCATTGCGCCGCCCCCTTGACCGGAACCCTCCTCCAGCCACCGGGCACCGGCGACGGCGGCGCGGAAGCGGTCCCCAAGGACATGGCCCTGAACATCGAGGCCACCCGCCCGGTCACCCGGGATCTCGGAAGGGACGAACTCCCGGGCGCGCCCATGAGGGGACAGATCGCCCTGGACCAGGGAGACCAACGGGAATTCGTGATCCGCTTCTTCGTGAAGACCCGCTCCTGCGCATTCCGGGCCCATCTCGTCATCTCGTCCGGCGGAAAGACGTACCACGTGAAAATCCCGGCGGTCTGGGACTCCGGCGGAAAAGCGATCAGCGACACCTTCCAGGTGACCGCGGCGGCCCCCCGTCACGCTTATGGCACGCATTACATTTCGGAGGGCGTGACACTCCGCGACACCGGCGCCGAGAACATCGTCTGGGACGAATGGAACCGCCCGACCTACGAACCGAGGAATTGAAAAGCCCCCGCGTTCCCCACCGCCCATTCCCGGAACGTCCGCCCGGCGCGCCCGGTGACCTCCGTGACCGTGCCCCGCACCCTGAGCAGCCCCTCGTTCACGTCACCCCCCGTCAGATCGAGGATCGCGTCCGCCGTCCCGGGGTCCATGAAGGACGTCATGTCGGCGCGGGCCTGCTCGCGGGTGAGTTCGGTGAGGGTCAGGTCGCGGCCCAACGCCTCGGCGAGAGAGGCGACCTGCTCGCGGACGGTGACGACGGCGGGTCCGGTGAGGGCGTACGTCCGGCCGTGGTGGGCGGCGGGAGAGGTCAGCACGTGACGGGCGACCGCCGCGATGTCCGCCGGATGGATCGCCGGCAGTCCGACATCGACGTACGCCGCCCGCACCTCCCCCCGCTCCCGGATCGCCGGCGCCCACCAGAGCGTGTTGGACGCGAACTGCGTCGGCCGCAGCACCGTCCACCCCAACCCGCTGTCCCGCAGGGCCTGTTCGACGGCGAGGTTGCGCCGCGCGGCGGGCAGGTGCGGGTGGGTCTCGACGGTGAGGGAGGAGACGAGGACGACGCTGTCGACGCCGGCCCGGCGTGCGCGCGAGATGACCTCCTCCTCGGCGCCGGTCCCTTGCAGGAGGAACAGCGAACGCACCCCGTCCAGCGCGGAGTCGAGGCTCGCGGGCCGCGTGAGGTCGCCCTCCACCGCTTCCGGGAGCCCGGCGCGAGAGGCGTCCCGGGTGAGCGCCCGCACGGGTCTGCCCCGCAGCTCCGCCAGCAGCGCCCGTCCGATGTTGCCGGTCGCGCCGGTCACGAGGATCATCGTCGTATCTCCCTGGTCCGTCGGTGATCCGCACGCTAGGAACTCAACCGGGCTTGAGGTCAAGGGTGGTTGACGTGGGCGGATAATCCGGGGCGCGGGCCCGTGACGGGCGCCTACCATCACCGTCCATGCCCCTCCACATCACCGAATTCCCGGTCCCCACCCCCGAGTCGGGCCCCTACGGCATCACCCTCGGACCGGACGGGGCCCTGTGGTTCACGATGGTCCACAGCGGGCGCGTCGGCCGGATCACGACGGACGGCGAGGTCACCGAGTACCCCCTCGACACCCCCGGCACCGGCCCGACGGTCATCACGCCGGGCCCGGACGGCGCCCTGTGGTTCACCGAGTTCCGGGGACACCGCGTCGGCCGCGTCACGACGGACGGCGAGGTCACCTCCCACGCCCTCCCCACCCCGGACGCGGGCCCCTTCGGCATCGTCACCGGCGCGGACGGCGCCCTGTGGTGCACGGAGGCGAACGCCGGCCGGATCGCCCGCATCGCCCCCGACGGCCGTACGACCGAACACCCCCTCCCGCTCCCCGACGCCTTCCCCTCCGCCATCACCACCGGCCCGGACGACCGCCTCTGGTTCACCATGAACCGGGCGAACGCGATCGGCGCCGTCACGTACGACGGTGAGGTGACCGTCCATCCCCTGCCGACGCCCGACGCGGCGCCGGTCGGCATCACGGCCGGCGGGGACGGGGCGCTGTGGTTCGTGGAGATCGGCGCGGGGCAGATCGGCCGCATCACCCCCGCCGGGGCGGTCACCGAGTACCCCCTCCCCGACCGGACCGCCCGCCCCCACGCCATCACCCTCGGCCCCGACGGCGCCTGCTGGTTCACGGAATGGGCGGCGAACCGCGTCGGCCGGATCACCCCGGCCGGCGAGATCACCACGTTCCCCCTCCCCACCCCCGGTTCCGAACCCCACGGCATCGCCCTCGGCCCCGACGGCACGCTCTGGACGGCTCTGGAGACCGGCACGATCGCTCGGCTCGCCGGGTGACCCCGTTCACCCGAACGGCCCTCCCAGCGGGCGCCATCTCATATCTGAGATAACCTCAGCCCCATGGCAGACGATTACCTCGTACGCATCGGCAAGCTCATCCGTGACGCCCGTCAGCACCGTGGCTGGACACAGAGCCAACTGGCGGAAGCGCTCGGCACAAGTCAGAGCGCTGTCAACCGTATCGAGCGGGGCAACCAGAACATCAGCCTTGAGATGATCGCCCGGATCGGTGAGGCGCTCGACAGCGAGATCGTGTCGCTCGGATACGCGGGCCCGATGCACCTGAGGGTCGTCGGCGGACGCCGGCTCTCCGGCGCGATCGACGTCAAGACGAGCAAGAACGCGTGCGTGGCGCTGCTGTGCGCCTCGCTCCTCAACCGGGGCCGTACGGTCCTGCGCCGCGTCGCCCGGATCGAGGAGGTGTACCGCCTCCTGGAGGTCCTCCAGTCGATCGGCGTCCGCACCCGCTGGATCAACGACGGCGTCGACCTCGAACTCGTCCCCCCGGCCGAACTGGACCTCGCGGCGATCGACGCGGAGGCCGCCGTCCGCACCCGCTCGATCATCATGTTCCTCGGCCCGCTGCTGCACGAGGTGCACCGCTTCAAGCTGCCGTACGCGGGCGGCTGCGACCTCGGAACCCGCACGATCGAGCCGCACATGATCGCCCTGCGCCGGTTCGGCCTGGACATCGCGGCGACCGAGGGGCAGTACCACGCGGTCGTCGACCCGACGGTCCGCCCGGACCGGCCGATCGTGCTGACCGAGCGCGGGGACACGGTCACCGAGAACGCGCTGCTGGCCGCCGCCCGGCACGGCGGGGTCACCGTCATCCGCAACGCGTCGTCCAACTACATGGTCCAGGACCTCTGCTTCTTCCTGGAGGCCCTCGGCGTCAAGGTCGAGGGCATCGGTACGACGACCCTGACCGTGCACGGCGTGCGGGACATCGATGTCGACGTCGACTACTCGCCCTCCGAGGACCCGGTAGAGGCGATGAGCCTGCTGGCCGCCGCCGTCGTCACCGAGTCCGAACTGACCGTGCGCCGGGTGCCGATCGAGTTCCTGGAGATCGAGCTGGCGGTCCTGGAGGAGATGGGGCTCGACCACGACCGTACGCCCGAGTACGTCGCCGACAACGGCCGTACCCGCCTCGTCGACCTGACGGTCCGGCCCTCCAAGCTGGAGGCGCCGATCGACAAGATCCACCCCATGCCGTTCCCCGGCCTCAACATCGACAACGTCCCCTTCTTCGCCGCCATCGCGGCCGTCGCCCAGGGCCAGACCCTCATCCACGACTGGGTCTACGACAACCGCGCGATCTACCTGACGGACCTCAACCGCCTCGGCGGTCGCCTCCAACTCCTCGACCCCCACCGGGTGCTGGTCGAAGGCCCCACCCGCTGGCGCGCCGCCGAGATGATGTGCCCGCCCGCCCTGCGCCCCGCCGTCGTCGTCCTCCTCGCGATGATGGCCGCCGACGGGACGTCCGTCCTGCGGAACGTGTACGTCATCAACCGGGGGTACGAGGACCTCGCGGAGCGCCTCAACTCGATCGGGGCGCAGATCGAGATCTTCCGGGACATCTAGGCGCCGAGAGGGACCGCCGCCGTCACGGGGTTCGTGGCGGCGGTCAGCCGTCCCGAGCGGCGGGCCAGGATGATCACGACCGCCGGGATGAGCAGGTCGTAGGCGAGGACGCCGCCGGTGTTGCCGGGGGCGTGGTCGCCGTGGGCGAACCACTGGTAGAGGTGGCCGGCGATCGCGCCCCAGAGGAACATGCCGGCGGCGAGGCCGATGGTGAGGCGTTCGCGGGGGGAGGCGGCGGGGGAGGCGGCGCGCAGGCCCATGACGGCGAGGCCGAGGTTCGCGAAGGCGATCTCGAACTCGAAGGGGGTGCGGGCGAAGCCGATGGCCGTGGCCATCGTGTCCGGGATCGCGAGGAACGAGATCGTCATCCAGAGGCTTCCGCAGCCGAGTGCGACGGCGGCCCACCAGCGCTGCCAGGTCTCCAGTGCCTGCGCGCGGGAGGTGCTGCGGCGGGTGCGGATCAGCGCTCCGACGACCGCGACGAGCAGCCAGGTCATGGGGAACGCGGACTGTGCGACGTACGAGAGGGTGTCCATGCCCTTGAGTGCTGCATGGTTAATATTAACTACGCAACATTGAGATACGCTGGCCCGATGGACGACGGACTCTCAGACCTGCTGCACCGGGTGGTCTCCCTGCTCGGGGACGCCGCGCGCCGGCACACCGGCCAGGACGGCGAACTCTCCTACAGCCGCATCCGGCTGCTCGGCGCGCTGGAGGACATCGAACCGGCCACCCAGCACCGGCTCGCCCAGGCGCTGGGCGTCTCCGACCCCGCGATCAGCCGGGCGCTGCGGCCACTGGAGCAGGACGGGCTGGTCCGGGTCACGCGCGACCCCGAACACGCGCGGCGCCGGCTGGTGGAGCTGACGGACGCGGGGCGCGCGGCGTACCACGCGAACGGGAAGCCGCTCGCGGAACTCCTGCGGCAGGGCCTGCTGACGGAGGGGTTCCCGTACGACCGGTACCTCGCCGACACGCTCCGGCTGGCGGAGATCCTCGAAGCGGCGCGGGAGCCGCGTCCCTGATCCGGCGGCCCGCGGTGGCGCCCACGGGGGGGTTCTGGCGCCACCGCAGTCGGCCGGGCCGGTCAGCCCTCCGTCAGGAGCACCTCGCCCGTCTCGCGGGCGTGGAACCTCGGCAGCGGCAGGCCCCCCTCCGGGGCGAGTTCCATCAGGGTCGCCTCGACTCTCGCCCCGCCGGGGGTGAGGGAGGACGGGGACGGTCTGCCGGTGTTGGTCCAGGTGTGGTCGGCGCCGTCGCAGACCGCGGTGGTGCCGCCGATGCCGTGCCGGAGGTCTCCGGCGCCCTGGGCGACGGAGGTACTGACGAAGACGGGGCCCGCGCCGCCGAGGCAGCGGTAGGTGCCGGAGAGGGTGACGGTGCCGTCGGCGGCGAGCCGGGCCACCGGGTCGACGGTCACGGTCTCGTAGGGGTCGGCCTGCGCAAGCGGGGCGGGCAGCAGGAGCAGCGCGGCGCCGGCGGCCACGCCGAGTGCGGAGCGGGAGAACGTCAAGGACATGGGGTGCCTCCTGGTTCGGGGTGTTCCCCACCAGCGATACCGGGGCGCGCGCCCCGGTTCGTGGCGTGTGCCGCCGGTCGGGGGGCGAGTCCATGCCATCGGCCGATGCGGATACGACCGTACGGCGGCACGGGGTACGGGGCCGGGCTGGGCTGGGCCGGGCCGGGTACGCCGTGTCACCGGGTGTCCACCGTCCGGTCGCGAGCTTCGGTGAACCGTCCCGGAGTTGTCCTGGTGTTGTCACGCTTGCGGGGAAGGCGTTCCGGTGAGTTCGTGACGGGAGCATGGTCTGTGTATGCGGGACGGTCCGCTCGGGCCGCTTCCCCCGTCATGGAGGTGCGCCATGTGTTCCCACTCCGTTCCCGAGACCGCCGAGGGCCCCGCGCACGTCGTCGCCGCCCACCCGGAACAGGGCTGGACCCTGCTGTGCGACGGCACGATCGTCTTCGACGACTGCGGCGAACTGCTCCCCGACGGCCGGGTGATCACACCGGCCGGCCGCTTGGTCGCGGCCTGAGCGGACTGCGGGTCCAGCCCAGACAGAGTTCAGTCCAGGCAGGTTCAGTCCAGTACCGCGAACCCGTCCAGTTCCACCAGCGCCGACTCGTCCCACAGCCGTACGATCCCGACGACCGCCATCGCCGGGTAGTCCCGGCCCGCCAAGTCCCGCCAGATCCGGCCCAGTTCGGGTGCGGCGGCGCGGTAGGCGGGGACGTCGGTGACGTACGCCGTGACCCGTGCGAGGTCGGCCGGACGGCCGCCGGCCGCCGCCAGCGCGGCCAGCAGATTGCCGAGTGCCCTCTCGAACTGCTCGGCCAGCGACTCCCCCACGACCTTCCCGTCCGCGTCGAGCGCGGTCTGCCCGGCGAGGAAGACGAGGCGGCTGCCGGTGGCGACGACGGCGTGGGAGAAGCCGGAGGGGGGTGCGAGGCCGGCGGGGTTGAGGCGTTCGGTACTCATCCGGTACGTCCCTCTCGTTCGGCGCTCATCCCGTACGGCCCTCCCCGGCGCCGTCCCCCTGCGCCCCGCGCTCCCTGTCCCGTTCCGCGTACAACTCCCGCGCGATGATGCCCCGTTGCACCTCGCTGGCCCCCTCGTAGATCCGCGGTGCCCGCACCTCCCGGTACAGGTGCTCCAGCGGATGCCCCCGCTCCAGCGCCCGCGCCCCGTGCAGTTGGACGGCCCGGTCGACGACGTACTGCGCGGCCTCCGTCGCGAACAGCTTGGCCATCGCCACGCGCCCGGGGACGCCGGGCCCGCCGGCGTCGTACGCGGTGGCCGCCGCGTGGACCATGAGGCGGGCCGCCTCGACGCGCAGGGCCATCTCGGCGACCTGGTGGGCGACGGCCTGGAGGTCGCGGAGTTTGCCGCCGAAGGCGTCGCGGCGGGAGGTCCAGTCGAGGGTGGCGTCCAGGGCGGCCTGGGCCATGCCGACGGCGAACGCGCCGACGCTGGGGCGGAACCGGTCGAGGGTGCCCATCGCGACGCGGAAGCCCCGGCCGACCTCGCCGAGGACGTCGTCCGGACCGACGGGGACGCCGTCGAAGGTGAGCGTGCCGATGGGGTGCGGGGAGAGCATGTCGAGGGGCCGGCCGCCGAGTCCGGGGCGGTCGGCGGGGACGAGGAACGCGGTGATGCCGCGGGCGCCGGGGCTGCCGGTGCGGGCGAAGACGGTGTAGAGGTCGGCCTCGGGGGCGTTGGAGATCCAGCACTTCTCCCCCACGAGCCGCCAGCCGCCCCGCTCACCACCGGCTACGGCACGCGCACCGGCTTCTCCGCCGACGCCGATGCCGATGCCGACGCCGACACCGATGCCACCTCCACCAGCATCGCCGCGACGGCCGCCGACACCGGCCCCCTCACCCGCACCACCACCCTCCACATCACCCGCTCCACCCCCCTCCGGCTCGGCGGCCAGCTCCAGTGCCGCCGCGTCCGACCCCGCCCCCGGCTCGCTCAGTGCGAACGCGGTGATCGTGCGGCCCGCGCGCACCCCGGGGAGCCACCGCTCCCGCTGGGCCGGGCTCCCGTACCCGTGGACGGGATACGCGCCGAGGCCCTGGAGGGCGAGGGCGGTCTCGGCCTCGGTGCAGGTGTAGGCCAACGCCTCGCGCAGCTCGCAGAGTTCGACCGCGCCCGAGGTGAAGAGCCGGTCCAGCAGGCCCTGTTGACCGAGTTCGGCGACCAGAGGACGGTTGACCCTGCCCGGTTCGCCCTTCTCGGCGAGCGGACGCAACCGTTCGGCGGCCAGTGTTCGCAACGCGGAACGCGCCATGGCGCACACCCCCTCGACAACGACCATATCGCGCTCCCTTGACCGCCGTCACCAACACGTTACGCTCGACGCACGACCCCGAACCGACAAGGGGGCGAGCCACCTTGCAGCTCTCGGCCCACGTCGACACCTTCGCGCGCGACCATCTCCCGCCGCCCGGCGCCTGGCCAGAACTCCGTTTCGATCTGCCGGAGTTGGCCTATCCGCCCCGTCTGAACTGCGCCACGGAACTGCTCACCGGCCAGCCGCCCGACCGCCCCGCGTTCCGCACCCCGGCCACGACCTGGTCGTACGCCGAACTCCGGGCCCGCGTCGACCGGATCGCCCATCTCCTCACCGGCGAGCTGGGCGTCGTCCCCGGCAACCGCGTCCTGCTGCGCGGCCCCACCACCCCCTGGCTGGCGGCCTGTTGGCTGGCGGTGCTGAAGGCGGGCGGGATCGCCGTCACCGTCCTCGCCCAGCAGCGCGCCCACGAGCTGGCGACGGTGTGCGAGATCGCCCGGGTGAGCCACGCGCTGTGCGACGCGCGCTCGCTGGACGACCTGGTGAAGGCGGCGGTGCCGGGCCTGAAGATCACCGCGTACGGCGGGGACGGACCGGACGACCTCCTCAACAGGCCCGCGCCGCAAGGGCCTTACCCGGCGGTCGACACGGCGGCCGACGACGTCGCGCTGATCGCGTTCACCTCGGGGACCACCGGCCGGCCGAAGGGGTGCGCGCACTTCCACCGGGACGTGCTGGCGATCGCGGACACCTTCGCCCGGCACGTCCTGCGGCCGACGCCGGACGACGTGTTCGCGGGGAGCCCGCCGCTCGGGTTCACGTTCGGGCTCGGCGGGCTCGTCGTCTTCCCGCTGCGGGCCGGCGCGAGCGCCCTCCTCCTCGAACAGGCGGGCCCGGCGGCCCTGTTGGCGGCGGTGCCGGAGCACCGGGTGTCGGTGCTGTTCACCGCGCCGACCGCCTACCGCGCGATGCTCGCGGACCCCGGCGTCGACGCCGTGTCGTCGCTGCGGCGCTGCGTGTCGGCCGGGGAGAACCTGCCGGAGGCGATCTGGCGGGCCTGGCACGCGCGGACGGGGCTGCGGATCATCAACGGCATCGGCGCGACCGAGCTGCTGCACATCTTCATCTCCGCGGCCGACGGGCTGATCCGCCCCGGAACCACGGGAGTCGCCGTGCCGGGCTGGGAGGCGCGGGTCCAGGACGGCGAGGGGAAGCCGGTCGCCGACGGGGAGCCGGGGCTGCTCGCCGTACGCGGTCCGGTCGGCTGCCGGTATCTCGGCGACCCCCGGCAGTCGGAGTACGTGCGGGGCGGCTGGAACATCACCGGGGACACCTATGTCCGGGAGGACGACGGGTACTTCAGGTACGTCGCGCGCGCCGACGACATGATCGTCTCCGCCGGGTACAACATCGCGGGCCCGGAGGTGGAGGAGGCGCTGCTGCGCCATCCGGACGTGCTGGAGGCGGCGGTGGTGGGGCGGCCGGACGAGGAGCGCGGGCAGGTCGTCGTGGCGTACGCGGTGCTGCGCGAGGGGGCCCGGCGGGACGTGGCGGCGCTGCGCGCGTTCGTGAAGGATGAGCTGGCGCCGTACAAGTGCCCCAGGGAGATCCACTTCCCGGCCGCGCTGCCGCGTACGGCGACCGGGAAACTCCAGCGGTTCCGGTTGCGCGCCGCCGCGTCACCCGCACCGTCCCCCGGGCCGTCACCCGTGCCGGAAAAGAACGGGACACCGGAGGTGACCAGCACTGATGCCGACGACCTAAGATGATCAACGTGTCCGACCAGCATGCACCACGGTCCCTGATCGTCACGCTCTACGGCGCCTACGGCCGCTTCGCGCCGGGCCCGGTGCCCGTCGCGGAGCTGATCCGGCTGCTCGCCGCGGTGGGGGTCGACGCGCCCTCCGTGCGGTCCTCGGTCTCCCGGCTCAAACGCCGTGGGCTGCTGCTGCCCGCGCGCACCGAGCGCGGCGCGGCGGGGTACGAACTGTCGGCGCAGGCCCGGCAGTTGATGGAGGACGGCGACCGCAGGATCTACACCTCCGAGCCCCCGGGCGACGAGGGGTGGGTGCTCGCGGTGTTCTCGGTGCCGGAGTCGGAGCGGCAGAAGCGGCACGTCCTGCGGTCCCGGCTGGCCGGGCTCGGCTTCGGGACCGCCGCGCCCGGGGTGTGGATCGCGCCCGCCCGGCTGCACGACGAGGCCCACCGCACGCTGGAGCGGCTCGGACTCGGGCCGTACGTCGACCTGTTCCGGGGCGAGCATCTGGGGTTCACGGCGACGGTCGAGGCGGTGTCGCGGTGGTGGGACCTGGCGGCGATCGCCAAGGAGCACGAGGCGTTCCTCGACGCGCACGGGCCGGTGCTGCGCGCGTGGCGGGAACGGGCGGAGACTCCGCCGCAGGAGGCGTACCGGGACTATCTGCTCGCGCTGGACACCTGGCGGCGGCTGCCGTACGCCGATCCGGGGCTGCCCGCGCGGCTGTTGCCGGCGGACTGGCCGGGGGTGCGGTCGGCGGAGGTCTTCCGGGAGCTGCACGCGCGGCTGCGGGACGCGGGCGGGCGGTTCGTGCTGGCCGGGCCGGGTGCGGCGTGAACTTCATGTGAAGTCCCGTACGCCGGGCGGCGCTCAGGGAATCCTCAGGGTTCTTGACCGTTTCTCTCAGACTCCTTACCTAGCCTGCGGCCCATGAGCCTCAAGCGCAGCCTGAACCGGGCGCTGGCCGCCACCACCGGACTCCAGGTCCGCAAGGCGCCCCGGCCGTCCGCCCCACCGCCCCCGCCGGCCGCTCCCGTCTACCACGAGCCGGCCGCGGAGGACCGGCTGCTGCGGCGCCCGGTGTTCGTGATCTCCTCGATCCGCTCGGGGTCGACGCTGCTGCGGATGATGCTGGACACGCACTCGCGGCTGCGCGCGCCGCACGAACTGCACATCTCCCGGCTGGAGGTGGGGTACGGCAGCAGTGTCTCGGAGTACGCGATGCAGAACCTCGGGCTCGAACGCGGGGATCTGGAGCACCTGTTGTGGGACCGGGTGCTGCACCGTGAACTCGTGCGCTCCGGCAAGGACTTCATCGTCGAGAAGACCCCGGGGAACGTGTTCTGCCACGAGCGCATCCGGGACTCCTGGCCGGACGCCCGCTTCCTCGTCCTGCTGCGCCACCCCGAGTCGATCGCCCGGTCCTGGCACGAGAGCGACCCCGCGAAACGGCCGTACGAGAAGGCCGTCACGGACGTGTTGCGGCATGTCGAGGCGGTGGACCGGGCGCGGGAGACCCTGGACGACGCGTGCACCGTGCGGTACGAGGACATCACCGCGGACCCGGGCCGGGAGCTGCGCCGGCTCTGCCGGTTCCTGGGCCTCGACTACGAGCCCGGCATGGTCGACTACGGCAGGAAGGGCGACCCCGAGCTGAAGCGGGGGCTCGGGGACTGGCGGGCCAACATCCGCACCGGCACGGTCCAGCCGGGCCGGGCCCTCCCCGGCTCCGGCGAGGTCCACCCCGCGCTGCTCCCCTACTGCGACTCCTGGGGCTACACCTCGTGACCCGGCACCGGGGCGCCACCGTCTGGCTCACGGGGCTGCCCGGGTCCGGGAAGTCGACGCTGGCCGGCCTGCTCGCGGAGCGGCTGGGGGCGAGCGGGCATCGTACGGCGGTGCTGGACGGCGAGGTAGGGGGGCGGGGTGTGGGGGTGCGGAGGGGTGGGGTGCGGCGTTCCGAGGTCCAGCGTTCGGAGGTGCGGTGCCTCGGGTTGACCGCCGAAGTCCTCGCCCGCAACGGCGTGTTGGCGCTGGTGACGGCCGTCTCCCCGTGCCGGGAGTGCCGGGCGGTGGTGCGGACGCGGCACGAGATGAGCGGGACGGCCTTTCTGGAGGTGCACGTCGCGACGCCCGGCGAGCCGGCCGGCGGTGTCTACGAGGTGCCGGTGGCACCGGAGTTGATCGTGCGGACCCGGGAGCAGTTGCCGTGGGAGTCCGCGGACGCGGTGTACGCGGCGCTGCTGGAGCGGGAGTTGGTGTGCCCGAGGGTGACTCGCGCCCCTCGTGGACCTCTTGTGCCTCCCACGCCTCCCGCCTCCATCGCC
This sequence comes from Streptomyces sp. NPDC004539, assembly GCF_040610055.1. Classification (NCBI taxonomy): domain Bacteria; kingdom Bacillati; phylum Actinomycetota; class Actinomycetes; order Kitasatosporales; family Streptomycetaceae; genus Streptomyces; species Streptomyces sp. NPDC004539. The sequence goes on along the minus strand of NZ_JBEXLS010000002.1, from coordinate 256,110 downwards.
CCCGGCCTCAACTCCTGAGTTCCAGCCGGGGTTTCGGCGCGTCCGTCCGTCCCGTTCTCGGCGGTCTGCTGCCCGCCCGGTACTGCGGGACCCACACCACGCCCGGCCCCTCGTAGCCCTGTTCGGCGGCGGCGTGCAACGTCCAGTGGGGGTCGTGGAGGTGGGGGCGGCCGAGGGCGCAGAGGTCGGTGCGGCCCGCGAGGATCAGGGAGTTGACGTCGTCCCAGGAGGAGATCGCGCCGACGGCGATGACGGGGACGCCGAGTTCGTTGCGGATGCGGTCGGCGTACGGGGTCTGGTAGGAGCGGCCGAGGTCGGGGTGTTCGTCGGGGACGACCTGGCCGGTGGAGACGTCGATCGCGTCGGCGCCGTGCGCGGTGAGGGCGCGGGCGATCTCGACGGCGTCGTCGGAGGTCGTGCCGCCGGGCGCCCAGTCGGTGGCGGAGATGCGGACGGTCAGGGGGAGGTGGGCGGGCCAGGCCGCGCGGACCGCGTCGAGGACTTCGAGGGGGAAGCGGAGGCGGTGGGCGAGGGGGCCGCCGTAGGCGTCGGTGCGGTGGTTGGTGAGGGGGGAGAGGAAGCCGGAGAGGAGGTAGCCGTGGGCGCAGTGGAGTTCGAGGAGGTCGAACCCGGCGCGGGCGGCCCGGTGGGTGGCGGCGGTGAACTGGGCGCGTATCTCCGCGAGTTGGGAGTGGGTGAGTTCGCGGGGGAGCTGGCTGCCGGGGCGGTACGGGAGGGGGGAGGCGGCGGCGAGGGGCCAGTTGCCGGTGGGGAGGGGTTCGTCGATGCCCTCCCACATGAGCCGGGTCGAGCCCTTGCGGCCGGAGTGTCCGAGCTGGACGCCGATCGCCGTGCCGGGGGCGCGGGTGTGGACGAAGTCGGTGATCCGGCGCCAGGCGGCTGCCTGCCGGTCGTCGTAGAGTCCTGTGCAGCCGGGGGTGATCCGGCCCTCGGGGCTGACGCACACCATCTCGGTCATCACGAGTCCCGCCCCGCCGAGCGCGCGGGCGCCGAGGTGGACGAGGTGGAAGTCGCCGGGGACGCCGTCGGTCGCGGAGTACATGTCCATCGGGGAGACGACGACCCGGTTGCGCAGGGTCAGCCCGCGCAGCCGCAGCGGCGTGAACATCGGCGGCGTGCCGGGCGGGCAGCCGAACTCCCCTTCCACGGAGGCCGTGAAGCCGGGGTCGCGCAGCCGGAGGTTGTCGTGGGTGACGCGGCGGCTGCGGGTGAGGAGGTTGAAGGCGAACCGGCGCGGCGGCTGTCCGGTGTACAGCCCGAGGTTCTCGAACCACTCCAGGCTGGCGCGGGCGGCCCGCTGGGTCGACTCGACGACCGGCCGCCGCTCGGCCTCGTACGCGGCCAACGCGCTTTCCTGGTCCGGCTGTTCGTCGAGGCAGGCGGCGAGGGCGAGGGCGTCCTCGACGGCGAGTTTGGTGCCGGAGCCGATGGAGAAGTGGGCGGTGTGCGCGGCGTCGCCGAGGAGGACGACGTTCCCACTGGACCAGCGGTCGTTGACGACCGTGCGGAAGGTCGTCCAGGTCGAGTTGTTGGACCGCAGGGGGTGGCCGCGCAGGGTGTCCTTGAAGAGTTCGGCGCAGCGTTCGAGGGTGAACTCCCCTGTCTGCCAGACCTCTTCGCGCATCTCGACGATGACGGTGGAGGCGCCCGGGGTCTGTCCCGAGGGCCGCAGGTAGGGGTACGCGTGCAGTTGCACCACCCCTTCGTCGGTCTCGGCGACGTCGAAGCGGAACGCGTCGAGCGCGAGGTCGGCCGCGAGCCAGATGTATCGGCACCGGTGCGGGGTGAGGCGGGGGCCGAACGCGGCGGCGAAGGTCTCCCGGGTCGGGCTGTGCACGCCGTCGGCGGCGACGACCAGGTCGTACGTCTCGGCGAGCCAGGCCGGGTAGGGGGCCTCGGTGCGGAAGCGGAGGTCGACGCCGAGGTCCTGGCAGCGGGTGTGCAGGATGTCCAGGAGGCGTCTTCTGCCGAGCGCCGCGAAGCCGTGGCCCCGGGAGACGTGGCGCTGTCCGCGGTGCGTGATCTCGATGGCGTCCCAGCGGACGAACTCCCGCTCCAGGGCGGCGTACACGGCCGGGTCGGCGTGTTCGATGCCGCCGAGCGTCTCGTCGGAGAGGACGACGCCGAAGCCGAACGTGTCGTCGGGGGCGTTGCGTTCCCAGAGGGTGATCTCCCGGGCCGGGTCGAGGCGTTTGAGGAGGGCCGCGGTGTAGAGGCCGCCGGGGCCGCCGCCGATCACCGCTGTCCGGCCGCCGGTCATCGCCCTTGCCATTTCGGCGGGCGTTTGCCGGTGAACGCGGCGTGGAACTCGCGGTAGTCGGCGCCGTGCATGAGCAACGCCTGGGTGGAGGCGTCGAGTTCGACGGCCGCCGCGAGCGGCATGTCCAGTTCGGCGGTGAGCAGGGCCTTGGTCTGGGCGTACGCGAGGGCGGGGCCCGCGGCGAGGCGGTGGGCGAGGGCGAGGGCGGCTTCGTCGGCGCCGTCCTCTTCCGTCAACCGGCTGAGCAGGCCGATGCGTTCGGCCTCCGGGGCGGGCACCGGTTCGCCCAGCATGAGCAGGCGGGTGGCGTGGCCGAGGCCGACGACGCGCGGGAGGAGGTAGGCGGCGCCCATGTCGCCGCCGGAGAGGCCGACCCTGGTGAAGAGGAACGCGAAGCGTGCGGTCGGGTCGGCGATGCGGAAGTCGGCGGCGAGGGCGAGGACGGCGCCGGCGCCGGCGGCCACGCCGTGGAGGGCGGCGATCACTGGGAACGGTGCCTCGCGCACCGCGCGGACCACCTGCCCGGTCATCCGGTTGAAGTCGAGGAGCTGGGCGGTGTCCATGTCCAGCGTCGCGCCGATGATCTCGTCGACGTCGCCGCCGGAGCAGAAGCCCCTCCCCTCCCCGCGCAGCACGAGCGCCCGCACGGACCGTTCCCGGGACAGCTCGGCGAGGAGGTCCCGCAGGTCGGCGTAGGCGCCGAAGGTGAGGGCGTTCAGCTTCGCCGGCCGGGCGAGCGTGACGGAGGCGACGGCGTCGGTGACGTCGACGCGGAGGTGTTCCCAACGGGGTGTGCGCGCGGCGGTTCCGGTGAAGGGACTCACACCGTCGAAGTTATCACTCGTACGTGACTGTCGTCACGAGGGCGATATAGCAGTGTCACCGCTCGTCAATAACGCGGTAACAACGGGATAGGTGTGACGGGTGGGGCCGTTCACCCGGGTAAGCCCCCGGTGAAACCGCGCGAGCCGCCCCTGGTGCGCCGGAGCCGGAGGCGGTCGTACCATTCCACAAAGTTGAAAGCAGGACAGCCTGATGTCGATCACGGGAACCTGCGCCATGAACGGACTCGCCTTGCACGAACGACCGGCCTCAGCATCCTGGCGCATCGCGCTGCCGCACACCGCCGCCGCCGTGCCCGTGGCGCGCGCGCTGGTCCGTACGGCGCTGGCGGAGGTCGAGCACGGCGCGGACTGCGACACGGCGGAGCTGCTGACGGCCGAGCTGGTGGCGAACGCGGTCGAGCACACGCTCGGCAGCGAGCCGATAGAGCTGGTCGTCCACCTGCTGCCGAGCGGCTGCCAGGTCGAGGTGCACGACCAGGACCCGGCCGCCCCCGGCGAACTGACCCGCCCCACGGGCGGCGACCCCGACCCCTGGCAGGAACACGGCCGCGGCCTCCTCCTGATCCGCTCCCTCTCCTCCTCCTGCGGCCACCGCCCCACGGAGAAGGGCAAGGCGGTGTGGTTCCGCCTGACGGTGGTCCCGAGGGGGTAGCCCGGAGCCGCGCACCGACCCACTCCCAGCCGACCAATCCGCCCGTCGGCCCAGCCGGCAGGCTTACGCCAGTGTCGCCACCAGGACCGCCTTGATCGTGTGCATGCGGTTCTCCGCCTCGTCGAAGACGACCGAGTGGGGGGATTCGAAGACCTCGTCGGTGACCTCAAGGGAGGTGAGGCCGTAGGTCTCGTGGATCTCCTGGCCGACCTTGGTGCCGAGGTCGTGGAAGGCCGGCAGGCAGTGCAGGAAGCGGACGTCGGGGTTGCCGGTGGCGCGCAGGACGTCCATGGTCACGGCGTACGGCGTGAGCGCGGTGATCCGCTCCGCCCAGACCTCCTTGGGCTCCCCCATCGAGACCCAGACGTCGGTGGCGACGAAGTCGGCGCCCGCGACGCCCTCCTCGACGCTCTCGGTGAGCGTGATCCGCGCCCCGCTGCCGGCGGCCAGCTCCCGGGCCCGGTCGACGACGCCCTGCGCGGGCCAGTACCGCTCCGGCGCGACGATCCGTACGTCCATGCCGAGCAGCGCGCCGGTGACCAGGTAGGAGTTGCCCATGTTGAAGCGGGCGTCACCGAGGTAGGCGAAGGCGATGCCGGTCAGGTCCTTGGCGCTGTGCTCGGTCATGGTGAGGACGTCGGCGAGCATCTGGGTGGGGTGCCAGTCGTCCGTGAGCCCGTTGTAGACGGGCACACCGGCGTACGCGGCCAGCTCCTCGACCTTGGCCTGGCTGTCACCCCGGTACTCGATCCCGTCGTACATCCGGCCGAGCACGCGCGCGGTGTCCTTCACGGACTCCTTGTGCCCGATCTGCGAGCCCGACGGGTCGAGGTACGTCGTCGAGGCGCCCTGGTCGGCGGCGGCGACCTCGAAGGCGCAGCGGGTGCGCGTCGAGGTCTTCTCGAAGATCAGGGCGAGGTTCCTGCCGCCCAGGAGCCGCTCCTCCGCCCCGGCCCGCTTGGCGGCCTTCAGCTCGGCGGCGAGCTGGAGCAGACCGCGGAACTCCTCGGCGGTGAAGTCCACCTCCTTGAGGAAGTGGCGGCCGGCGAGGGCGGTCGGGACTGTCGCCATGGGGGCGCTCCAGAGGTGCGTGAACAGACTGATCCATGGAAGTCTATACGACGCTCAGCATTTCTATACAGAAACCGGTCCGATCATACGGCCGCCCGCTCCACCGGACAGCTCATGCACCGGGGCCCGCCCCGCCCCCGCCCCAGCTCGCTCCCCGGGATCTCGATCACCTCGACGCCCTGTTTGCGCAGGTGCGTGTTGGTCGTCGCGTTCCGCTCGTACGCGACGACGACGCCCGGCTCCACGCACAGCACGTTGCAGCCGTCGTCCCACTGCTCGCGCTCCGCCGCGTGCACGTCCTGCGTCGCGGTCAGCACCCGGATCTCGTTCAGGCCGAGGGCCGCCGCGATCGCGCGGTGCATGTGCTCCGGCGGATGGTCGGTGACCTTCAGCTCCTTCTCGCCGACGCCGGGTTCGATGGTGTACGAGCGGAGCATGCCGAGGCCCGCGTACTGGGTGAACGTGTCGCCGTCGACCATCGTCATGACCGTGTCGAGGTGCATGAACGCACGGCCCTTCGGCATGTCGAGCGCCACGATCGTCTCCGCCGAGCCCGCCGCGAACAGCTTGTGCGCGAGCATCTCCACGGCCTGCGGGGTGGTCCGCTCGCTCATCCCGATCAGGACGGCGCCGTTGCCGATGACGAGGACGTCCCCGCCCTCGATGGTCGACGGATAGTCCGCCTGTCCCTCCGACCAGACGTGGAACCGCTCGTCCCGGAACAGCGGGTGGTGCCGGTAGATCGCCTCGAAGTGCACGGTCTCGCGCTGCCGGGCCGGCCAGCGCATCGCGTTGATGGAGACGCCGTCGTAGATCCAGGCGGAGGTGTCGCGGGTGAAGAGGTGGTTGGGCAGCGGGCCCAGCAGGAAGTCGTCCAGCTCCATCACGTGGAAGCGTACGGAGGTCGGCTCGGGGTGCGCCTGGAGGAACTCCCGCTTCGTCATCCCGCCGACCAGCAGCTCGGCCAGCTCGGCGGACGGAAGCGTCTCGAAGGCGGCCCTGAGATGGTCGGTCGCGAGGGGACCGTACTCCTTCTCGTCGAAGACCCGGTCCAGTACGAGGGTCCGCGCGGCCGGCACCGAGAGCGTCTCGGTGAGGAGGTCGCCGAAGAGGTGGACGGCCACCCCCCGGTCCCGCAGCACGTCCGCGAACCCGTCGTGCTCGGCACGCGCCCGCCGGACCCAGAGCAGGTCGTCGAAGAGCAGGGCGTCCTTGTTGGTGGGGGTGAGCCTTTTCAGCTCCAGGTCGGGCCGGTGCAGAATGACGCGGCGCAGCCGCCCGGCTTCGGAGTCCACGTGGAATGCCATGTCTCCATCCTGACCTTCGGGGACCCGGTTCACCCGGTTTCCGGGGGGTCTTTCTGCCCGCGGACCACGTCAGGAAGACCCCCCTTCACCTCACAGCCTCGGGTCCACCGGCTCCGACTCCAGGGCCAGCACCCCGAACACCGGCTCGTGGACGCGCCACAGGGGCTCGCCGTCGGCCAGGCGGTCCAGGGCCTCCAGGCCGAGGACGTACTCGCGGATCGCCAGGGAACGCTTGTGGTTCAGGAAGCGGCCCCGCAGCCGGGCGAGCTGGTCGGGGCGGGTGTACTCCGGGCCGTAGATGATCCGGAGGTACTCACGGCCCCGGACCTTGACGCCGGGCTGGACGAGGCGGCCCTCGCCGTCGCGGACCACCGCGCCGAGGGGCTTGACCACCATGCCCTCGCCGCCTTGCGCGGTCAGTTCCAGCCACCAGTCGACGCCCGCCCGGACCGAGACGGGGTCGGTGGTGTCGACGTACAGGCGCCGGGTGGTCTGGAGGAGGCCCGTGCCGTCGTGCTCCACCAGCCGGTCCAGCAGGGCGAGTTGCTCGTCGTGCGGGAGCGCGGCGAGGCTGCGGCCCTGGACCGCGAGGAACTGGAACGGCGCCAGGCGGATGCCGTCGAGGCCCTCGGTGGGCCAGCAGTAGCGCCGGTACGCGTCGGTGAACGCGGCGGCGTCGTCGGCCCGTTCACGCTGGCGGGTCAGCAACTCGCCCACGTCCACGCCTCGTTCGGCAGCGCCCTGGAGCGCGGCGAGCACCTCCGGGAACACCGCCCCGGAAGCGGCGCCGACAGCGGCGTACTGGGACCGCAGCAACCCGGTCGCCTTCAGCGACCACGGCATCAACTCGGCGTCCAGCAGCAGCCATTCGGTGCCGAGGGACTCCCAGAGGCCGGCCGCGTCGGCAGCCGCCCGCACCCGCCCGAGGATCGCCTCGGTGACCTCCTGGTCGTCGAAGAACGGCCGCCCGGTACGGGTGTAGAGGGAGCCCGTAGGACCGTCCACCCCGAATTTCCTGCGTGCCGTCTCCGCGTCCCGGCACACCAGGACGACCGCCCGCGAGCCCATGTGCTTCTCCTCGCACACGACCCGCCCGACCCCGTCCGCCGCGTACTGCGCGAACGCCTCCACCGGGTGCTCCAGATACCCCTCCGCCCGCGAGGTCGCCGTGGGCGCCATGGTCGGCGGCAGGTACGGCAGCAGCCGGGGGTCGATCGCGAACCGGCTCATGACCTCCAGCGCGGCGGCGGCGTTCTCCTCCCGCACGGAGACCCGCAGCGCCCCGTCGTACCGGGTCGTCACGATCCGCCGCCCGTGCACGTCGGCCAGGTCCAGCGGGCGCCCGTCGTGCCCGCCCGGCGCCTCCGAGCGCAGCGGCCTCGTCGGCTCGTACCAGACCTTCTCGGCGGGTACGTCGACCAGTTGCCGCTCCGGCCAGCGCAGCGCGGTCAGCTTGCCGCCGAACACCGCGCCGGTGTCGAGGCAGATGGTGTTGTTGAGCCAGGTCGCCTCCGGCACCGGCGTGTGCCCGTAGACGACGGCCGCGCTCCCCCGGTACTCCTCGGCCCACGGGTACCGCACCGGCAGCCCGAACTCGTCGGTCTCCCCGGTGGTGTCGCCGTACAGCGCGTGCGAGCGGACCCGCCCGGACGTCCGGCCGTGGTAGTGCTCGGGCAGCCCGGCGTGACAGACGACCAGCTTCCCGCCGTCCAGGACGTAGTGGCTGACCAGCCCGTCGATGAACTGCCGTACCTCCGCGACGAATTCCTCGCTCTCGCCGTCCATCTGCTCGATGGTCTCGGCGAGTCCGTGCGTGTGCTGGACGTTGCGGCCCTTCAGGTAGCGCCCGTACTTGTTCTCGTGGTTGCCCGGCACGCACAGCGCGTTCCCGGACTTCACCATCGACATGACGCGCCGCAGCACCCCCGGGCTGTCCGGCCCCCGGTCGACGAGGTCCCCGACGAACACGGCGGTACGCCCCTCGGGGTGCACCCCGTCGACGTACCCCAACTTCCCGAGCAGCGACTCCAGTTCGCTCCCGCACCCGTGGATGTCCCCGACGATGTCGAACGGCCCGGTGAGATGCGTGAGGTCGTTGAACCGCTTCTCGGTGCGTACGGTCGCGGCGTCGATCTCCGCCGGTCCGCGCAGGACGTGCACCTTGCGGAAGCCCTCGCGCTCCAACCCCCTGAGGGAGCGCCGGAGTTCACCGACGTGCCGCTTGATGACCCGGCGCGGCATGTCGGCCCGGTCGGTGCGGGCCGCGTTGCGCTCGGCGCACACCTCCTCCGGGACGTCGAGGACGATCGCGATCGGCAGGACGTCGTACTTCCGTGCCAGCTGGACGAGTTGACGGCGGGACTCGGTCTGCACGCTGGTCGCGTCGACGACCGTGCGGCGGCCGGCCGCGAGCCGCTTGCCGGCGATGTAGTGCAGGACGTCGAAGGCGTCCCGGCTGGCGCTCTGGTCGTTCTCGTCGTCCGAGACCAGGCCCCGGCAGAAGTCGGAGGAGATGACCTCGGTGGGCTTGAAGTGCCGTGCCGCGAAGGTGGACTTGCCGGAGCCGGAGGCGCCGACGAGGACGACGAGGGAGAGGTCGGTGACGGGGAGTTCGCGCCCCTTGCTGTGCTGCTGCTCGGTCATGCCGCCGTCGCCTCCTTCTCGGTCTTCTCGGTGCTCTGGGTGCTCTGGGTGCTCTGGGTGAACGTCGCCATCTGGGTCGGCGGTCCGACCTCGGGGTCGTCGGGTCCGACGGGGGTGAACTCGACGTCGTAGCCGTGGAGTCCGGCGACCTTGTGGGCCCAGGCGCGGAACTCCTCGCGGGTCCACTCGAAGCGGTGGTCGCCGTGCCGGACATGTCCGGCGGGGAGGGACTCCCAGCGGACGTTGTACTCGACGTTCGGGGTGGTCACGACGACCGTGCGGGGGCGGGCCGCGCCGAACACCGCGTACTCCAGGGCGGGCAGGCGCGGCAGGTCGAGGTGTTCGATCACCTCGCTGAGCACGGCCGCGTCGTACCCCTTGAGCTGTTTGTCGGTGTAGGCCAGCGAGCCCTGGCGCAACGTGACCCGGGAGGACTGGCGTTCGCCCATGCGGTCCAGCTTGAGGCGGCGGGCGGCGATGGTCAGCGCGCGCACCGACACGTCGAGGCCGACGATCTCCGTGAACCGGACGTCCTTGAGCAGCTCCTTCACCAACTCGCCCTGGCCGCAGCCGAGGTCGAGGACCCGGGCGGCCCCGGCACCGCGCAGGGCGGCGAGGATCGCCTCACGGCGCTGGACGACGAGCGGGGTCGGCTTCTCCTCCGTCTCGGCCTCCGACTCGACCGCGTTGTCGATCTCCTCGACCTCGCTGTCGTCCGTCTCGGCGAGCCGCACCAGTTCGAGGCGCTCCAGGGCCTGCCGGGTCAGCGACCAACGGCGGGACAGATAGCGGCTGGTGATGAGTTTCTGCTCGGGGTGCTCGGCCAGCCAGCCCTCACCGGCACGCAGCAGCTTGTCGACCTCTTCGGGGGTGACCCAGTAGTGCTTCGCGTCGTCGAGGACCGGCAGCAGGACGTACAGGTGACGCAGCGCCTCCGAGAGCGTCGACCCCTCGGACTCCAGGACGAGCCGGACGTACCGCGAGTCGCCCCACTCGGGGAACTCCGGGTCCAGTGCGACGGGTTCGGCGGTGACGGTCCAGCCGAGCGGCTCGAACAGTTCACGGACGAGTCCGGGGCCGCCGCGCGCGGGCAGTGCCGGTACCTCGACGCGCAACGGGCGCTTCTCGCCCGGGAGTTCGGGGCGGGCCTGGCAGGTGCCCTTCATCGCGCTGGAGAACACGGCGCCGATGGCCACCGCGAGGAGTGAACTGGCCGCGTACGGGCGGTCGTTGACGTACTGCGCGAGTGCCGCGTCCGGGGCGCCGCCCCGGCCCTTGCCCTTGCCGCGCCGGACCAGTGCCACCGCGTCCACCTCCAGCAGGAGCGCCGCCGTGCAGCGATCGGGGCCGGCCTCGGGGTAGAGGACGTGCGCCGTGCCGTAGGAGGTGGAGAACGTCTGCGATTTGTCGGGATGCTTGTGCAGCAGGTAGCCGAGGTCGGTCGCAGGGCGTTCGGGGGTGCCGGTGGTGGTGATGGTCAGGAACATGGGCCTCTCCGGCCGGGTCGGTACGGGTAATCGCGCAACTCTCGCACACCAGCTGTGACCGGCGCCTTTGGATATCCGGCTCCGGTCATTCCGCGGCCGTGCGCCAGGGGCTGACGCCGAGTTTCCCGGTGGTGCCGAGGTCGAGGCCGGGGGAGATCGTCACGGGGGCGGCGCCGGACTTGGCGCGGACGCGGACGTACGGGACGTTCACCGCCGTGCCGAACTCGGTGGTGTTGCGCCAGGCGAGCGTGGCCCGTGCCTTCGCGCCCGGCTTCAGGGTGAGCGGTTCGGGGGTGTCGCCGCCGCCGACGGCGCTGGAGATCCCGCTCGTCCCCTTGAGGATCTGGACGCCGTCGACGGGTTCGCGCTCCTCGTCCAGGAGGGTCAACTCCGGGAATCCGTCCAGGGAGTAGGGGGTGGTGCCGCAGTTCACCAGATGGATGCCGACGACCCTGAGGCCCATCGCCGCGTCACCCTCGTCGGCGTACACGCGGACACCGGACGGCGGACAGGCGCCGCCTTCCGAGGGGGCCTCGGCGGTGGGGATCTTGTCGACCTTGACGACCTTCGCCGTGGTCGCCCCGCCGGAGCCGGGCCCGGCGAGGAGTTCCAGGTTCCCGGTGACCGTCTTCCCCGGCGGGACCGAGCGCGCGGGCACCTTCTGGTTGCTCATCGCGCCGCCCGAGGAGGACCGGAAGGAGATCGTGACGGTGTACGTCATCGCCTCGGTGTCCTTGTTGACGATCTCGTAGGCGGCGGTGAGCCGGGCCAGGCTGTCCGGCCTGACCACGTAGTCGTCGTCGGCACGGGGGGACGGGGCGGCCGGGAGGGTCACGGAGGTGACGCGGGCGCCGTCGATGCCGGGGTCGGTGACCGGGGAGGCGGACGGCGCGGGGGTGCTGCCGCCTCCGGCCCCGGCGTCCGCCGTCCCCTCGGTGCCGCACGCGGTGACGGTGAGGAGGGCGGCGACCGCCGGGGCCAGGAGGAGGTGTCTGCGCATCGGGCCACCCCATCAGGCGGCGTGATCACGGGCTGTGGCGGAGGCCACAGCTCCGGTCACAGAGCTGTCACAGGTACCGCCGGGTCAGAGGTGCTGCCGGGTCACGCGAGCTGCGACTGCACCTGGCCGGAGATCAGCTCCAGGTGGTCGAGGTCCGCGAGGTCGAGGATCTGGAGGTAGAAGCGGGTGGCGCCGATCTCCGCGTACCGGCCGATCTTCTCGACGACCTCCGCCGGGGAACCCGCGAGGCCGTTCTCCTTCAGCTCGTCCACCTCACGGCCGATCGCGGCGGCGCGGCGGGCCACCTCCGCGTCGTCCTTGCCGACGCAGACGACGAGGGCGTTGGAGTAGGTGAGCGCGTCCGCCGGGCGGCCCGCCTCCTCGACGGCCGCGCGGACCCGGCCGAACTGCTTCTCCGTGTCCTCGACGGAGGCGAACGGCATGTTGAACTCGTCGGCGTAGCGGGCCGTCAGACGCGGGGTGCGCTTGGGGCCGCCGCCGCCGATCAGGACCGGGATCTTGGCCTGGGCGGGCTTGGGGAGGGCGGGCGAGTCGGTCAGCGTGTAGTGGGCGCCCTTGAAGTCGTACGTCTCGCCGGCCGGGGTGCTCCACAGGCCGGTGACGATCTCCAGCTGCTCCTCCAGGCGGCCGAACTTCTCCGCCGGGAAGGGGATGCCGTACGCCTGGTGCTCCGCCTCGAACCAGCCCGCGCCGAGGCCGAGTTCGACCCGGCCGCCGGACATCTGGTCGACCTGCGCGACCTGGATGGCGAGGACGCCGGGGAGGCGGAAGGTGGCGGCGGTCATCAGGGTGCCGAGGCGGATGCGCTTCGTCTCACGGGCGAGGCCGGCGAGGGTCAGCCAGGCGTCGGTGGGGCCGGGGAGGCCGTCGCCGTCACCCATCTTCAGATAGTGATCGGAGCGGAAGAACGCGTCGAAGCCGAGGTCTTCGGTCGCCTTCGCGACGGTGAGGAGGGTGTCGTAGCTCGCGCCCTGCTGGGGCTCGGTGAAGATACGGAGATCCATGAGGCCATGCTCGCATCCCGTACATCCGTACGACCGTCAACCTCACCTCTCCCCCGGGGCCCGCGCGTCCCCTGTCGGGTGAAAAACGCCGGTGCCGGGCGCGGGGAGCCGCGCGGGGCAGTGACCGGCCCCCTCGATGATCGTTGGGACGTCGGAGCCGGACCGCCCGGCACCCGTGCCCGGCAGGTCGACGCCGGGACGTCACCCGAGTGGCCTCCCCTGTGAGGCCGGGGGCCGAGGAGGCCGTCATGACCGAGGAAATGGGCTCCGCCGGGCAGCCGAAGGGGTTGCTCCAGCAGATGGAGGAGCTGATGGCGTCACTGAACGCGGATCTGTCCGCCCTGGACGCGGATCTTCAGTCGACCGGGAGTTCTTCGCGGGGGGCGGGCGAGGAACACGAGGCCGGCTGAGCCCGGCCGAACCGACCGAGGCCGGCCACACGCCGGCGTCCCCTGGGGGTCCCGCCCCCAGCCCCCCGTCCGGCCCTGAACGGGCCTCGTCCTCGATCGCCGGACGGGCTGGGATCGGCGACCGGCGTGAGCAAGGCCGGCCGGCTTCGCTCAAGAGCCCCCCTCACCTCTCCGGCAACGCCTCCTCCCTGGCCGCCAGCTTGCGCAGCATCTCCAGGACCCGGTCTCTGGACTCGTCGGCGGCGTCGATGGCCTCCATGCACTGCCAGTACGTCGTCTGGTCCGGCGCGGTGGAGGCGAGGCCGACGAGGGCGATGCCGACCTCGCCGAGGAGGCCGCCGAGGCACAGGAGGGCCTGGCGGGCGTCGTCGAGGTCGGTGAGCTGGGCGGCGCGCAGGGACTCCGGCGCGAGATCCGGCGCGTCGAGGACCCCGCAGCCCCGGCCCGCCAGCTCCGTCAGCCCGAGGGCCTCGCCGCGTAACTCCGGGGGGCCGGAGACCGCGAGGCGGCTGCCGATCGCCTGCGCGAGCGCCTGCGCCTGCCACACCTCCGCGAGCAGCTCGGCGCCGTCACCGCCCTGCGCCAGAGCCCACCGGCTCGCCAGGATGAGCCGCACCGCGTCCATGCGCCACCCCCGTCCGTCCCGGGCCCGTTCCTCACGCGCCCGTCTCAACTCCCTTGTCCACTACCCAGAGTGAGGGACCGTGAGACGAAAAGCCAGAGGAAGGCGGAAATCTGTGGACAACAAATCGGTTTCGGACGATTGAACGATTACTCAGAGCGATACCGGACGTGATCATTCCCACCTGTTCCTCATTCCGCTTCCGGCCCGCGCCCCTCCACCGGGAACCGCCGCTCGTTGCGCTCGATCTTCGCCGCCAGCGCGGCGAGCGGGTCGACACCGAGGACCTCGCAGAGTTGGAGCAGATAGGCGAGCACGTCGGCGACCTCGTCCCGTACCCGGTGGGCGGCGTCCGGATCGGACATCACCCGGGCCGACTCCTCAGGGGTCAGCCACTGGAAGATCTCCACGAGTTCGGACGCCTCCACGCTGAGCGCGGCGACGAGGTTCTTGGGCGTGTGGAACGGCTGCCAGTCGCGCGCGGCGGCGAACTCGGCCAGCCTGCGCTGGAGTTCCGGCAGATCGGGCGGGGTGGTCTGTCCTGTCACGGGTCAAGGTGTACCACCGTGACACCGGGCGCCCCGACCGCCCAACGGGCGTCTGGGGAGGTGCCGATGAGGCGGATGTGCCCGCGATCGGCCATCAGGACGGCGAGTTCGAGGAGGGCGCGGCGCTGGTGCGGGTCGAGGTGGGAGTCGAAGTTGTCGGCGAGCACCGTCAACGCGCCCAGGGCGCTGGGGACTTCACGTGGCGCGTCGACCGTGAGGACGCCGGGCCCGGTGAGCAGGACGAGCGCGAGGGCGAGGTGGCGCAGTTCGCCGTCACCGAGGCGCAGCAGCGCCGTCGTACCGCCGCCCCGGTCGAGCACGGCGTGCAGGCGGCCGTCCGTCAGCGCCTCGGCGCGCAGGTCGACGACGGGGCCCGCGCACCCGGCGGCCACGGCGGCGACCAGCGCGGCATGGCGGACGGCGCACTCGGCGCGGGTGCGGAAGACGACGTCGGCGACGTTGTCGCAGCCGGTGCGCAGGCGGCCGGAGCCGGGCAGGACGGGTTCGCGCATCGCGTCGGGGCGGGGGTCGCAGAAGAACACGGAGCGCAGCGCGACGACCATCTGCTCGGCGGCGCCCAGCACGCGCCGCTGCCCGTCGGTACGGCCCGAGACGCGTAACGGGAGTATGGCGGTGCCGAGTTGGTCGTCGGGGAAGGGCGCGCGCACGACGGTCGGCGAGCCGCCGGTGTACCAGGCGGCGTCGACGTACGGCCGGCTCGGGTCCCGCAGCGCCGTCTCCAGCAGCACCGCGCCGCCCGCGCTCAGCCGCTCCCCCACGATCCGCATCCGAGGCTCCGCCTGTACGGCGACGTCGAGGGAGACCGGCCCCTCGGGGCCGTCCGCCGTGCACCCGATCCGAAACCCCCGCCTCCCCTCCCCGTCCGCCCGCGCCCACACCGGCACGCACGCCCCCACGTCGTCGAACACCTCCCGCACCACGCCCCCGCCGCCGAGCCTCGACAGCGCCCCGTACGCCCGCAGCGCGCTGCTCTTCCCGCTCCCGCTGCGCCCGCTGAACAACGTCACCGGCCCCAGTTCGTACATCCCGCGCCGGTGTCCCGCGAACGCCGACAGCCGCAACTCGGTGAGACAGGGCCGCTGGGGGCGGACACCGGATGCCTCGACGGGCTCCACGGTTTCCGCCGCGCCACGCCCACGGGGCGGCGGGACGCGCGGTGCGCGCGGGGGCTGGGCGGCCGTCTGCCGCGACTGCGGATCGCGGGGAGGGCGGGACACGGTCATGTCGGGACCGTAGAAGCACGGCGGCCGGGCGAACCGTTCCGCCGGAGCGACGTTCCCCCGATCGAGCGACCGTCCCGCCGGAATCCGGTCAACGCGTCTGACCGAAACCGCCGATGGTGCGACTGTCGGCTTGTCCGGCCGGGGACGTACGCCGACGAGGCGAGCACCTCGGCGGAAGCCGACGCCACCACGTCGAAGCGGACCACCGGGAAGACGGGTACGGACACGGCGGTCGAGAGCAGAACGCCGAGCGGCCTCGCCCCCCCTAGACCCCCGCCCCCTCCATGATCCCGCTGACCTCGGTCCCCGGCGGCGTCAGCAGGAAGACGTTGCGGTCGACGCGGTGCATGCCGCTGGCCAGGCCGAAGACGACGCCGGTGGAGAAGTCGAGGACGCGTTTGGCGACCTCCGTCTCCGCGCCGGTGAGGTCGAGGAGGACGGGGATGCCGGCCATCAAGGTCTCGGCGACCTCGCGGGCGTCGGCGAAGACGTTGACGCGCAGGACGACGAAGCGGCGCCGGGCCTCGGTGTCCGGTTCGGGCAGGGCGCGGTGGCCGACCGCGGAGGGCCACGCGTCGCGGCCTCTCAGCGGCACGACCTGGGCGAGCCCTTCCCACTGCTCATCGGTGACGTCGTATCGGCTCACCGGACACCCCCCGAAATGACTCGCGTTCCATCCTGCACCAGCCAATTCTTACGCCATGTCACCCGTTCGGCCCAACAGCGACACGTACGGCGACCGCACGGACACCGTTCTCACCCCGCTCACACCGGACTCTTCACCGCCGGCACCCCCCGGTTCAACGCCGGCGCATAACGTCCCGTTCCGTGCACTTGGCAGAGACACCGCCGGTGACATCGGGCCGGTGGACACAGTCGGCGGTGTCCACCGGCCCGGAAACCCCAGAGCCCGAAAGCCCGGAACCCGAAAGCCCCGGCCCCGGCGAGCCCCCCGCGCAGTGGCACCGCGTCCTCACCCTCCTCTCCACCGCGAGCCTCTTCATCGGCACCCGGGACGTCTGGGCGCAGGCCGCCTCGCACCACCCGCCCCTCGCCGCCGCGATCTCGGTCTGCTACGCCGCGATCCTGCTGTCCGGCGTGACGGCCCTGACCGCCCGCACCCGGCGCCTCCTCGCCCGCGTCGACCTGGCCGTCCTGATCACCGCGGTGATCCTGGTCACGGCCGGCTGGCTGGTCTCCCATCAGGGCGGCGACGAGGCCGTCCTCACCACGAAGGCCGCCCGTGAACTCCTCGCGGGCCACGCGGTCTACGGGCAGCCCTGGCCACAGCTCTTCAAGCCGGGCATCGCCCTGACGCAGACGGTCCACGGCGGCTACGACTACACGTACGGCTATCCCCCGCTCGCCCCGCTCCTGACCGTCCCGTTCCTGTGGCTCCACCACGGCGGCGCCCCCGCGACGGCGATGGCGACGACAGCGCTGGTCGTCTCGACGGTCGTGGTCCGGCGGCTGCTGCCTCTCCCCTGGCGCCCGGCGCTGACGATGCTGTGCCTCGGTTTCGGGTTCCTGCCGATGTACGGGCGGCAGGGCTACCCGGCGATCCTCGCCCTGGCCCTGCTGATGCCGGTGGTCCTCGGCTGGCCCCGGATCGGCCGGGGCGGACGGCTCGGTGCCCCCGGTGTCGCCCGCGCGGTCTGTCTGGGCGCGGCCTGCGCGGCGCAGCAACTCCCCTGGTTCGTCACGCCGTTCCTGCTGGCGGGGGTGTACGCGGTGCGGCGCGGGGAGCTGGGGGCGCGGGAGGCGGGGCGGGTGGTGCTGCGGCTGCTCGGCGTCGTCGTCGGGACCTGGCTGGTGATCAACGTCTACTTCGTCGTCCACGAGCCCCGTACCTGGGCGGCGGGTATCGCGCTGCCGCTGACGCAGGGGGCGGTGGTGCACGGGCAGGGTCTCGTCGGGATCTCGCTCTACCTGACGGACGGCAGTGACCGGCTGGACTGGTACTCGCACGCGAGCGTACTGCTGGCGGCGGGTCTGCTCGCGCTGTACGTCCTGTTCGTGCGGCGGCTCGGCCCCGCCGCGACGGTCCTGCCGTGGCTCGCGTTCTTCGTCGCGACGCGCTCGCAGGACGGCTACTACCTGATGATGACGCCGCTGTGGCTGCTCTCCGCGCTGACCGCGCCCCTCCCGGAGTTCGCGCGCGCCTGGCAGCCGAGGGTCCCGGCCCGCCGCCCGCTCGCCGCCCTGCTCCTGCTCCCCGCGCTCGTGAGTACGGCCCTGGCGGCGACCGGGGCGCCTCCGCTGCGGATGTCGGTCGCGTCGGTGCGGCTCGCCTCCGCGCGGACGCTGAGCCGGCTGACGGTGGACGTCCGCAACACCGGACGCGCCGCCCTCGTACCGCACTTCACCGTCTCGACGGGGCAGGGGATGCCGGAGTACTGGACGGTGCTGGCCGGGCCCGCGCGGCTGGCCGGGGGCGGGGCGGGGCGGTACGAACTGCGGCCTCCTCGGGGGGAGTTCACGCTTCCCCCGAGGAGTGCGGAGCCGCGGATTCGGCTGCGGGCGTTCACGGGTGATCCGCAGACGCTGTCCAGTCAGGACATCCAGGCGAAGTTGCCGCTGCCGCGCCGGAGTTGACGGGCCGTCAGGCCGTGGGGTCAGCCCTTGGAGCGGACGAAGCGCAGGACGGCCGTGATCGTCGTGATGTCCTTCATCATGCCCAGCTGGTTCCAGTCGAGGCCGAAGTCCTTGCGGTCGATGGTGAATTCGGCGTTCAGGGTGGCCGCGTCGGCGCTCGCGTCGGCCAGGCCCGCGGTGAAGGAGTGCGGGCGGCTGATGCCGCGGACGGTGAGCTGGCCGGTGACGTGTACGGAGTCGGCGCCGCGGAGTTCCGCCGTGCGGACCGCGTAGGTGATCTCCGGGTGGTTGTCGGTGTCGAAGAAGTCGGCCGAGCGGAGGTGGACGTCCCGCTTGGCGTTCTTCGTGTCGATGGAGGAGGCGTCCACGGAGAGGACGCCGGTGGCGGTGCCGCCCTCGCCGACCTCGCCGCTGCCGGCGACGCCGGAGAAGACGCCCTTCACGGTGACCAGACCCCACATCGTCTTGTGCTTCAGGGCGACGGTGGAAGCGGTCCGGTCGAGCTGCCAGAGCCCTGTTTCGACGGCGACGGTCATGGTTCACAACTCCAGGTAGGCCAAGTCATCCAAATTTGGACGAGGCCACGCTACCCAGTAATCCAAATCTGAACAACCCCCTCGGGGAAAATGCGGCCCGCCGATACACTCGAAGTCATGGCCGACCGCGACGCACCCCCCGCCCACCAGCCCCAATGCCCCGCGTCGGGCGGGGACGGGACGCTCCCGCGTGAGCTGCGGGGCTGGATGCTGCTGCTGGCGGCGACCGGGGCGGTGGAGCAGCGGCTGCACACGCTGGTGAAGGAGCGGCTGGACGTCTCGCACGACGAGTTCCTGGTCCTGTGCCTGCTCGCGGACCAGCCGGACGGCCTCCGTATGACCCGTATCGCCGAACTCCTCGGCCGCCCCAAGACCCGCCTCACCTACCAGATCGCCTGCCTCCAGCACTCCGGTCTCGTCACCCGGGGCTCCGTCTGCGGCGACAAGCGAGGCATCACCGTCCTGCTCACGGACAAGGCCCGCACCCTCCTCCACGAAACGTCCCGCAGCCTCGCGGAAACCGTCCGCGCCGCCCTGGCCGAGGTCATGGGCCCGGCCGAGGTCAACGCCCTGTGCAGCCTGCTGCCGAACCTGGCGGGGGGCGAGGGGGCGGAGGGCTCGAACGGGGGCGGCGAGAGCGCGGGCGCAGCGGACGGGGTCCGGGGGGCCGAGAACAACACCGCTGAAGCACCGGGCGGCGCCGAGAGGACACACACCACGGACGCGGACGCCCCGAGCGGGGCGGAGGAGCCGACGGGCAAGGCCGCGGGGGCGGTGAGCAGGGCTTAGGGGGCGGGCAGGACACGGAGGCCGAAGGGGCTCGGGCGGCGGAGGGGGCGAGGTACGGGGTTGCAGCGAGCAGGGGCTCGGGCACGGCGGAAGAGGCCGTGGAGGGCGGAGTGCAGATACCCGGAGCAGCGAGCCGGGTCGAGGCGCAGGGTTGCAGCGAGCAGGGGCTCGGGCACGGCGGAAGAGGCCCTGGGGGGCGGAGTGCAGATACCCGGAGCAGCGAGCCGGGTCGAGGCGCAGGGTTGCAGCGAGCAGGGGCTCGGGCACGGCGGAAGAGGCCCTGGGGGGCGT